>NZ_JAVRFL010000024.1:0-107158 GCF_031845925.1 Micromonospora reichwaldensis | reverse complement strand
CACGCGGGCGGCGCCCCCCCCCCCCCCACGACCGAAGGAGTTCCGAACCGGATGACCGAACAACCATCCCTCGACCCCCGCCGGGCGGCCGTTTCGTGCGGCCCCCCGGCAACCCGGCGACCGGCCCCGCAGCCGGGGGCCTGGTGGCCCGGCGTCATCGTGATCGTGATCGTGATCGCCACGTCGGTGGCCCTGCTGCTGTCGGGGCGCGCCCTGGACGAGACCCTGCTGACCGCGGGTGCGGTCGTCCTGCTGGCCGGCGAGGTGGCCCGCCGGACCGTCGGTGTCCACGGGCCGCTGCCCACGGCACTCGTGACCGCGGCGGTCGCCGTTCTCGCCGGTGCGGTGCTGTTGACCGGTCGGCCGCCGACCGAGGTCGCGCTGGCGGTCTGTCTGACCGGCGTCGTCGCCGGCCGGGTCTCCACCTGGCTGCTCCGGGCGCCTAACCCTCGGTGGGGGGTGTAGCGCCGACGAAGCGCGCCGGTGCCGGACGCGGGTCCGGCACCGGCGACCACGGCGCGCCGCCGATGTCCACGAACACGAACAACGCCGGCCGTGAGGGCCCGGGCTCCGAGACCGGCAGCCCGCACCTCACCGAACTCGTCCGTCAGCTGAAGCTGACCTACCGGCAGGCGGGGAACCCGTCCTACCGCACGATCATCCGGACCACCTCCATCGGCCTGTCGACCTCCACGATCAGCCGCATCTTCACCGCCAGGAAGCCGCCGAAGTGGGAGAACCTGACCGAGCTGCTGCTCGCGCTCGGCGTGTCCCGGGAGGACATCAAGACCACCTGGCACCGGCTCTGGATGCTCGCCGACAACGAGGCCAACCCGCTCACGGGGACCGACAACGCC
The DNA here is from genome assembly GCF_031845925.1 of Micromonospora reichwaldensis. Classification (NCBI taxonomy): domain Bacteria; kingdom Bacillati; phylum Actinomycetota; class Actinomycetes; order Micromonosporales; family Micromonosporaceae; genus Micromonospora; species Micromonospora reichwaldensis. Next base: position 106,301 of record NZ_JAVRFL010000024.1, on the reverse strand, counting down.
GGCGGGGAACTGCTGCCCGCGGGGCGGCGGCCGAAGGACGTCGAGGTCTGCCACCGGTGCGGGGCGTGGATCGCGGACACCGCGATGCACACCCGGTGGCATGCCGGCGTCGCCCGGGTCGAGATGCCTCCGAACGAGCAGAAGCCGGTGAACGTCGCCCGCCGCCGACGGTGACCGACGGAGGCGGTCAGGCGGGGGCCAGGCGTACGCCGTCGCGGCCGTGGTGCTTCACCGCGTAGAGCGCCTGGTCGGCGCGGCGCAGCGTGGCCTCGGGTGACTCGCCCGGGCGGGGAAGGGCCACCCCGACGCTGATCGTGCGGCCGATCTGCCGTGCCGCCTCGGCCAGGCGCTCGGCGATCCGGACCGCCTCCTCGGGGCGCCCCACCTCGATCACCGCCACGAACTCGTCGCCGCCGATCCGGTAGAGCTCGTCGCCGTGCCGCAGCGCCCCCTCCAGGGCCCGGGCCAGCCGGACGAGCACGCGGTCGCCGGCCTGGTGGCCGTACGTGTCGTTGACGGCCTTGAAGCCGTCCACGTCGATCGCCAGCAGGGCCGTACGACCCGGGGTGGCCACGGCGATCCGCTGGCCGAACGGCCCCGTGTGCCGCAGCCCGGTCAACGGGTCCGAGTTGGCCTGCTCGCGCAGGCGGGCCAGGCTACGCAGCCGGTCGAGGCAGCTCCACGCCTGGCCGGCGAGCAGCTCCAGCAGGTTGACCGTGGTCGGGTCGGGGCGCAGCAGTCGTTCGTCGGCCACCAGCAGCACCCCGCCGTCGTCGGGCCGGCCGACGGGCACGGCGACCAGCGTGCGCACCCCGGCCCGGGTCAGCGGCCGGTGGTCGGGCACGGGCGGGTGTCCCGCCTCGCCGAGCGTGTAGCCCACGCCGTGGCGGTGGGCGCGAGCCACCAGCCCGTCCAGCGCGGCGGGGTCCGCCTCGGTCAGCTCCGCCCGGATCCGCGCCTCCAGCTCGCCGGGGGTGGCCGGCGGCGTACCCAGGCGGGGCCCGTCCGGGCCGGCGAGCACCAGTACCGCCGCGGAGAGCGTGGACACGTCCCGGGCGGCGGCGATCGCGGCGGCGAACAGGTCCCACTCCGTCGACGCGGAGGTCAGCGCGGCGGCGTGCCGCAGGAGCTTCTCGCTGCGGCTCTCCGCCGGTGGCCCGCCGAGCGCCACGATCCGGGCCCCGAGGCGGGCCGCCAGCCGCTCGGCGGTGTCGCGCCACGGGCCGAGGTCGGCCGGGCCGCACCACTGGAGGTCCAGCACCCCGATGGGCCGGCCCGCCGGGTCGAGCACCGGTACGCACACCTCGGCGGTGACGTCGGGGCGTACCGGGATGTAGTCGGGGTCGACGGCGACGTCGGGCACGACGGCGGTCTCGCCGGAGGCGTACACCCGGCCCACGATCCCGGTCTTCGGCGGCACGGTGGAGAAGACCTGCCAGGAGCCGGTGGCCGCGACGCAGCGGAGCCGGTCGTGGACGTGCAGCAGGACGGAGATGGTGGCCGGCGCGTGGCGGGCGAGCGCGGTGACGGTCCACCGGCACGCCTCGACGACGGTCGACGCCATGGGGAGGCGGACCGTGACGTCACGGATGACTCGCTCGTGATCCACTCGGCACGTCGTTCCAGGTAGGGAGGGCCGCGACCGGCGGGCGGGCCCGCGATCAAGGGTACTCAGGCAGGCGCGGGACCAGCGGAAATCAAGATCGTCGACGCTTTCGTACACATGTGCCATCCACAGGCTGTGGACAGGGCCTGTGGGCACGGGCGGGCCGCGCGCCGGGGCCCGCGGCGATAGCGTGAGGGTCCCGGTCGAGTGGAGGCACCGATGCTCATCGCCCAGCTCAGTGATCCGCACCTGACCACCGGCGTGCTCGCCGCCGAGCCGGCCGCCGGCCTGCACCGCGCCCTGGGCCGGGTGCTGGCGCTGAACCCACGGCCCGACTGCGTGGTGATCACCGGCGACCTGGTCGACCGTGGCCGCCCCGACGAGTACGCGACCCTGCGCGAGGTCATCGGCCGGTTCCCCCTGCCGGTGCACCTGGTCGCCGGCAACCACGACGACCGGGAGTCGCTGCTGGACGCCTTCGGGGGCACGCCGTGGCTCGGCGGCGGCTTCTCGGCGCACTACCACGTGGACCACCCGGAGGCGACGGTCGTGGTGCTGGACTCCCTGATGCCGGGCGGGGGCGACGCCGGCTGCCTCGGCGAGGACCAGCTCGGCTGGCTGGACGGCGTGCTGGCCGGTCGACCCGAGGTGCCGGCAGTGGTCTGCCTGCACCACCCGCCGGCACCGGTCGGCATCCCGTTCCTCGACGACATCGGGCTGACCGACGGCGACGAGCTGGCCGAGGTGGTCGCCCGCCACCCGCACGTGGTCCGGGTGGTCGCCGGGCACGTCCACCGCCCGGTCACCGTGACCTTCGCCGGCACGGTGCTCACCACCGCGCCGAGCACCTGGCGGCAGAGCTCCCTCACCACCAGCGCCGACGACCAGTTCGGCTGGGTCGTCGAGCCGACCGGCTTCCTGCTGCACAAGGTCACCGGGAGCGGTTGCGCCACGCACCTGGTGCAGGCCAGCCACGCCGCCGGCATGACCTGCGGCTTCTGACCGCCGAGCCCGGTCGGCCCGTGGTGGGTGAGGTCTGGTACGTCGCGTACGGGTCGAACATGCACGCCGCCCGGCTCGGCTTCTACCTGGCGGGAGGCTGCCCGCCCGGCGGGCGGCGGACGTATCCGGGCTGCCGGGACCCGCGACCCGCCAGGCGTACGGTGCCGGTGTCGCTGCCCGGCGGCATCTACTTCGCCGGCGAGTCGCGGGCGTGGACCGGCGGGATGGCGTTCTACGACCCGGCGCTCCCCGGCGAGGCAGCGGCTCGGGCCTACCTGCTCGACATCGGGCAGTTCGCCGACGTGGCCGCCCAGGAGATGTACCGGGAACCCGGCGCCGACGCCGGCCTGATCGCCGAGGCCGTCGCCACCGGGAGGGCCACCCTCGGCCCCGGCCGGTACGAGACCCTGCTCTGCCCCGGCCGGCTCGACGGGCTCCCGCTGCTGACCTTCACCGCCCCGTGGGCGGCGTCCGAGGTGTCGTGGCGGGCCCCGGCCCCGGCCTACCTCGACATGATCGCCCGTGGCCTGCGCGAGTCGCACGGCTGGGACGCCGACCGGATCGCCCGCTACCTGCTGGCCCGGCCGGGGGTCGCCGGCGCCTGGGACGCCGCGGCCGTCGCGGCGCTGCTCGCCGGGACGGACCGGCCCGAGGGTGCCGGGCTGACCACGGACCGGCGCGAGGTGCCGGGCTGACCGACGCACCGTACGGCCCCCGACGCCGAACGCGGGCGGGGGCGGGACGCTCGGTGGCCACGTCTACAAGTTCTCCGGCGACTTCCGGCTGGCCCCGGGCGCCAGCGTCGTCGTGCACACCGGGAAGGGCACCAACAGCTCGACCCACCGCTACTGGGGCTCGGGCGCCTACATCTGGAACAACACCGGGGACAAGGCGTCCCTGCGCAACTCGTCCGGCACCCTGATCGACTCCTGCTCGTGGGGGAGCAAGGGCAGCTACACGTACTGCTGAGGCGGGCGGCCGGCCCCGGGCAGCCCGGGCCGGCGGCACCCCTCCGCCGGCGGGCGCCCACGCTGCCGGGCATGTCGGAAACGCCCGTCCGGATGGTCGCCGGCCGCGAGTTTGCGCAGGTCTGCGCCCCCGCCCCGGTCGACCGGGGCGGGCGACGATGAGAGGCTGTCCGCGACGCGGCGGCGCTCGGCCACCCTCGCCACCGCGACCGAACCTGTCGACGGCGCGGCCCGCCCCCGGGGTGGACCGTCACCCGGGTGCCCGCGCCGGCTTCCCACGAGGAGTTCCATGTCCATCCCCGGGATGCGCCGGGCCGCCATCGGCCTGACCGCGCTCGCCGTGACCGCCTTCGGCGCGGTCACGACCACCCCCGACCAGGCGGACGCCGGCCCGAAGCCGGTCGCCGTCAAGCTGCTGGCCCTCAACGACTTCCACGGCAACCTCGAACCGCCGTCCGGCACCACCAACGGCACCATCGCCGGGCAGCCCGCCGGCGGGGCCGAATACCTCGCCACCCAGCTCGCCGAGCTGCGTAAGCACGCCAAGAAGCAGAACACCATCACCGTGGCGGCCGGCGACCTGATCGGCGCCTCCCCGCTGCTCTCCGCCGCGTTCCACGACGAGCCGACCATCGAGGCGCTCTCGCTGGCCGGGCTCGACTACGCCAGCGTCGGCAACCACGAGTTCGACGAGGGCGCCGACGAGCTGCTGCGCATCCAGAACGGCGGCTGCCACCCGGTCGACGGCTGCGTCGACGGCACCCCGTACGAGGGCGCCGGCTTCCAGTACCTCTCCGCGAACGCGTTCAAGACCGCGACCGGCCAGCCGCTGCTGGCCCCGTACGCCATCCACAAGGTGCAGGGCGTCAAGGTCGGCTTCATCGGCATGACGCTGGAGGGCACCCCGCGCATCGTCAGCCAGCAGGGCGTCGCCGGCCTGACCTTCGCCGACGAGGCGCAGACCGCCAACCGGTACGCCCGGGAGCTGCGCCGCCAGGGCGTCGAGACCATCGTCGTGCTGCTGCACGAGGGCGGCACCCAGGACGCGACCGGCGGCATCAACGACTGCAAGGGCATCTCCGGCCCCATCGTGGACATCGCCAACCGGATGGACCCGTCCATCGACGTGGTCGTCAGCGGCCACACCCACCAGGCGTACAACTGCGACATCGCCGGCAAGCTGGTCACCAGCGCCAGCTCCTTCGGTCGCCTGGTCACCGACATCGACCTCTCCATCGACCGGCGTACCGGCGACGTGATCAGCGCCAAGGCCGAGAACGTGGTGGTCACCCGGGACGTCGCCCCGGACCGGGCGCAGACCGACCTGATCAACCGCTACAAGACCGTGCTCGGCCCGGTGGCCGGCCGCGAGGTCGGCCGGACCACCACGGAGATCAAGAAGACCCAGGAGACCCTCTTCGGTACGACCCTGGGCGAGTCCCCGCTGGGCAACGTGATCGCCGACGCGCAGCTCGCCGCCACCGACGACGAGCAGGGCGCCGTCGCCGCCTTCATGAACCCCGGTGGCGTACGCGCCGACCTCGACGCCGGCCCGGTCACCTACGAGGAGGCGTTCACGGTGCAGCCGTTCGGCAACAACCTCGTGACGCTCGACCTCACCGGCGCGCAGCTCTACTGCATGCTGGAACAGCAGTTCGTCACCGGCCGGACGCTCTACCCGTCGTCGACCGTCCGCTACGTCGTCGACCCGGCCGGCACCACCGGCACCGTCGCCGACGCCTGCACGGGCACCCGGGTCGTCCGGGGCAGCCTCACCCTCGGCGGGGTGGCGGTCACCGCCGACGCCACGTACCGGGTGACGGTCAACAACTTCCTCTCCGGCGGCGGCGACGGCTTCACCGTTCTCACCGGCGGCACCAACGCGGTCACCGGCATGATCGACCTGGACGCGTTCGTGGCCTACCTGACCGCCGAGTCCCCGGTCTCGGCGCCGGCCCTGGACCGCATCCGCACCACCGCCGAGGTTCCCACCGCCTGACGGCAGCGGTACGCACCCGACGGGCCCCGGAGCATCCCTTGCGGATTCCGGGGCCCGTCGCCGTCAGTAGCGCCGGGGACCGGACATTCGGTGCCCGCCGTCCACGGCCCGCGTGCGCGGCGGGGCGGGGCGGGGCGGTCAGGCCTGCACGGGGGCCGGTTCGGTGGCCGGCGGGGCGGCCGGTGCGCGGCCGTCCTGGGCCGGCGTGAGCAGCCGGCGCAGGGAGAGCGCGATGAGCGAGGCCACCAGGCAGCCGCTGACGACCACCCCGACCCAGATCCGGCCGTCGGCCGCACCGAGCAGCGGGCCCGCCGTGACGGGACCGATCACGCCGCTGATGCCGAAGATCATCGAGCTCATGGCGTTGTATCGGCCGCGCAGCGCGTCCGTGGCGAGCGCGTTCGTCAGCGCCGGCATCACCGGCGACAGCAGGGTCTCGCCGAAGCCGAAGATCGCCGAACAGGCGACGACGCAGAGGGCGGCGATCAGCGCGTTGCTCGGTCCGACCACGCCCCCGGCCCCCAGGACCAGCCAGGCGATCGCGAAGACCGCGCCCACGACCGCCAGCCCGCCCGTGCGGCTGCGCCCCTCCATCCGTCGCAGGACCAGCAGCTGGGATAGCACGATCATCACCGTGTTGCCGGCCAGCGCCCAGGCGACCACGCGCGGCGTCACCTCGGCCACCCGTACGGCGTAGGCGGTGAAGCCGACCTCGATCTGCGCGTAGCCGCAGGTGGTCAGGACGAGGCCGAAGATGACGAGCCGCCGGAACGGACGGTCGCGCAGCACGGTGAGGTAGCCGCCCGCCGACGTCCGCTCCCCGGCCGGTCCGGCGGCGAGCCGGTGGCCCACGTGCGGCAGGGTCAGCAGGATCAGCGCGGGCATCAGGTAGCTGATCGCGTCGAGCACGTAGATCGCCTGGAAGGTGACCTCGCGGGCGGTGTCGACGATCGCGCCGGAGGTCAGGCCGCCGACGCCGATGCCGAGGTTGAGCAGGGCGAAGTTCAGCCCGAAGACCCGCTGCCGCTCGTCGGCGTCGGTGAGCGAGGCGAGGATCGTGTTCTGCCCCGGCCAGATGACCGAGCTGCCCATCGCCACCAGCGTCATCACCCCGAACGCCGAGGCGCTCGAGTCGACCAGGGCCAGCGACCCGGTGCCGACCGCCTCGATCAGCAGGCCCGACAGCAGGATCCGGCGGGCGCCGAACCGGTCGATGAGCGCGCCGCCGATCGGCGAGAGCGCCAGGGTGATCACGCCGTACCAGCCGATCACCAGGCCGGCGCGGGTGTCGGTGAGACCCCGGACGTCGGTCAGGTAGATGAACAGGAACGGCAGGGTGAGACCGCGCCCGATCGCCGACAACAGCGTGCCGATGAGCATCCGCCGGGCTTCGGAACGGCGGGGCAGGGCGCGACTGAGCATCCCCCGATTCTGTGCGCTGGGTGTGACACAGCGCGAGACCTTTTCGCGCCGAGTTTCCCGTTCGCCGTGTGCGCGGGGTCACAACGCAGGCGCGTCGGCGGGTCGTCGTACCTCTCTGCGATCCTGGTCGGGATGACCACAGCCTGGCGACACCTGCCCGCACCGGCCCGCGAGATCGCCGCCGCCACCACCGACGCGGTCGCCGCCGTCCGCGAGCGCGCCCCCGAGGCGTACGACGTCGCGGTGGCCCGGCTCGCGGCGGCCGAACGGTCGGGCCTGGTGCTCGGCGCGGTGGTCCGGCTGCTGCTGGAGGAGACCCACCCCGACGGCCTCGACGGCGACGACGTCCGTCAGGTGCTCGAAGGCTGCGTCCGCGACGCCGCGCAGTGGCGGCCCGACGTCGACCCGCACGTGGTCCTCGTCCTGCTGGCGGGCGCCCTCGGCGTCTACGACCCCGACGGCGACGAGTCGCCGCCGGACCCGCCCGCCGCGGCGCGGCACGCGCCGTTGCTCGTCGCCGACCTGCTCACCGTCACCGGCCGGCCCGTCGAGGGCTACCTGACCGCCGCGTTCACCGAGATCGCCCGCACCGAACAACAGGACTGACCGGCGCCGTCGCCACCATGACATGTGCCTGATGTCGGGTGTCCGGGACAGGAAGAGCAAGCCCGTCCAGGATGCCCGGCACCTCAAGCGGGGCGGAAACTGTTAAGCTCCCGCCGCTTCGCTGTGAGCTCTCGAACGTCGGCACGACGGCGGTCCGCCCGCGCCGCACGGTCCCACCGCAGAAAGCCGTCGAAGCCCTCACCTTCCGCGACGCAGGGGGACCAGCATGGCCAGACGTGCGCTCCTACGCGGCGGCATCGCCGCCATCATGTCCTTCACCCTCGCCATGGGGCTGGTTCCGCCGACGATCGCCGTAGCGGAGGCAGCCACGGCAGAGGCGGTCATCCCCGCCCCCACCGTCCTCCTACCCCGGACAGCCCTGCTGAGCGCGGGGCCCTCGGGATTCCTCCGCTACGAGCACGCGCGCGGTCATTTGTGGACGAGCTACGCAGGCGCGGACACGATCGTTGACGCGTCCGCCACGGACGTTCACGCCATGCCGGACTTCGGTGCGGGCTCCGACGTCGTCGCGCGGTACGACGACACCGCCAGGACCGTGTGGCTGCGGGACATGTCGGCCGGTGCGTCCCGTGCGGTCGTGCTGCCCGCCGGCCACCAGTACTTCAGCACGCTCGGCTGGACGGTCGTGACGACGGCGGGAAGCTCCGGCGGCGCCGACATCACGTGGCACCTGCTCGACTCCCGTGACGGCGACTCCGTCACGCAGCGCGCCGTCCAGGACGTCCCCGACGGAATCACCGCGACGTTCGAGACCAACGATCCGCTGGGCGACGCGCACGGGCAGGTCGTCCGGTACCGGACGGCCGATGGCGGACGTACCGCATGGCTCGATGTCGACCAGGGCCGGTTGGTCCCGCTGCCGCACCGCGGCAGCCAGACCGACGGGCAGGTCGTGCTCACCGCCACCCACCTGCTGTTCTGGCGGTGGGCGGACCGGGCCGTCGCCATCCACTCGCGCGGCGACCTGACCGCGGCTCCGCGAACGGTGCCGCTGGTCGGCGACGCCCAACTGCTCGGCATGGTCGGCGAGACACTCGTCGTGGCCCGGTACGACCCCTCCCTGGGCCGCCACGCCTACGACCTGCCGGTGTGGCGGGTCGAGGCGCTCGCCCCCGACGGCTCCACCGTGAAGACGCTGCTGGCCCGGTCCGCCGGCCGGGGCGTGCCGACCCCGGACGGCGGGCTCCTGGTGCCGGGCGGCCCCGGCCCCGACTGGGACCAGTGGGGGGTTTCCCTCATCGAGGCCACCGACGGTGGCGAGGTGACCGTCCGCAGGATCGCCGAGGCGTCCCCGCAGCAGCTCCAGAAGACGGTGGACGAGCTGACCCTGACCCAGGGACGGCTGGACACCCTGGAGTACGACCCCTCGATCGACAGGCGACACGTCTTCACCCGGGACGTCGGCGTGACCGGATCCCTCACCGTGGGGGCACGCCTCGCCCGCGGCGCCGTGTACGACGGCTGCGCCTTTCCGGTGTGCGTCAGGCGACACCCCACCGGTGACGGCCGGACCGTCGTCTCGGGCGTCACCGGATCCCCGCAACCGCACCTCCTGGAGCCGACCCAGTCCCTGCCGGGCACTCCGATCGACAGCTCCCGCACCTACGAGTCGGTGGCGGCCGCCAGCGGCCGGTTCGTCGCCCTGTTGACGTACGCCGACACCGGGACGGGGACGCCGGAGCCCGCGCCCACCGGGCCGGGCGGGGGCGTGCTGGAGACCCGCGTCGTCGACCTGGACACCCGGCGGACGGTGTTCACCACGACTGCCGGCGTCGCGGCGATGTGGGGCACCACCCTGTGGGTGCGGAACGGCAACGAGGCCGTGGCCCCCATCGACGTCCTGACCGGGCAGCGGGGCGCCGAGGTGTGGTTCGGGCGCGGCTGCCTCCTGGACGACTTCCAGGCCGTCGGCCGGTGGCTGCTCTGGAGCTGTGTGGGGCTGCTGGAGAGCCAGGGCGTGTACGACACCGTCACGAAGACGAAGCTGCCACTCTTCTCAGGATCCGGCTTGTCGCGGGCAAAGCTCGGTGACGGCTTCGTAGCGTCCGAGGTGGACGGCCAGCTCCGGGTCACCGACGTTCGCAGCGGCACGCCCGTGCCGCACACCCTCGGGGAATTCAGGTCGTGGCGTCCCTGGGCCATCGACCCGTACACCGGGACCATCGCCCACCTCGGGGCCGACAACGGCATCCGTCTGGTGCCCAGCGGCGTTCCGGTCTCGCCCCTCGTCCAGCTCGACGCCGTGGTCGCCCCGTCGGCCCGGATCAAGGGGAGCACCGGGCACTGGAAGCCGAAGTGGTGGCTGTCCAAGCCCGCCGCCTCCTGGACGCTCGTGATCAGGAACCCGGCCACCGGCGCCACCGTCAGCACCATCTCCGGCGGCCTGGCCCGCGGCCTCGTGACCACGTCCTGGAACGGGCAGGACCGCCTGCGCCGGCCGGTACCCGACGGCGCGTACACCTGGACGTTGACCGCCACGCCGGCCGATGGGAAGGGCGAGTTGCTCACCCGCTCCGGCACGCTGGATCTCCGCAACGAGTGCCACATCGGGGGCCGGTTGCGAAAGGCCATGGGGTGTTCCTGACGGCGAAGTGCCCGGCCGCGACACTTTCGCACATGCTCGACCCGGTACACGCCGGTTCCGGTCCACGGCGACCGCCAGCCGGTCTTTTCCCAGGACTCGTCCGAACGCACGATGACTTCCTCCCTCACCCCGACGTCGGAAATGCTCGCGGCCGCTATTCGGCGATCCGGGTACGCATCGTCCAGCGGAAGGCGATCGGGCCGTCGTCCGCGGGATCGGCGCCCGTCTGGCGTTCGAAATGCTCGTAGCCGCCGTAGTGCTCGATCTTCACCCTCTCGCCGGCAGCCACGGTTTTGAGCAGGCGACGTTCGGGCGGAAGGTCCGCCGGACCGCCCTCCAGGACAACATCCACGAGGTTGTCGTCTGCGAGATGACCCATCGCCATGCCCCTTTTCGACAGTTCTGGCGCGAATGACATCCGGAACAGGATCTCGACGGCTTGCCAGTCGACGGTAATCAATCGGGGGAAGGGGCCTCATCCCTCACGGACCCCTATCGGGAAAGCCGGTGGCGGTCGCATTCGCCGATCCACGTTGCTTACCCGGTGATTACCGGCTTGTTCCACGGCGGATCCTATGTTTCGTCAGCGCGGCAACAGACGAGATCACCCCACATCGCGGTCACCTGCGAACAGGAGTCAGCATGGCAACGTTGGGCCCCACCGTGCCGGCCGGCACGGCCGACAGTCCGCCGTCATTCCCGATGCGCCGCTCCGGGTGCCCCTTCAACCCGCCCCCGGAGTACGAGACGCTGCGCTCGACGGAACCGGTGTCCCGGGCCATGCTTCGCGACGGCAGCACCGTCTGGCTGGTCTCGCGGTACGCCGACGTCCAGGCCGCGCTCACCGACCCCCGGATCAGCAGCGACAGCACCATCCCGGGCATTCCCCTGGCCGGCGGTACCGGGGTGGACCCGCAAGGACGGCGTTCGTCGTTCGTCCGGATGGACCCGCCCGAGCACGACGTGTACCGCAAACTGCTGGTGCCCGACTTCACGATGCGCAAGATCCGTACCCTGCGCCCGCGGATCCAGCGGACGGTGGACGATGCGCTGGACGTCATGCGGGACAGTGGCCAGCCCGCCGACCTCGTGAAGCTGGTGGCGCTACGGGTGCCGTCGGTGCTCACCTGCGAACTTCTCGGCGTGCCGGAGTCCGAGCACCACTTCTTCCAGACCCGCGCGAATGTCCTGCTCGAGCGCAGCGTCCCGATGAACGAACTCCGGACCGCCGTGATGGAAATGCGCACCCACATGCTCGCCCTGTTGGACGAGAAACGCCGTAACCCGGGCGACGACATCCTCACCAAACTCGCGCACGCACCGGCCGAACTCGAGCTGGCGGATTCCGAGCTCGCCGGCGCGGCCCAGAGCGTGCTGAACGCATCGCACGAGTCGACCGCCAGCATGATCGCCCTCGGCACGCTGGTCCTGCTGGAACACCCCGGTGCGCTCGCCGAACTGAAAGCCGACCCGGCCCTGTGGCCCAAGGCTGTCGAGGAGTTGCTCCGCTACCTCAGCGTCGGCGATCTGGTTCTGCCCCGGATCGCCAAGGAGGACGTCGAGATCGCGGGTCAACGGATCGCGGCCGGTGAGGGTCTGTATCTCCTCGCCGCCTCGGCCAACCACGACAAGGACTTCTTCGAGGACCCGGACACCTTCGACATTCATCGCTCGACGCGCGGGCACATGGCGTACGGCTACGGCATCCACCAGTGCATCGGCCAGAACATGGCCAATGCGGAGCTGGAGATCGTCTTCGAGACCCTGTTCCGGCGGTTCCCCGACCTGCGCTGCACCGTGCCGCTCGACGAGCTGTCGTACAAACACGAGAGCGCCTTTTTCGGCGTTCATGAATTGCCGGTCACCTGGTGAACCGGTGAGACGGAGCGGCCGGCCGGGATCGGCCGGCCGCTCCGTCTCCCACGGACACCCCGAGAGTTGCGTCACAGCTTCGTGTCGGTGCTGTCCAGCAGCGGTGTGAGTCTGGAGGACATCGCCGACCTGTGCGGTCACTCCGGCACCACGGTCACGGAGAAGGTCTATCGGCACCAACTGCGGCCGGTGCTGCTGAGTGGCGCGGTCGCGATGGATCGCATCTTCGCGCTCACCCCGGAACGTTAGTCACTCAGGAAGCACTAGAGGGCACATCCTTCGATAGGATGTGCCCTCTCACCTGGTCGGGGTGGCCGGATTCGAACCGACGACCTCTTCGTCCCGAACGAAGCGCGCTACCAAGCTGCGCCACACCCCGAGGCGTGCCGACAAATAGTAGCCCACCCCGCCCGGGGGTCAAACTCGGTACCCCCGTCGGTCCGACTGCCGGCCGGTCGCATGAACGGGGCAGCTCGACAGGCGCCCACCCACCCGCCGGCCACCAGCCGGCGGCGCCCGGCCAGCCCGCGCCGCCGGCCAGCTCGCGCCGCCGGCCAGCTCGCGGCGCAGGTCCGGTGCCAGCGGCGCGGGCGGCGCGGGTCAGCGGGGGATCAGGGTCAGCACGCTCGCCTCCGGCGGGCAGGCGAACCGGACCGGCGCGGTCGGGTGGGTGCCGAGCCCGGCGGAGACGTGCAGCCACGAGTCGGAGCCGGGCCAGCGGTGCAGGCCGCGTGCCATGGAGCGGGGCAGGCCGCAGTTGGTCACCAGCGCACCGACCCCCGGTACGCAGACCTGACCGCCGTGGGTGTGCCCGGCGAGCATCAGCCCGAAGCCGTCGGCGGCCATCCGGTCGAGGACGGCCGGCTCGGGGGAGTGGGTGAGCGCGATCGACAGGTCGGCGGTGGGCGACACCGGCCCGGCGACCGAGTCGTAGTCGTCCCGTTCGACGTGCGGGTCGTCCACGCCGAGCAGCTCGACGACCCGGCCGCCGGCCTTCAGGGTGGTGCGGGCGTTGTTCAGGTCCGCCCAGCCGGCGCCGACGAAGACGTCTCGCAGCTCCTCGTGCGGCAGTTCGACGCCCTCGGTGTACTCCCGGTCGGGCAGGAAGTAGGTGAACGGGTTCTTCCAGACCGGCCCGGTGTAGTCGTTCGAGCCGAAGACGAAGGCCCCTGGGAGGTCGAGCAGCGGCTGGAGGGCGTTCAGCACGCCGGGCACGGCGCCGGGGTGCGCCATGTTGTCCCCGGTGACCACGACCAGGTCGGGGTCGAGGGCGGCCAGCGACGCCACCCAGCGCTGCTTACGCCCCTGGTCGGGCATCATGTGCAGGTCCGACAGGTGCAGGACCCGCAGGGGCTCCGCGTCGGCCGGCAGGACCGGCACGTCGTACCGCCGCAGGGTGAACATGTTGCGCTCGACGAGTGACGCGTAGGCCAGGGTCGCCGCGCCGAGCGCGGCGGTCCCGGTCGCGAGCCGGAATAGTGTGCGCTTTCGCATGCCGTTCAGGGTAGTTTCACCGACCATGAGCACGCTGAAGGACCGTCTGACCGCCGACATGCGCGCCGCCCTGAAGGCGCGCGACGAGCTGACCACCTCCACGCTGCGGATGGCGCTGGCCGCCGTCGGCACCGCCGAGGTCGCCGGCAAGGCCAAGCGCGAGCTCACCGACGACGAGGTGCTCGCGGTGCTGACCAAGGAGGCGAAGAAGCGCCGGGAGGCCGCCACCGCCTTCGGTGACGCCGGCCGCACCGAGCAGGCCACGAAGGAGATCGCCGAGGGCGAGGTGCTGGAGCGCTACCTGCCGAAGCAGCTCCCCGACGCCGAGCTGACCGAGCTGGTCGCGGGGGCGCTCGCCGCGGGCGGCTTCACCGGCAAGTCGCAGATGGGCCCGGCCATGAAGGCGGCCCAAGCGGCGGTGGCCGGCCGGGCCGAGGGTGGTCGCGTCGCCGCCGAGGTACGCCGCCAGCTCGGCCTCTGACAGTTGGCTGCAGGTCGGATCCGTAGCCGGTGACCTGCGGAAAGCCTGCCAATTGTTCGGATGGGAGGTCCATGTCCCACTGCCGTGACGCAGAGTGGCCACTGGTATCCATTGCGTAGTATCTGTTTCTGTGGGAGGGTATCCCCTGTCGGCGGAAAATGCGCAACGGGGGCGCAACCGAGCCGCTGACAATTGCGTTCCCGTTGCCTCATTGCATTCAGGAAGGTTTTCCTAGTGAGGCGAGTATTTGCTGCAGCTCTAGTCGCTGCCGGGGGTCTGGGGGCTGTGGTCGTCGCCCCTTCGGTGGCTTCGGCTGACATCGGCATTCAAGCGACGTGTAGCCGGACGGTACGAGTGGCGGGCGATAACCTGTGGAGTGCGGGCCCGGTGGCGGTGCCTTCCACCGGCAGCACTGCATCGAGCACCAGTTGCGGCATGGCGCAGGGCGCCAACAGTAGTGCTGTTCTGCTGCTCCAGCGCAGCCTGAAGTACTGCTACGGAAAGAACATCGCCACCGACCAAGACTTTGGTCCGGCAACTAAGTCCGCGCTGATCGCCGCACAGCAAACTGAGGGCATCACGGCGGATGGCGTGTACGGTCCGCAGACGCGTGATGCGCTCAGGTGGTACCTGGACGGTTACTGCGACGAGGCGGGGCACCCGATTACCGTCGTTTAGTCGCACAACGCCGCACTGGCCTGGAAATCATGTCGCGATGAAGGGAGGGCATCCCGCGAGGGATGCCCTCCCTTCCGCTGCTGCAATCTGCGGCTGGTCAGAGCGCTGCTGGCTCCATAGAGCCACGACTGGGCTAAATCGAGTTTCTAGCGGGGTTCAGGCGAGAAGCCTTAAGAACCGTACGCGAAACGGGCGGGCACCCCGCGAAGGGTGCCCGCCCGTGGCGTTCGTCCGGCCGGCTCAGCCGCCGGAGCGGCCCGGCGGTCGGCCGGGGGTGTTCGGCGGCCGGTTGTTGTTGTCGGGCGTCGTGCCCGGGGCGGTGCCGCCGCCGGAGCTGATCTGGATGGTGACCACGCCGCCCTTGATGGTCCGGCCGTCGGGGCTGGTGCCGGCGGCCTTGCCGGCCGGGCAGCTCGACGGGACCTTGATGTCGGAGATGACCGCGTCGAAGCCCTCAGCCTTGATCCGGGACTTCGCCTGCTCCGGGTCGAGGCACTTCACGTCGGGGATGCGGCGCTGGTCGCCCTCGGAGATCTTCTTGCCCGGGGGCTCGAAGTTCTTCCGGTCCTTGCCCTTCATGGCATCGCGCAGCGTCTCGTAGACCGGCGGGTTGATGCCGTCCTTCTGCTTGTGCTTCATCTTGACGTTGGTCTGCGGCCAGTCCGGGTCGGCCATGATGCCGGCCACCGCGTACTGCTTGGTCATCGCGACCAGGGCCGCGCTCTTCTCCGAGTCGGTGGTGCCGGACTTGCCGGCCACCGGCGCGTTGACGACCTGCTTGACCTCGGCCGCCGTACGGCTGCCGCCGCACTTGCTGGTGGAGGAGTTGTCACCGACCGGGCAGCGGGCGGCGTCGACGGCGGCGCGGGCCACCTCGGTGCTGACCCGCTTCTCGCAGCGCGGGTTGGCGATGTCGAGCTTCTTGCCCTCCGGGTCCTTGATCATCTGCACCGGGATGGGCTCGCAGTACTTGCCGTCGGCCGCGAGGGTGGCGTAGGCGTTGGCCAGCTCGAGCGGGGTGGTGTTCGAGACGCCCAGGGTGAACGAGCCCCAGTCGTGCGCCGCCGCCTTGTTGTTGGCCCAGTCGTTCTCCCTGGTGACCCGGAACTGGATGCCGAGCCGCTTGGCCACGTCGACCACGTTCTCCGCGCCGACCTGCTGCTGGAGCGGCACGAAGTACGTGTTGATGGAGGAGGCGAAGGCACTCCACATGTTCTGTACGCCGCCGGCCTTCTTACCGGAGTTGGTCGGGCAGTACTTGTTGGTGCCCGGGCAGGCGGCCGGGCTGCCCGCCTCGACGATGTATTCCGACTTGAAGGCCTGCGGGGCGTTGATCGTGTAGCCGAGCGGGATGCCCTTCTCCAGCGCCGCCACGATGGTGAAGATCTTGAAGGTCGAGCCGGCCTGGTAGCCCGTGATGCCGTCGCCGCCGGTGAGCAGCGGGTTGACGGTGTTCGGGTAGTTGCCGAGCTTGCCCTTCTTGCGCTGCTTGGGGTCGCTGTGCGCCTTGTTGACCGGCTTCTTCGGGTCGTCGAGCTTGAAGTTGCGGTTCACCGCGAGCGCCCGCACCCGGCCGGTGCCCGGCTCGACCACCGCCACCATGGCGGCTTCCTTGCTCTTCTCCGACTTGGCCTTACGGACGGCCTTGTCGGCGCCCCGCTGGGCCTGCGGGTCCAGGGTGGTGACGACCGTGTAGCCGCCGCTCTTCAGCCGCCGCTCCCGGTCGTACGAGGTCGAGCCGAACGTCTCCTGCTGCATCCACCAGCGGTAGAAGTAGTCGCAGAAGAAGCCCCAGCCCTTCTCGTTGGTCGAGACGCAGCCGTTGGGGGCCCGCTTGCCGGTGACCACGAGCTTGGTGGCCTTCGCCGCGTCCGCCTCCTGCTGGGTGATGGCGGCGGTCTCGACCATGTTCTGGATGACGTAGTCGCGCCGGGCGAGGGCCGCCGCGTGGCCGCTCTTGGTGGTCGGGTCGTTGGTGCTCGGCGCCTTCACCATGCCGGCGAGCATGGCCGCCTCCTCGAGCTTCAGCTTGCTCGGCGGCTTGTTGAAGTAGACCTGGCTGGCGGCGTAGATGCCGTACGCGCCGTTGCCGAACGCGGCGATGTTGAGGTAGCGCTCCAGGATCTCGTCCTTGGAGAGTTCCTTGTCGATCTGGATGGCGTAGCGCATCTCGCGCAGCTTCCGGGCGCTGGTGTCCTCGGTGGCCGCGACCACGTCCGCCGGGTGGCTCGCCGAGTAGGCGATGGCGAGGCGGACGTACTGCATGGTCAGCGTCGAGGCGCCCTGCTGGCTGGACGTGTTGGACTGGTTGTTGACGAAGGCACGGGCGATGCCGTTGAGGTCGACGCCGTTGTGCTTGTAGAAGTCGTGGTCCTCGGCGGCGATGATCGCCTTCCGCATCACGGGCGCGACGTCGGCCAGCTTCACGTCGCGACGGTTCTCGTCGTACATGGTCGCCAGCGGGGTCTTGCCGTCGGAGGCGAGAAGGTAGCTGATCTGTGGCGCGCGGGCCACGGTCAGCTCCTTGGGCAGTGCGCCGAAGGTCTCGGCGCCGGCCTTCGCGGCCAGTCCGGACATCGCCACTGCGGGGAAGGCCGCCGCCGCGACCACCACGCCGGCCAGCAGGCCACAGATGAGTAGCGATGCGGCGTTGGTCAGCACATTGTGGTCACGTTTCCGCATCCAGGTCACCTCGACAGGGTACGCGAGTAGGGAACGAGGGGCGCCGGGGCGTTCTTTCCCCATTTCCTGCGCGCGCCGACCTCGTTGTGCTAAACGCACGACCCCCGGTGTGTGGTTGCGTGAATCCGCCGCCGAGTCTCCCTCCTGACCGAGGGGGCCCGCAGCGTTTTCACGGACCCCGACGGGGTAACCGGCGGTCGCGAAGCCCGGGAAGCCGGGAGTGTCCGGAATGATGGATTTCGCCGACAACGTTGCGTAATCAGGCGACTACAGAGCATGATGGTGGTGGCGACAGCGCCACATGTCGTCCGTGCCGCCTTGGGGAAGGCGGGCAGGGCGATCGGGGGGATTGCCGGCTGGTCCGCGACGGGGTCGGTAGGTACTGCAAGGGGGGACGTGTACAGATGGGCATGATCACTGACTGGCCGTCGCTGGCGGCGTGTCAGAACGGGGACCCGGACGCGTTGTTCGTACAGGGCGCCGAACAGAACGTGGCGAAGCGGATCTGCCGGAGCTGCCCAGTTCGGTACGAGTGCCTGGCCGACGCGCTGGACAACCGGATCGAGTTCGGAGTGTGGGGCGGCATGACCGAACGCGAACGCCGTGCGCTGTTGCGCCGTCACCCACAGGTGGCGAGCTGGCGCAAGATGTTCGAGGCCGCGATGAAGAAGAACGCCAAGGACAAGACCGGCAAGGACAAGATCCTCGTCACCACCGCCGGCTGAGCACCGTCACGGCCGGCTGATCGCCGCGCCGATCGTCCGCAGCCCGTCGACGTCGTGCACGTCGGCGGGCTGCGCCGTCACCGACACCGCCGGCACCGCCGGGAACGCCTCGGTGAAGCGGGCCGCCACCTGCCGCTCGCGTACCGCCTGCTGGGCCAGCGCCGCGTGGGCCCGCAGCACGTCGACGGTGCCCTCGTGCCCGCCGAGGCCGGCCAGCCGCTCCGCGGCGGCCAGGCTCTCCGCCGCGTCGAGCCCGGGCACCGCCGAGCGGTGCACCCGGTTGAGCACCAGGCCCGCCAGCGGCATCTTCTCCTCGCGCAGCCGGCCCGCGAAGTAGGCGGCCTCCCGGACCGCGTCCGGCTCCGGCGCCGCGACCAGCAGGAACGCCGTCTCCCGCGCCTGGAGGATGCGGTACGTCTGCTCGGCGCGCTGCCGGAAGCCGCCGAACATCGAATCCAACGCGGCGACGAAACCGGAGAGGTCGGTCAGCAACTGGGCCCCGAGCACCTTCTGCACGACCTTGGAGAACATCCCGAACGAGGCCGTGACCAGGCTGAACATGCTCCGCCCGCCGGTACGCGCCGGGGCCAGCAGCAGCCGCAGCATCCGCCCGTCGAGGAAGCGGGACAGGCGGGCCGGTGCGTCCAGGAAGTCGAGCGCCGAGCGGGACGGCGGGGTGTCCACCACGATCAGGTCCCACTCGCCCCGGGCGTGCAACTGGCCCAGCTTCTCCATCGCCATGTATTCCTGCGTGCCGGCGAAGGTCGAGCTCATGGCCTGGTAGAAGGGGTTGGCGAAGATCTCCGCCGCCTTCGCCGGATCCGTGTGCTGGAGCACCACGTCGTCGAAGGTGCGCTTCATGTCGAGCATCATGGCGTGCAGCTCGCCGCCGCTGGCCTCGACGTCGATCCCCTTGACCTGGCGGGGGGTGTTGTCCAGCTCGGTCAGCCCGAGCGACTGGGCCAGCCGGCGGGCCGGGTCGATGGTGAGCACCACCGTGCGCCGGCCGTGTCGCTCCGCGGCGCGCAGCGCGAGCGCGGCGGCCGTGGTCGTCTTCCCCACCCCGCCCGCCCCGCAGCACACCACGATCCGGACGCCCGGATCGGCGAGGATCTGGTCGACGTCCAGCTGCGGCGCCGCGTCTTCGGAAGGCACCAATCGAGCGTATCGGGCCGGGTCGGTCCGTGCGCCCGGGCCGGTCGCAGGTGTGAGTCAATCCGCCCGGACGAGGGTCGCGGCGAGCTGGTCCAGGCCGGCCCGGTCCACCCCGTCGGGCAGCAGCGGCAGCTCGGTCATCGGCAGCCCCAGCTCCACCAGGTCGGCGCGGAGCGAATCCTCCAGCTCGCGGCGGATGGCCTGGTCGCGCGCCTCGGCGACGAGCCCGGCCACGGTGTCCCGGTCGGTCGGCAGCCCGGCGGCGCGCAGCCCCCGCTCCAGTTCGGTGGCGGCCACCACCCGGCCCGCGGGCAGCGGGGGGCGGGCGCCGTTGACGATCACCCGTCCCACCGGGAAGCCGAGCTGGGTCAGCTCGGCGATCGCGTCGACCGTCTCCTGGACCGGCATCTCCTCCAGCAGGGTGACGACGTGCACGGCGGTGATCGGGGAGCGCAGCAGCGCCGCGACCCCCTCGCTCTGCGTCTTGATCGGGCCCACCTTGGCCAGCCGGGCCGTCTCGGCGGTGACGTTGAGGAACCGGCCGATCCGCCCGGTGGGCGGCGCGTCCAGCACCACGGCGTCGTACGCGCGCCGCTGGCCGGCGGTGCGGGTGGTCGCCTCCTTCACCTTGCCGGTGAGCAGGACGTCCCGCAGACCAGGGGCGATGGTGGTGGCGAAGTCGATCGCGCCGAGCTTGCGCAGCGCCCGGCCGGCCGCGCCGAGCTTGTAGAACATGTCGAGGTACTCCAGCAGGGCCTCCTCGGCGTCCACCGCCAGGGCCCGCACCTCCCCGCCGCCCGGCGCGTCGGTCAGGTGCCGCTCCTCGTACGGCAGCGGATCGGTGCCGAAGAGCTGGGCGATGCCCTGCCGCCCCTCGACCTCGACCAGCAGCGTGCGCCGGCCGCCGGCGGCCAGCGCGAGGGCCAGCGCCGCCGCGACGCTGGTCTTGCCGGTGCCGCCCTTGCCGGTCACGACGTGGAGGCGGGCCGGCCACTGGGTGCCGGCCGGGTCGGCCGGCGACTCTGCTGCGCGCACCCGTCGAGCCTATCCAGGCCGTGGGCTCAGGCGACCTCGCAGACCCACCAACCCGTCTTCTTCACCACGGTGAACCGCAGGTCCTGGTCGGCCACCTTCTCGTCCGCGGTGGTCATGGTGACCTTGGTGGTGACCGTGGCGCGGTCGCCGGTCTGGTTGTCCACCTTCGGGGTGCTCCACCGGAACCGGGGGTTCTGGTGGGCCGAGACGTGCTTCTCGACCTCGGCCACCTTGGCGGCGATCTTCTTCTCGTCCCGCGACGAGGAGCAGACCAGGCCGGCCGCCCGGTCCGCGTCGCGCTCCTGGTAGACGGCCTTGAGGAACTCGTCGACCGCGACCGTCGGCTCCTTGGCCCCCGTGCCGCTGTCGGCGTCGCGCAGCGTCAGGAACGCGACGACGCCGCCGCCGGCGCAGAGCAGCAGGATCACGGCCAGGGCGATGGAGGCGATCAGCACGCCGCGCTTCTTCTTCGGCGCGGCGGGCGGCTGGTAGGGCGGGTACCCGGCCGGGGCCGGCGGGATCGACGGGTCCGGGGCGGCGGCGGGGCCGGGCGGAAAAGCGGCGGCGGGACCAGGCGGAGGGGCGGCAGCCAGGCCGGGCGGGGTGGCGGGGCCGGGGCCGGGTGGGGTGGCGGTGCCGGGCGGAGGAGCGGCGGCCGGGCCGGACGGGACTGCCGCGCCCGACGGGACTGCCGGGCCGGACGGGGCGGCCGAGTCCGGTGCGGCGGCCGGGTCGGGAGTCGCCGGGGAGCCGGGCTGGTCGGCCGGCGGTCCGACGGGGCCACCGCTGGGTGGTTGGGTCATCTCATCCCCCGGGTTGCGGCGTCGTCGCCTGACCGGGCGACGAGCGTGATCGGGCTGGCGGCGAGCCGGCGGAGCGCCCGTCCGACCGGAAGGGTAACGGTCGGTTCCCCGCTCCGGGGGGCGGCGGGTGCCATCAGGTTCCTTACCGATGGTGTGTCGCATATGTGACTTTGGGTGATCGTCTGTGCGCGTCCGGTTGGCGTGTCCGTCGCCCCCGACCTACGTTCTCAGCGGCGCGGGGGGCGGGCCGGGCGGAGGGTCCGGACCCGCGAGCGATGACCTGACCAGGTACGACGTCCGGAGGCAAGGCATGCGCGACGTGGACAACATTCCTCGGGCCCAGGTCCCGGCGGGCGACCGGGCGCGGCGGCCCGGCTTCCCGGGGGAGACCGAGGGCGGCGTCGGCCTGCCCGTCAACGAACGGTCGTACCGGCGGCTCGCCGAACCCGTCGAGGTGGTGCGCGTGCCCGCCCGGCCGGGCCCGGGAGCCCGGGACGAGGAGGAGCCCGGCTTCGTCATCCACCTGCCGATCCGGGTCGCCGACCTGAGGGCGGCCACCGCGCTGGCCGGAACGGTCGCCACCTCGCTGAGCTTCCTCAGCGAGCTGGACGCCGGCGAGACCACCGTCTCCAGCACCGACGACCAGAACAACCGGCACCGCGTCTTCTGCGACCTGCTGCTGCCGGACCGCTCCCGCTGCCCCCAGCCGTACGAGCACGGCGGCTCCTGCGGGGAGGTGCCGGCGCCCCCGGAGCAGCGTCCCGCGCCCCGCCCGTCCGCCGGACCGTAGGCTGTGCGTCGAGAAGTCGAACTCCAGCCAAGGGAGCCCTCCACCGATGCAGAAGTGGGAATACTCCACGGTCCCGCTGCTGGTCCACGCGACCAAGCAGATCCTCGACAACTGGGGTGAGGACGGGTGGGAACTCGTCTCCGTGGTTCCCGGTCCCAATCCGGAGCAGCTCGTCGCCTACCTGAAGCGGCCGAAGGCATGAGCAACGGTCCGCACGCGAAACTCGCCGAACTCGGGCACACGCTGCCCGAGGTGGTCCCGCCGTTGGCCAGCTACGTGCCGGCCGTCCAGTCCGGGCAGCACGTCTACGTCTCCGGGCAACTGCCGATGGTCGAGGGGAAGCTGCTCGCCACCGGCAAGGTCGGCGCCGGCGTCTCCGCAGACCAGGCCAAGGACCTGGCCCAGCAGTGCGCGCTCAACGCGCTGGCCGCGATCGACTCGCTGGTCGGCCTGGAGAACGTCGTCAAGGTCGTCAAGCTGACCGGCTTCGTCGCGGCCTCCTCCGGCTTCACCGCCATCCCGGGCGTGATCAACGGCGCGTCCGACCTGTTCGGCGCGGTCTTCGGTGAGGCCGGCCGGCACGCGCGCAGCGCCGTCGGCGTGGCCGAGCTGCCCCTGGACGCCCCCGTCGAGGTCGAGGTCGTCGTCGAGGTCTCCTGACCCGCACCACCTCCCCGCGATCTTGCGCCTTACGCCCGGTAAAAGCCGTGAACCGGGACGTATCAGAGGCGGAGTCTGCAAGATCGCGGGGAGTGGCCGGCGGGGCCGTACGATCGCAGCCATGACCGGGCACTTCACCGCGCCGGCGGCGGCGCTCGCCGACGGGTTGCCGGGTTGGGTGACGCTGCTGCGTGCCCCGAACCCCGGGCCGATGACGCTCGACGGCACCAACACCTGGGTGCTGCGCGCCCCCGGCCGGGAGCACGCCGTCGTCGTCGACCCGGGCCCGGCCGACGAGGGGCACCTGGCGGCGATCGCCGCGCAGGGGCCGATCGGCCTGGTGCTGATCACCCACGGCCATCCCGACCACACCGACGGCTCGCGCCGCCTGCACGAGCTGCTCGGCGGGGTGCCGGTACGCGCCGCCGACCCGGCGCACACCATCGCCGGAGAGCCGCTGACCGGGCCGGGCGGGGAGCTGGACGGCCACGGGCTCGGCGTCCGACTCGTGCCGACCCCCGGGCACACCGGCGACTCGGTCTGCTTCCTGGTCGAGTACGGCGACGAGCGGGTGGTCCTGACCGGCGACACGATCCTGGGCCGGGGGACCACCGTGGTCGCCCACCCGGACGGGCACCTCGGGGACTACCTGGCCAGCCTGGAGCTGCTCTCGACGTACCGGGGGATCCCGGCGCTGCCGGGGCACGGCCCGGCGCTGGCCGACTGCGGCGTGGCCGCGGACTTCTACCTGGCCCACCGCCGGACCAGGCTCGACCAGGTCCGGGCGGCGGTCGCCGGGGGTGCCACCACCGCCGCGGAGGTGGTCGCGACGGTCTACGCCGACGTCGACCGGTCGCTGTGGTGGGCCGCCGAGTGGTCCGTCCGGGCCCAGCTGGAGTACCTGGGCCGGGAATCCGGCGGAGGTGCCGCGGGGTTGGAGCAAGCGTGACCTGCCCGGTGTGCGGAACCGTCGCCGTGCCCGGCGCGCGGTTCTGCCACAACTGCGGCGCCGCGCTGCCGGCCGCCGCGACGCTGCCCGCGGCCGAGCGCCGCGTGGTGACGGTGCTCTTCGGCGACCTGTCCGACTTCACCTCCTGGTCGGAGGACCTCGACCCGGAACGCGTCGGCGCGGTCACCGACCGGGTGCTCGCCGCGCTGGCCGGCGCGGTGAAGACGTTCGGCGGCCACGTCGACAAGCTCACCGGCGACGGGATCATGGCGGTCTTCGGGGCGCCGGTCGCGCACGAGGACGACGCCGAGCGGGCCGTGCGGGCCGCGCTGTCGATGCAGCGGGCGGTCCGCCGGGTGCTCGACGACGAGCGGGGCGGCGGCGCGCCGCTCGGCCTGCGGGTCGGGCTGAACACCGGCGACGTGATCGCCGGCATCCAGGCCGCGATCGAATACACGGTCATCGGCGACACCGTCAACACCGCCGCCCGGCTGGCCGACGCCGCCGCCGTCGGCGCGGTCTACGCGGGGGCGCGGACCTCCGCCGCCACCCGGCACGTGGCCTCCTGGCGGGCGTTGCGCCCGCTGCGGCTCAAGGGCAAGCGGGAGCCGGTCGAGGCGTACGAGCTGCTCGGCCTCCTGGACGCCCCGGGCACCAGGTCCGGCCTCGGCGACGAGGCGCCCTTCGTCGGCCGGGAGACCGAGATCGGCCGGGTCGCCGGCCGGCTCGCCGAGGTGATCGACCGCGCCGAACCCCGGGTGCTGCTGATGACCGCCGAGGCCGGGATCGGCAAGTCCCGGTTCGCCGCCGAGGTGGAACGCCTCGCCGCCGGCTACGACGTGGGACCGGGCCGGTACGCCGCGCACACCGGCGCCCGGGTGCTGTCGGTGCGCTGCGCCGCGTTCGGCGAGCGACGCCGGCTCGCGCCCCTCGCCGACCTGGTCCGGGCGGCGGTCGGCCTGCCCAACGACGCCGCCACCGCGCTCACCCGCCCGGCCGTCGAGGAACGCCTGCGCCGGCTCGGCCAGCGACTCAGCCGCACCGGCGCGCCGGCGCCGGTCGCCACCGACCAGCTGCTGGCCCTGCTCGGGTACGCCGAGCTGCCCGGTGGCGGCCCGGCCGACCAGGGCGAGTGGGGCACCGCCCAGCCCGCCGACGCCGACACCGTGCCGAACGCCGTCGCGGACCTGCTCACCGCGCTCGCCGGGGAGGCGCCCCTGGTGGTCGTCGTCGACGACCTGCACGACGCCACCGCCGAGACCATCGAGGCGCTCGGGGTCACCCTGTCCCGGCTCGCCGGCCCGGTGCTGGTGCTGCTGCTCGGCCGGCCCGAGCTGGTGCGTACCGCCGGGGCGCTGACCCGGGTCGCCGACGCCGAGGTGCACGCGCTGCCGCCGCTGCGCGGCGCCGACGCGGCCCGGCTGCTCACCACCTACCTCGGCGGCGGCAGGCTGCCGCAGGCCGACGCCGACCGGCTGCTCGCCACCGCCCAGGGCAACCCGTTCTACCTGGCCGAGCTGGTCACCCTGCTGATGGAGCGGGGCGCGCTGACGACCGTCGCCGAGCGGAACTCCCCGAATCCGGGCGGCTGGCGACTGGTGCCCGGCTCGCTCGGCAGCCGCCTGCTCTCCCGCGACCTGGCCGCGGTGCTCGCCGCGCGCATCGACGCGCTGCCGGCGGAGGCCCGCTCCGTGCTGCGGGACGCGGCCGTCGTCGGCGACACGGTGCCGGACGGTGCGCTGGAGGCGCTGCGCGAGCAGCGGGCCGGCCGCGACGGCCGCCCGGCGGCGGTGGTCGCCGTCGAGCTGGAACGGGCGGTGGAGGAGCTGCTGCAACGCCGGATGCTGCACCGCACCCGCACCGGGTACGCCTTCGCGACCCCGCTGATGCGGGAGGCCGCGTACGCCGGGGTGAGCAAGGCCGAACTGGCCGAGCGGCACGCGGCGCTGGCCCGGTGGGCCGCGGCCGGCCCGTCGGCGGGGGCGGGCACGCCGGGCGGCTTCGCCGAGGCGGCCCGGGACGTCTTCGTGGCCCAGCACGTGGAACGGGCCGCCGCGCTGGCCGACGCGGTCGGGCTGCGGCCGGACGCGCCGGCGCGGGCCGTCGTCGGTCTGGGCGTCGCCGCGCTCGGTGGGGCCGCGCGCCGCTCGTTGCAGGCGGGTGAGCCCGCGCTGGCCGTGGAGTACGCCGAACGCGCGGCCGAGCTGGCCCGTGACGGGGTGCCGGCGGCCGACCGGGTGGTGCACGCCCGGGCGCTGCTCCAGGTCGGACGCCCCGCCGACGCGCTCGCCTTCGCCGAGAAGATCGCCGCCAACGCCGGCGACGAGTCCGCCGTCCGGACCAGCGCGCTGCTGCTCGCCGGGCAGGCCCACCAGACCATGGGCGACCAGGCGCGCGCGGTGGGCTGCTGGCAGGAGGCGTTGCAGGTGGCCACGGCCGGCGGGCTGCCGACGCTGCGCGCCTCGGCGATGCGCCGCCTCGGCATGGCCGACTTCGTCGCCGGGCGGTTGGGGCAGGCCAGCAGCCGGCTCGCCGCGTCGTACCAGGTCAGTCTCCAGTCGCAGGACCGCCGGGGGCAGGCGTGGTCGTTGCAGAACCTGGCCTGGGTGACCACGACCCGGGGCGACTTCGCCGGCACCGACGCCGTGCTCGGCCGGGCCGCCCGGCTCTTCGCCGAGCTGAAGGACCCGTACGGGCGGGCCTGGCTGCGCGGCACCACCGCCTTCGCCCGGCTGCTCGCCGGCCGGCTGCGCGAGGCGTGCCGGATGGCGCAGGTCTTCCTGCCGTTCGGCGAGCGGGTCGGCGAGGCGTGGGCGGTAGGCACGCTGCGCGCGGTCGAGGCGTTCGCCACCGCCGAGCTGGGCGAGCTGGGCGAGGCGGACCGGGGGGCCCGTCGGGCGTACCGCGAGTTCGCCGCCGCCTCCGACGACTGGGGGCGCGGGTTCGCGCTGGTCGTCCGGGGCGTCGTGGCGCGCGGGCTGGGCGAGCCGGGGCACGCCGCCGACCTGCTCACCGACGCGCTGTCGTACGCGGAGCGGACGTCGCACCCGTTGCTCACCGGGATGGCCGGCACGCTGCGCGGGTTCGTGGCGCTGGACCTGGGCGACTGCGACACGGCCGAGCGGGACGCCCGGTCGGTGCTGACCGCCGTCGAGCCGCACAACCCGCAGGCGCCCGCCCAGGTGGGGCCCCGGGTGCTGCTGGCCACCGCCCGGCTGGCCGCCGGCGACTCGGCGACCGCCGTGGGGCTGCTCGCCCCGGTGGCCACCGCCGCCGCCACCGTGCCCTCGCTGCTCTTCTCCCGCCGCCAGACCATGGCCCGCTACGCTTCCGCCCTGCTCGCCCACGGCCAGTGCGAGCAGGCGCTGGACTGGGCCCGGCGGGCCGTCGCCGCCCCCGCGGAGGACGTGCGCAGCCAGGTGGTCGCCGCCCGGGCGCTCGCCGAGGCGCTCGCGGCCTGCGGCCGGTCCGCGGAGGCGCTCGCCAGCGCCGAGGAGGCGGTCCGCCTGGCGTACGCGACCGAGCAGCGCAGCGAGCGCGCTGCCGCCGACGCCCTGTGGGCGCGCCTGACCACCCCCTAGTCCCGCGGACCCCGGAACCGGAAGGTCTGGCGGTTCTGGGGATGCGGTGTGTCGGGGATGGCCGATAGCGTGTCAGGTCCGAGGGGCGGTCGGTCGTGCGACCGCGTCGGGTCTGGGGAGGGCCGTGATGAGGTTGCCGCGTTCGGCCGCCGGATGGACGATCGCGGTCTTCGGCGTGCTGGCCCTGCTCATGGGCGCGGTCGGGCTGGTCTGGCCGGAGGCGCTGCTGCGAATGCTCGGCTTCGAGGTGCCGGCGACGCGCGCGGCCGGCGACCACACCGGCACCTTCCTGATCGCCTCCTCGATGGCCTCGTTCAACATGGGGGTCTACTACCTGCTCGCCACCGTCACCGAGTGGCGGTCGTTCTTCCGCTTCACGGTGCTGTTCCGGCTGGTCACGTTCACGGTGTTCAGCATCGCGGTGCTGGCCGACATCGCGCCCGGGCGGTTCTTCGGAGTGGCCGCCTGGGAGGGCCTCGGCGCGGTGGCGACCGCCGTCGGGCTCTGGTGGGACGACCGTCGCGCGGGCCCGGGGGCGGTGGGCGGCGGAGGCGACTCCGCAGCCGGTGCCGTTCCGGCCGCTGATGCGGTTCACTGAGCCGTCGGTCCGGTTGGGTATTTTCGAGCTGTGACCGCGACCCCGCCCGGCGCCCTGCCGACGCCCATTGTGCCCGGTCTGACCGATCTGCACGTGTTTGCCAGGGGAGGCTACGCGACGATCTACAAGGCGACCCAGATCTCGGTGGGGCGCGAGGTCGCGGTCAAGGTGGAGAATCGCACCCTCGACAGCGAGCACGACCAGGCCCGCTTCCTGCGCGAGGCGCGGGCCGCCGGGCGGATGTCGTCCCACCCGCACGTCGTCGACCTCTTCGACGTCGGGGTCACGGTCGACCAGCACCCCTATCTGATCATGGAGCTCTGCGACGGCTCGTACGCCGAGCGGATGCGGACCTCGCCGCTCGGGCCCGCCGAGGCGCGCGACCTCGGGGTCAAGATCGCCGATGCCATCGCCCACTCGCACGCCGCCGGCGTGCTGCACCGCGACGTCAAGCCGGCGAACATCCTCTACTCGCACTTCAACTCGGCGGTGCTGGCCGACTTCGGGCTGGCCGTGGTGGCCGAGATGCGTGACGCCTCGGTCGCCCTGGAGGTGCTCACCCCGGCCTACGCGCCGCCGGAGATGTTCAACCACAGCCCGCCGTCGCCCGCCGTCGACGTCTACGCCCTCTGCGCCACCCTCTACGCGGTGATGCACGGCCGCCCGCCGCGCTGGCAGTCCGAACGCAACCCCAGCCTGGTCACCGTGCTGGAGATGTTCCACCAGCCGGTTCCCGGCCTGCCCGGGGTGCCGGCCGAGATGATCGACGTGCTCCGGGTCGGGATGTCCAACGACCCCGGCGAGCGTCCCTCGGCCGTCGAGCTGCGCGACCTGCTGGTCGGCCTGCCGCTCGGTCCCGCCGGCTCCCCGGCGGCCGGCACGGGCCTTCCGGGGCCGGTCAGCGGCGTGCCCGGCCCCGTCGGCCCGTACGGCGTGGACCACGTCTCCCGGCCCGCTCCGCGACCGCCGGTGGAGGACCTCCACCCCACGGTGCCCACCGCCGGCCAGCGGCGTCGGCGGCGCTGGTTCCTCGGCGGCGCCGGGATGGTCGCGTTGGCCGCCTCGGCCGGCGCCGGCGCCTGGCTGGCCGGCGCGGTCTCCAGCCCGGGCCCGTCGCCGACGGCCGGCGTGGCGGCGACGAGCACGGTGCTGCCCGCCTGCGCCCTGACGACCGCGTTGCCGGCCGGCGCGGGCTGCGCCGACGAGTTGGAGTGCTTCGGGCCGATGGAGGTGCGCGGCGCGCGGACCCGGGCGCCCCGGGTGCCCTGCGACGGCCAGCACACCTGGGAGAGCTACGCCGAGGGCAGGCTCCCCGACACCCTGGTCGGCGCCGGCCACGACGAGGTCAGCGCGGCCGCGGTGGTACGCGGGGTCTGCAACGAGACCACCTTCCGGCTCACCAGCGGAATCAGCTACGCGGACGGCTGGAACCTGGAGGTGCTGCCCCCGGCCGGGGCCGACGCCGACCGGACGTACCGCTGCCTGGCCGGGCGTGGGCTCGACGCGCTCGCCTCACCCACCCTCACGGGCCGCTGAGCCGCCGCGTCCCCGGTGGCGCTCCCGCATGGCGCGGACGGCCTCCCGGTGGTCCAGCGACTCCAGCGTGTCGGCGTCGACGCCGTACAGTCCCCCGACGGGCTGCCCCGGGCCGTTCGGCGTGACCGCCGGTTCCGGGCCGTCATCCTGCCGGGCCGCCGCCACGGACACCGCCGCGATCATCGTCGTGAGTACGCAGAGCAGCGCCAACGTCACGCCGACGAGATCCTGGCGCCCCCACACGATCAGCGTCACCAGCAGGGAGGCCGCCACCAGCGCGGCCGCCACCGCCTTCGCCCGTGCATCGGGCCTCGCAAGTCTCACCCGTCCAGGATGTCCCTGCGGGGCCCGCTGTCAACCGGGTCGCCGGCACCGGATGGCCGCCGGCGTGGATGGCCGGCATCGGGTGAGCCGGCGCGCCGGCAGACACCGGGCCACTGCACCTGGCCGCCGCCAAAAGCGTCGACGGTGAACAATTCGTTACATCGGTCAGCGGTTTGTCGGTTATGCGGCCGTTCGCCGGCCGGTAATCCTGGTCCGCCGTTCCTAGAGTGACGGAGGTCGAGCCACGGCTCGACCGTCCTGTCGCCCACCGGAAGGCGTCCACATGCCACGACGAAACCGGTCCCTCGCCGCCGCGGGAATCGCCGGCGTCCTCCTCGCCGGCGCCGCGGTCGCACCCGCCGCCGCCGCACCGTCCCCCGCCGGCGGGGACCGTCCGGTCACCTCCGACCGGACCAGCCCGCAGGAGGCCCGCCGGGTCGACCGGGTGCCCACGCCCCAACTGGACTGGTACGCCTGCTACGACTACGCCGAGTGCGCCACCGTCCGGCTGCCCCGCGACTACGACAAGCCGAACGGCCCGACGACCGAGGTCGCCGTGCTGCGGGTCAAGGCCCGCGACCAGCAGCGGAAGATCGGCAGCCTCTTCGTCAACCCGGGCGGCCCCGGCGG
Organism: Micromonospora reichwaldensis; assembly: GCF_031845925.1. Lineage (NCBI taxonomy): Bacteria > Bacillati > Actinomycetota > Actinomycetes > Micromonosporales > Micromonosporaceae > Micromonospora > Micromonospora reichwaldensis. Next base: position 76,100 of record NZ_JAVRFL010000024.1, on the reverse strand, counting down.
CTCCGGCACCGACGTCGCGCTCGCCGCGCCGTACTTCCTCGGCGACGAGGTGCTGGACCGCTTCGACATCGTCGGCGTCGACCCGCGCGGCGTCGCCGCCAGCCAGCAGGTCAGGTGCTTCCCCTCGGTGAAGGAGCAGACCCGGGCGTACGCCGGGCTGAACGTGGCGTTCCCGTGGACGAAGGCCGAGGAGAAGGCCTACGTCGCCTCCTCGAAGGCCGTCGGCAAGGGCTGTTCCACCACGGGCAGGCCGCTCACCGGCGCGATGTCGACCGCCGAGGTCGCCCGCGACATGGACGTGCTGCGCCGCGCCGTGGGCGACCGGAAGCTCACCTTCCTCGGCTTCAGCTACGGCAGCATCCTCGGCCAGTACTACGCCAACATGTTCCCGGACCGGGTCCGCGCCCTGGTGATCGACGGCGTGCTCAACCCGAACGAGTGGGTCGGCCAGGGCAGGGCGCGCAGCCTGCCCCAGGAGGACCGGATGCGCAGCGCACAGGGCGCGTACAAGGCGCTGCGGGAGATCCTGGTGCGCTGCGACAAGGCCGGCGCGGAGGCGTGTGCGCTGGCCGAGGGCGATCCTGTCGCCTCGTTCGACCTGGTCGCGAAGCGGCTGCGGGCCAAGCCGGTGGTCATCGAGGACCCCGACCTCGGCCCGGTCACCATCACGTACGCCGACTTCGTCGCCGCCAACCTCAGCATGCTCTACGGCCCGACGGGCTACACCGAGGTCGTCGACCTCACCGCCGCCCTGCTGGTGCTCACCGATCCGGCGTCGTCGCCGGCCGCCCGCCGCCCGGCGACGGCCGACGTGACCCGCCAGGCCGCCAAGGCCCGCGAGCAGGCCCGACGGTACGACTTCCCGTACGAGAACGGATTGGAGACCTTCCTCGGCGTGGACTGCACCGACGCGTACCACCCGAAGGACGCCGGCTCGTTCCCGGCGCTGGCCGCGAACGCCGACAAGCGCGACCCGTACTTCGGTCGGCTGTGGACGTGGGTCACCTCGCCGTGCGCCCGCAAGAGCTGGACCGTGCGGGACGAGGACGCCTACACCGGCCCGTTCAACCGGCGGACCGCCGCGCCGGTGCTGGTCGTGGGCAACTACTGGGACCCGGCGACCAACTACCGGGGCGCGGTCAGCTCGGCCCGGCTGCTGCCGAACAGCCGCCTGCTCAGCAGCGACAGCTGGGGGCACACCGCGTACGGGACGTCGGCCTGCGTGACCGGCGCCGTCGACGCGTACCTGCTGCGCGGGGCGCTGCCGGCCAACGGCAAGGTCTGCGTGGGCGACGTCCAGCCGTTCGCCGAGCTGCCGGCCGAACCGGAGGCGACCCGTCGGGCGGAGGCGTCGAAGGGTGCGCTGGCGGCCAAGGGCGCCCCCGGGCGGGGTGAGCCGAAGCGGCTCCCGCCGGTGGTCGCCCCGCTGCCGGCGGTCGGCTCGCTGACCGTCCGCTGAGGACCCGGGGTGCGGCGGGCGATCGGGCGCGCGCCGCACCCCGGCCCGCTCAGTAGGACTTGTCCTGGCCGAGGACGTGCTGGGCGACGAAGTTGAGGATCATCTCGCGGCTGACCGGGGCGATCCGGCCGGCGCGTACCGCACCGAGGAGCGTGGCCACGCCGTACTCGGTGGTCATGCCGGCCCCGCCGAGCACCTGGACGGCGGTGTCGACGGCCAGCGCCGCGGCCTCCCCGGCGGCGTACTTGGCCATGTTGCCGGAGACCCCGGCCTCCAGGTCGCGGCCCGCGTCGTAGAGGGTGGCCGCCTTGTGGATCATCAGGCGGGCCAGCTCCACCTGCACGGCGGCGTGCGCGAGCGGGTGGGCCACGCCCTGGTGGGAGCCGATGGTCCGGCCGCCCCAGACCTTGCGGGTGGCCGTGTACTCGCTGGCCCGCTCGATCGCGTACCGGCCGGTGCCGGCGCCCATCGCGGCGACCGTGATCCGCTCCGGGTTGAGCCCGGCGAACAGCGCCGGCAGGCCGGCGTCCAGCGACTCGCCGACCAGCGCGTCGGCGGGCAGCCGCACGTCGTCGAGGTAGAGCAGGAACTGGTTCTCCGGGGAGACGATCTCCATGTCCAGCTTGGAGCGGGTCAGCCCCGGCGCGTCGGTCGGCACGATGAACAGCGCCGGCTTCAGTTTCTGCGGAGTGGCATCCCCTGTGCCGGACTGGCCGTCTTCGACAGCGACGCGGGCGACGACCAGCACGTACGACGCCTCGTCGACGCCCGAGATGTAGCACTTGCGGCCGGAGAGCAGCCAGTCGTCGCCGTCGCGGCGGGCCACCGTGCCGAGCCGGTGGAAGTTGGAGCCGGCCTCCGGCTCGGTGATCGCGAAGACCACCTTCAGCGAGCCGTCCGCGAAGCCGGGCAGGAAGCGCTTGCGCTGCTCCTCGGTGCCGTGCCGGGCGATCACCGTGGCCGCGATGGCGGGGGAGACCACCAGCAGCAGCAGCGGGCAGCCGGCCGCCGCCAGTTCCTCGCAGACGATGGCCAGCTCGGTGATCCCGCCCCCGCCGCCGCCGTACTCGATGGGGATGTTGACCCCGAGGTAGCCCAGCCGGCCGGCCTCGTCCCACAGCTCGGTGGTGTGCTCGCCGGATCTCGCCTTGGCGACGAAGTAGTCGTGGCCGTACCGGCGGCCCAGGGCGCGCACGGCGTCGCGGAGCTGGTCCTGCTCGGGGGTGAGGTCGAAGTTCATCGGGGGGCCTCCAGGATCACTCGGGGTCGACCACGGCCAGCACGGCGCCCGTGTCGACCTGCCCGCCGGCCGCGACCGGAAGCTCGGCGACCACGCCGTCGGCCGGGGCGAGCACGGGATGTTCCAGCTTCATCGCTTCCAGGGTCAGCAGCAGGTCGCCGGCCGCCACCCGCTGACCGACCTCGACGTGCACCCGGGTCACCGCGCCGGGCAGCGGCGCGACCAGCGACCCGGCCGCCAGCTCCGCCGTGGGCTCGGGGAAACGCGGCAGCTCGGTCAGGCTCGCCGCCCCGTCCGGGCCGTCCACGAAGACCTCCGAGGACACCCGGTGTACGCGGTACGCCCGCCGCACCCCGTCGACGTCGAGCACCACCCGGTCCGGGGCGGCCTGGACAAGGCTCACCACGGGCGACGGCGCGCCCGGCGAGGCCGACCACTCGGCGAGGCCGCCTGAGCGGTCCAGCCGGTAGCGGACCTCGATCTCGCCGTCCGGTCCCGCATAGCGGGTGACCTGCGGGAACGCGGGCACGTTGCGCCAGCCCGACGGGAGGCCGGCGAGCACCGGCGCGGCGGCCCGCCGGGCTGCGGCGGTGGCCAGCGCGGCGGCCAGGGCCACCAGGGGGAGCTGGTCGGCCGGCAGCAGCGGGGCGAAGACCTCTTCGTGCCGGTCCAGGAATCCGGTGTCGATCTCCACGGCGCCGTACCCGCGGCTGCGCAGCACCCGGACCAGCAGGTCGCGGTTGGTGGCCACGCCGTGCAGCTCGGCCCCGGCCAGCGCGCCGGCCAGGGCGCGGGCCGCCTCGGCGCGGGTGGGCGCCCAGGCGATCACCTTGGCGAGCATCGAGTCGTAGTGGACGCCCACCACCGAGCCGTCCACGACACCGGAGTCGAGCCGCAGGCCTGCCCGGGAGAGGTTCTCGAACTCGCGCTCGACCCCGGGAATCGCGAACCGGTGCAGAACCCCCGCCGCCGGCCGGTACCCGTGCACCGGATCCTCGGCGCACAACCGCACCTCGATCGCGTAGCCCCGCACCGCCACCCGGTCGTGGAGGTGTTCCGGCAGGGGCTCGCCCTCGGCTACCAGCAGTTGCAGCCGAACCAGGTCCAGCCCGCCGACGGCGATCAGCTCGGTGACCGGGTGCTCGACCTGGAGGCGGGTGTTCATCTCCAGGAAGTAGATCTCCCCGTCGGGCGCGAGCAGGAACTCGACCGTGCCGGCGCCCACGTAGTCGACCGCCCGGCCGGCGGCCACCGCCGCCTCGTGCAGCCGTTCCCGCACCTCCCGGGGAAGGACGCCGGGTGCCTCCTCCACGAGCTTCTGGTGCCGGCGCTGGATCGAGCACTCGCGCACGCCGAGGGCGGCCACCGTACCGTGCGTGTCGCCGAAGATCTGCACCTCGACGTGCCGGCCGCGCTCGACGTACCGCTCGATGAAGACCGTGCCGTCGCCGAACGCCGCAGCCGCCTCGCGGCGCGCGGAGGCGACGGCCTCGGCGAGCCCGGCGGCGTCGCGGACGATCCGCATGCCGCGCCCGCCGCCGCCGGCGGACGCCTTCACCAGCACCGGGAAGTCGGTGATCTCGTCGGCGTCGGTCCAGGTGGGCAGCATCGGCACGCCCGCCTCGGCGAGCAGGGCCTTCGCCGCCACCTTGTCGCCCATCGCGGCGATCGCCTTGGCGGGCGGGCCGACCCAGGTCAGCCCGGCGTCGGTCACCGCCGCGGCGAACTCGGCGTTCTCGGCGAGGAAGCCGTAGCCGGGATGGACGGCGTCCGCCCCCGTCCTGCGGGCCGCGTCCAGGATGAGGTCGATGCGCAGGTACGTCTCGGCGGGCGTGTTCCCGGGCAGCCGGACGGCGTGGTCGGCCTCGGCCACGAACGGCGCGTCGGCGTCGGCGTCGGAGTGCACGGCCACCGTCTCGACGCCCAGCGTCCGACAGGTGGCGAAGACCCGGCGCGCGATCTCGCCCCGGTTCGCCACCAGAAGTCTCGTGATCATGGCCGCCCTCACATTCGGAAGACGCCGAAGCCGTCGGCGCCCCTGACTGGTCCGGTGTGGATCGCCGACAGGCAGAGCCCGAGGACGGTACGGGTGTCCCGGGGGTCGATCACCCCGTCGTCGTAGAGCCGGCCGGAGAGGAAGAGCGCACCGGACTGCGATTCGATCTGCTGCTCGACCATCATCCGCATCGCGGCGTCGGAGTCCTCGTCGTAGTCCCGCCCCCGGGCGGCGGCGGCCTGCCGGGCCACGATGGACAGCACGCCCGCGAGCTGCGCCGGCCCCATCACCGCCGACTTGGCGTTCGGCCAGGTGAACAGGAACCTCGGCTCGTACGCCCGGCCGCACATGCCGTAGTTGCCGGCGCCGTAGGAGGCGCCCAGGTTGACCGTCAGGTGCGGCACCGTCGAGTTCGACACCGCGTTGATCATCAAGGCGCCGTGCTTGATGATGCCGCGCTGCTCGTACTCGGTGCCGACCATGTAGCCGGTGGTGTTCTGGAGGAAGACCAGCGGCGTGTCGGCGGCGTTGGCGAGCTGGATGAACTGGGCCGCCTTCTGCGCCTCCTCGCTGAACAGCACGCCCCGCGCGTTGGCCAGCACCCCGACGGGATAGCCGTGCAGCTCGCCCCAGCCGGTCACCAGGGCGGTGCCGTAGGCCGGCTTGAACTCGTCGAACTCGCTGCCGTCGAGCACCCGGGCCAGCACCTCGCGCGGGTCGAACGGCACCTTCAGGTCGGCGCTGGCGATGCCGAGCAGCTCCTCCGGGTCGTACCTGGGCGGGGCCGGGAACGGGTTGCGCGGCGGCGGGCCCTGCTTGCGCCGGTTCAGCCGGCGTACGCACTGCCGGGCCAGCCGGATGCCGTCGGCCTCGTCCTCGGCGAGGAAGTCGGCCAGGCCGGACGTGCCCGCGTGCATCGCCGCCCCGCCGAGGGACTCGTCGTCGGTGACCTCGCCGGTGGCCATCTTCACCAGCGGCGGCCCGGCCAGGTAGACCTGCGACCGGTCCCGGATCATGATCACCTGGTCGGACATCCCCGGCACGTACGCGCCCCCGGCGGTCGCGTTGCCGAAGACCACGCTGACCGTGGGGATCTTCGCGGCCGAGAGCCGGGTCAGGTCGCGGAACACCCGCCCGCCCGGGATGAAGATCTCCGCCTGGGTGGGCAGGTCCGCGCCCGCCGACTCGACCAGGTTCACCATCGGCAGCCGGTTGGCCAGGGCGATCTCGCCCGCCCGGCGGGTCTTCGCCAGCGACCACGGGTTCACCGCGCCCCCGCGTACCGTCGGATCGTTCGCGACGATCAGGCACTCGACGCCCTCGACGACGCCGATGCCGGTCACCACGCTGGCGCCGACGGGAAAGTCGGTGCCGTACGCCGCCACCGGCGACAGCTCCAGGAACGGGCTGTCCGGGTCGAGCAGCAGCTCGATCCGCTCCCGGGGCAGCAGCTTGCCCCGCTTGTGGTGCCGGGCCACGTACTTCTCGCCGCCGCCGGCGCGGGCCTGGTCGAGGGCCGTCTCCAGCTCGGCGAGGCGCTCCAGCAGCGCCTCCCGGTTGGCGCGGTACCCCGGCGAGGACGCGTCGACCGCGCTGCGCAGTGTCGTCATAGGCCCATGCCCTTCGCGATGATCTCGTTCATGATCTCGGTGGTGCCGCCGCCGATGCCGAGGATCCGGGCGTCGCGGTAGTGCCGCTCCACCTCGGCGTCGCGCAGGTAGCCGTAGCCGCCGTGCAGTTGCAGCGCCTGGTCGACCACCCCGGCGCAGGCGGCCACCGCGACGTTCTTCGCCATCGCCACCTCGGTCACCACCGGCTCGCCCGCCGCCACCCGGGCCGCCACCTCGTGCACGTACGCGCGGGCCGCCTCGGCGCGGGTGTGCATCTCGGCCAGCCGGTGCCGGATCAGTTGTCGGCTCGCCAGGGGGCGTCCGAACGTGGACCGGTCCCGGCACCAGCGCACCGCCAGCTCGACGGAACGCTGCGCGATGGCGTACGCCTGGGTGGCGAGGGAGAGCCGCTCCGCGGCGAAGTTCTGCATGATCGCCAGGAAGGCGGTGTCCTCCGCGCCGACCCGGTTCGTCACCGGCACCCGGACGTCGACGAAGGAGAGCTCGGCGGTGTCGGAGCAGTGCCAGCCGAGCTTCTCCAGCCGACGCCCGACCGTGAAGCCCGGCGTGCCCTTGTCGATCACCAGCAGGGTCAGGGCGCCGGTGCCCGGCGGCAGGGTGCAGACGGCGGTGGTCACGAAGTCGGCCCGGACGCCGCTGGTGATGTAGGTCTTCGACCCGTTGACCACGTAGTGGTCGCCGTCGCGCTGGGCGTGGCTGCGGATGCTCGCCACGTCCGAGCCGCCGTCCGGTTCGGTGATCGCCAACGCGCCGATCATGGTGCCGGCCAGCGTGGGCCGGACGTACCGGTCGATCAGCTCCGCGTCGCCGGAGGCGACGATGTGCGGCAGGGCGATGCCGTGGGTGAACAGCGCCGCGATCAGCCCGGACGAGCCGCCGGAGCGGATGATCTCCTCGGTGACGATGACCGTGTCGAGCAGGTCACCGCCGCTGCCGCCGACGGCCTCCGGGAAGCCGATGCCGAGCAGGCCGAGCCTGGCGGCGGTGGCGTGCAGTTCCCGGGGGATCTCGCCAACCCGCTCCCAGTCGTCCAGGTGCGGCAGCACCTCCCGGGTGACGAAGGCCCGGGTCAGCTCCCGCAGTTGCCGGCGCTCCGGCGTGTCCACGATGCTCATCGGCCCTCCCGGGGCGCCGCGCCGCCGGCCGGGGAGTCCGGTCCGGGCGTGAGCTCCGCCGGCAGGTCGACGAGCCGGGACCGGAGCAGCTCGCCGAGCGCCTTGGCCTGCGGATCGAACCGGGTGGAGGCCGCCACCCCCTGCCCGAGCAGGCCCCAGACGACGAAGTTGACCGCCCGTAGGTTCGGCAGCTCGTACCGCTCCACGGTCAGCGGCGCGGTCTCCGGCAGCAGCTCGCGCAGCCGCGCGGTGGTCAGCCAGCCGCGCAGCCACGACCAGGTGGCGTCGGTGCGGGCCCAGACGCCCAGGTTGGCGTCGCCGCCCTTGTCGCCGGAGCGCGCCCCGACCAGCTCGCCGAGCGGCGCGCGCCGGGTCAGGTGTGAGGAAGGGCCCCCTGCCATCGCCTGCTGATGTGCAGGGGGCCCTTCCTCACACATCGTCGGTGGGGGTGCGATCGACACCCGCTCGCCGGAGGGGAGCACCGCCACGTGCGGCACCGCGTCCTGCGGCACGGCGTCGGCGGTGAACACCCCGTAGGGCGTCGCGTCACCCGGCAGCGTGGTCAGCGTGCAGCCGGGGTAGGAGGCCAGGGCCAGCTCCACCGCGGCGGCCGAGAACGCCCGCCCGGCCCGCGCCTTGTCGCCGTCCCGCAGGTGTACGTGCAGCAGCGCGCTCGCCGCCTCGGTGTCGACCGCGTCGGCGTGGTCGGTACGGGCCAGGGTGAACTCCAGCCCCTCCGTGCCGACCGCCGCCTCGACCTGGCTCCGCACCAGGGCCGCCTTGGCGGGGATGTCGAGGCCGCACAGGACGAAGGTCATCGAGTTGCGGAAGCCGCCGAGGTTGTTGACGCCCACCTTGAGGGTGCCCGGCGGGGGCGTGCCCCGGACGCCGCTCACCCGTACCCGGTCCGGCCCGTCGGCGGTCAGCTCCACCGTGTCCAGCCGGGTCACCACGTCCGGCCCGAGGTAGGCCGGGCCGCCGACCTCGTAGAGCAGCTGGGCGGTGACCGTCTCCACGGTGACCGCGCCGCCCGTGCCCGGGTGCTTCGTGATCACACAGGAGCCGTCGGGGTGCAGCTCGGCGACCGGGAAGCCGGGGCGCCGCCCGCCGTCGGGCAGCTCCGTGAAGAAGCTGAAGTTGCCCCCGGTCACCTGCGCCCCGCACTCGACCAGGTGACCGGCGACGGTCGCCCCGGCCAGTGCGTCGAGGTCGTCGCGTCCCCAGCCGAACCGGGCGATCGCCGGCCCGACCACCAGGGAGGCGTCGGTGACCCGGCCGGTGACCACCACGTCCGCCCCGCCGTCCAGGCAGGCGGCGATGCCGTACGCCCCCAGGTAGGCGTTCGCCGTCAGCGCGTCCGGGCGGGCGAGGGCGTCGCCCTCGACGTACCCGACCCGGACGGCCAGGCCGAGCCGGTCGGCGAGGGACCCGATGGCGGTGGCCAGGCCGGCCGGGTTCAGCCCGCCGGCGTTGGTCACGATCCGTACGCCCCGGTCCAGCGCCGTACCGAGGCAGCCCTCCAGTTGGCGGAGGAAGGTCTTCGCGTAGCCGAGGGAGGGGTCGCGCAGCCGGTCCCGGCCGAGGATCAGCATGGTCAGCTCGGCGAGATAGTCGCCGGTCAGCACGTCCACCTCGCCGCCGTCGAGCATCTCCCGCCACGCCGAGAACCGGTCGCCGTAGAAGCCGGAGGCGTTGCCCACCCGCAGCACGTCGCTCACGCCGGCACCCCGCCCGCCACGCCGGTCCCGCCGGCCGCCCCGGCAGCGGGGACCGCGTCGGCCGTGTCGATCGCGTCGGCCGTGTCCGCCGTGTCGGTCGCGTCGATCGCGTCGGGTGCGTCGGCCGTGCCGGGTGCGGGGGCCGCCGGCGGGCGGCCGGGCCCGGGTGGGCCGGCGAAGGCCTGCGCGACGTCCAGCCAGGCGTCGGCGACCGGTCCGGTCGCCGCCAGCGCCAGGTCCGCGCGGTGCCTCCGCTGGGTGACCAGCAGGCAGAAGTCCAGCGCGGGGCCGGTGACCCGGTCGGCGGCGTCGGCCGGGCCGTACGACCAGGTGTCGCCGTCCGGCGCCGCCAGCTCGACCCGCACCGGCGCCGTGGGCACCGGCCGGCCGTGGGCGGCGAAGCTGTGGCCGAGGGTACGGAAGCCGAGGTGCGCCACGTGCCGCAGTCGGGCCGTGCCGGGGCGGGTGACGCCGAGCGCGTCGGCCACGTCCGTGCCGTGCGCCCAGGTCTCCATGATCCGGGCGGTGGCCATCGAGGCGGCCGACATCCGGGTGCCGAACCAGGGCAGCTTCCCGCCCGCCGGCACGCGTGCCAAGGCGTCGGCGAGCGCCGCCCGGCCGGCACGCCAGCGGGGAAGCAACTCGCTCGGTGGGGCGAGGAACTCCGCCACTCCGACGTCGACGAGCCGGGCCGGGTCGGGGGCGGCGAGCACGACGGCGAGGAACGCCTCGCCGTCGGCGGCGGCGAGCAGTGCGACGTGGTCGGTCCAGGCGAGGTGGGCGATCTGGTGCCCGACGCTCCAGCCCGGGGACGGCGTGGCGCGCCCCCAGCCGGTCGGCGGGCCGGTCACCAGGTCGTCGAGCTGCTGGGACTCGTCGGCCAGGTCCGCGAGCAGGTCCTTGAGGTCGACCATGGTGCCTCCGGGGGCTGGGCGGGCGGCCAGGACGGGCCGGTCAGGGCGGGCGGTCAGGGGGTGAGCAGGGTGGCGAGCTGGCGCTTCCAGGTGTGCAGCAGGGCGGCGCGGCGGGTCGAGTCGTCGTTGAGCAGGTTGGCCACGCCGAGCCCGCGGAGCAGGTCGAGGGTCGCCTGCACCGCCTCGCGTACGCCCGGACGGCGTTCGTCCACGTCGAGCAGCGCGACGGTGAGCCGGTGCATCTCGCGGCCGACCCGGGCCTCCAGCGGCACCAGCGCCTCGCGCAGCTCCCGGTCGGTGCGCGCGGCGACCCACAGTTCGAGGGCGGCGACGAAGAGCGGGCCGGTGAAGGCCGCGCCGAGCAGGTCGATCACCCGGTCGAGCCGCTGCGGGCCGGGCGGCAGCGCCTCGGCCTCGGTGCGCAGCTCCTCCGCCCGCCGCTCCGCGAGGTGGACGACGGCGGCCGTGACCAGCGCTGCCTTGGTGGGGTAGTGGTGCAGCTGGGCGCCGCGCGAGACGCCGGCCCGGGCCGCGACGACGGTGGTGGTGGTGCCGGACCAGCCGTGCTCGACCAGGCACTCGACGGTCGCCTCCAGCAGCCGCGCCTGGGTGGCGCGGCTGCGTTCCTGCTGAGGGACGCGGGTCGATGCGGGCACGGGGACAGCGTGCCGCGCGGAAAACAAACAGTCAAGACTGACTTTTTCTTGTCGGGTCGGGACTGCGCATGGCGGGTGCCGACCGTGACGTCCGCATCGCGATCGACCTGGTTACGTCGGTGCCCCACCGCGTGCTCGCGGTCAGATCGGCGTGTGTCGCTTTGGGGGTAGGGACCAGGCGATCGGGCACTGTCGAGCTGCCCCTATGGATGGGGCAGTCGCCCATGGTGAGGCCACAGGCGCACCCGGACACTCGGACAGGACGGCCGGTCCTATGGACGGGGCAGCTCGACAGGGCGCAGCGAGTGCCGTCCGCGCCCCGGGCTGGTCCCGGTCGATCACCAGGTGCGGGCGACCATTGAAGGCGGGGAACACCGGCAGCGGCCGACCACCGGGAGCGGGAGCACCGGGAGCGGGAACACCAGGAACGGTCGACCACCGGGAGCGGGGAGCAGCGGGGCGGGGAGCAGCGGGGCGGGGAGCGTCGGGGCGGGCGAGCGCCGGCCGGTGCTCAGCGGCCGTCGCGCGGGGCGAAGACCGTGAGGGCCGCGGCGTCGCTGTGTCGGGAGCGCAGGTACTCGTCCGCCCAGTCGGCGGCGTCGGGAAAGCCCGACTCGGCCGCCACCCGGGCGCAGGCGGCGTCCACGTCGAAGGGGGTACGCCGCAGGTCCACGCCGGGCCCGAGGAGCGCCCAGAAGGCGCCGGGGCCGCCGTAAGGCATCCCGATGCTGCCCGGGTTGACGAACAGCCGGAGGTCGGCCAGGCGGGTGAACGGCATGTGGGTGTGCCCGCAGACCACCGTTCCCACCTCGGCGGGGACGTCGGCGAGCACCTCCGCCCAGCGTTCCATCCGGGAGTCGACGAGCACGACCTCCTCGTCGTCGCGGGGGGTGGCGTGGCAGAACAGCACCGGACCGAGGCCGGCGACCTCCAGGGTGACCGTCAGCGGCAGCGCCGCCAACCGGGCCACCTGGTCGTCACGGAGCTGCTCCGCCGCCCAGTTGGAGACGTCAATTGGGGACGGGCGGCCGGCCCGCGCCTCCACCAGCTCGCGGTCCGCGTTGCCCCGGACCCAGCAGGCCCGGTCGCCCAGGCCGGCGAGCACGTCCAGCACCTCGACCGGCTGCGGGCCGGCCGCGATGTCACCGGTGAGCACGATCAGGTCGGCGGCGGCGACGTCGGGCTCGGCCAGCACGGCCTCCAGCGCCGGCAGCGCACCGTGGATGTCGGAGAGAACGGCGACCCGGTTCAGCATCGCTCCACCGTGCCCACCGGCCCGTGCCGGAGTCCAGCGATTCTGCCCCGGGCAGACAGAGCCCGGGGCGGATCAGCCGGGTGCGTCAGACGCGGGCGCGGCGGGCCAGGCGCTCCGGGTCGAGGATGATGATGCTCTTGCCGTCCAGGCGCAGCCACCCGCGCGAGGCGAAGTCGGCCAGCGCCTTGTTGACGGTCTCCCGGGAGGCGCCGACGAGCTGGGCGATCTCCTCCTGGGTGAGGTCGTGGGTCACCCGCAGCACGCCGCCGTCGCGGGTGCCGAAGCGGCCGGCCATCTGGAGCAGGTTCTTGGCGACGCGGCCGGGCACGTCCGTGAAGATCAGGTCGGCCAGCGAGTCGTTCGTCCGCCGCAGCCGGCGGGCGAGCACGCGGAGCAACTGCTCGGCGATCTCCGGCCGGTTGTTCAGCCACGGGCGCAGGGCCTGCTTGCGCAGCCGCACCAGCCGGGTGTCGGTCACCGCGGTGGCGGTCGCCGTGCGGGGGCCGGGGTCGAAGAGCGACAGCTCGCCCACCATGTCCGACGGGCCCATCACCGCGATCAGGTTCTGTCGGCCGTCGGCAGCCCGCCGACCCACCTTGATCTTGCCGGACAGCAGGATGTAGAGACTGTCGCCGGGCTCGCCCTCGTTGAAGACGATCTCGCCCTTACGGACCTCGAGCGTCTCCATCTCCTTGGCGAGCGCCTCGGCAGCCTCCGGGTCGACGCCCTGGAAGATCCCGCTGCGGGCCAGTACCTCGTCCATCGCGCACCTCCGCCTGCGCGTGCCGTCCGTCGGCCGGGTCCGCCGTCCGCTGATCCCTCGCGCGTCGCCAGTCTAGGCGCACGTGAGCAGCAATCAGAGGTGCACCCCTGGAAACTTGATCGTTGGGCGTAACCTGCCGGGCCTGATCAAGCAGTAAGATCGCGCGCCCTACCGGACGCCGATCCTGCCCCGGACACCCGGGTCGTAGGGTCACCACGTGCTGAGTGAACCCGTGCTGACCGCCCGCCCGGAGGACGGTCGGGACGTCCCGCTGCTGTTCTGGCGCGCCGACCGCCCGCTGCGCGCGGTCAGTTCCGCGCCGCTGGGCGGCGGGATCGGCGTCCGGCACTGGGTCGTCAACGCGACCGTGCCCATGTCGTACGACCGGGACGACCCCGCCGACCACCTGGCCGAACTGGCCGACCGGCTCGACCTCGGCGGGCCCGGGGTGGGCCTGCTGACCGGGGTGGACGTCGCCGAGGTGGTCGCCCGGACGGACACCGGCGTGCGGGCCTGGGTGACGGTCGGCCTGGGCACCCCGGTCCGGGCGGCGGAGCCCGCCCCGGCGGCGCTGGCCCAGCGGGTCGGCACCGTCAACATCGTGGTGTACGTCCCGGCCCGGCTCGGCGACGCCGCCCTCGTCAACGCGGTGGCCACCGCCACCGAGGCGAAGGCGCAGGCGATCGCCGAGTTGGGCGTGCCGGGCACCGGCACCCCGACGGACGCGGTCACCGTGCTCTGCCCGGTCGACGGCCCCGAGTCGGCGTACGGCGGACCGCGCTCCACCTGGGGCGCCCCGCTGGCCCGGGCCGTGCACGCCGCCGTGACGGCCGGCGGGGCGGGCACCGTGGTCCCGTGGTCGGACCGACTGGCGGGCTGAGACTCCGTCCGATCGGCCCTCGTTTCGGCGTTGCCCACCCGATAAGGTCGCGCTCGATGTACGCTGCCGCCTCCTCTCCGCGTCGCCGGGCCGCACTCGCCCTCGGCGGGCTGCTCGCCGTCCTACTCACCGCCGGCTGCGGGGGGCCCGGGTCCGGGTCCGACGCGGTCTGGCAGCCCGGCACGGGCGGCGGCAACACCGGCGCCCCGGTCCGCTCGGGCGAGCCCACGAGCACCGCACCGCCCGCCGAGCAGGCGATCTCGCTCTCGGCGACCGGCGACATCATCATGGGCAACGCGCCGAACCGGCTGCCCCCCAACGGCGGGAAGGGCTTCTTCGACTCGGTCGAGAAGGCGCTCGCCGCCGACCTGGTGATGGGCAACCTGGAGGAGCCGCTCACCGTCGACACCGGCACCGGCAAGTGCGGCCCGAACTCGACCCGCTGCTTCCAGTTCCGGGCCCCGCCGGAGTACGCCGCGCACCTGCGCGACGCGGGCTTCGACCTGCTCAACCAGGCCAACAACCACGGCTACGACTTCGGGCCGAAGGGCTACGAGAACACCCAGAAGGCGCTGGAGAAGTACGACCTCGCGCACACCGGGGCGCCCGACCAGATCACCGTGGTCGACGTCAAGGGGGTCAAGGTCGCGGTCGCCGGCTTCTCGTCGTACGTCTGGTCCAACAGCCTCACCGACATCGCCGCCGCGAAGAAGGTGATCACCAAGGCCGCCGGCATGGCCGACATCGTGGTGGTGCAGGTGCACATGGGCGGCGAGGGCTCGGAGAAGACGCGGGTGCGGCCCGGCACCGAGATGTTCCTCGGCGAGAACCGGGGCGACCCGGTCAAGTTCTCGAAGGCGATGATCGACGCCGGGGCGGACCTGATCGTCGGGCACGGCCCGCACGTGCTGCGCGGCATGGAGTTCTACAAGGGCCGGCTGATCGCGTACAGCCTGGGCAACTTCGCCGGCGGGGGCAACTCGCTGAGCAACGCCGGGCGGCTCGGCTGGGGCGGGGTGCTGAAGGTCTCGCTGAAGCCGGACGGGAGCTGGGCCGGCGGCTCGTTCGCCTCCACGTACATGAACTCCATCGGCAAGCCGACCATGGACAAGGACGACCGTGGGCTGGGCCTGATGAAGCAGCTCACCAAGAGCGACTTCCCGGAGACCGGCGCCGTCTTCGACGACTCGGGCAAGATCAGCGCGCCGCAGGGCGGCTGACCGGGGCGGCACGGCGCGTGGACCCGGCCGACCGTCGGCCGGGCGACGTAGGCTGGCCGGCGTGACCACGAGTTCCTCCGGCTTCACCGAGACCGACCTCGGGCGCACCCGTCGCGCCCGGCGGATCGGCCGGGCGCTGACCGACACCCACCCCGACGCGCACTGTGAACTGGACCACTCCAATGCCCTGGAGTTGGCCGTCGCGACGATCCTCTCCGCGCAGTGCACGGACAAGAAGGTCAACGAGGTCACCCCGAAGCTCTTCGCCCGCTACCCGAGCGCCGCCGACTACGCGGGGGCGGACCGGGCGGAGCTGGAGGAGCTGATCCGGCCCACCGGCTTCTACCGCAACAAGACCGATTCGCTGATCAAGCTCGGCCAGGCCCTCGTGGAGCGGTACGACGGCCGCGTCCCCGGCAAGCTCGCCGACCTGGTGACGCTGCCCGGCATCGGCCGCAAGACCGCCAACGTCATCCTCGGCAACGCCTTCGACGTCCCCGGGATCACCGTCGACACGCACTTCCAACGGCTGGTCCAGCGCTGGCGGCTGACCGCCGAGACCGACCCCGTCAAGATCGAGCACGCGATCGGGGCGCTCTTCCCCCGGCGCGACTGGACCATGCTGTCGCACCGGATCATCTTCCACGGCCGGCGGGTCTGCCACGCCCGCAAGCCGGCCTGCGGGGCGTGCACCCTGGCGAAGCTGTGCCCGTCGTACGGCACCGGCCCGACCGAGTCGGCGGCGGCCGCGAAGCTGCTCAAGGGCCCCCGGGCCCGGGACCTGGCGGTGGCCGCCGGGGTCGACCCGGAGCTGGTGCCGGTCCAGGCCGTCGTGGCAGAGGCCCCGTGAGCGCGAGGAGTGAGCCGGTCTTGCGAGCCCCGCAGTCGCGAACCGAGGTATCGCTGTGAGCGCGAGGAGTGAGCCGGTCTTGCGAGCCCCGCAGTCGCGAACCGAGGTATCGCTGTGAGCGCGAGGAGTGAGCCGGTCTTGCGAGCCCCGCAGTCGCGACCGGTTAGGCGCCGGCTCGCCGCGCTGCTCGTACCCGTGCTGCTGGCCGTCGCGGGGTGCACCGCCGGCACCGAGGAGAAGGACCCGGGCCCCACCGACCGGCAGAAGGCCGCCGCCAGCCGGCCGTCGCCCTTCCAGGACTGCTCCGCCCTCGGTACGCCGCCCGCGTCCGCCGCACCCGCCGCCCCGGCCGGGGGCGGGGGCCAGGCGCTGCCCGAGCTGACCCTGAACTGCTTCACCGGCGGCGCCCCCGTCGCCCTGCGCGACCTGCGCGGCCCGGCGGTGATCAACGTCTGGGCGTCCTGGTGCCCGCCCTGCCGCAAGGAACTGCCCGCCTTCCAGCGGCTCAGCCAGCGGGCCGCCGGCCAGCTCCAGGTGGTCGGGGTCAACAACCAGGACGGTCGCGAGGCGGCCCAGGCCATCGGCGAGGACTTCGGCGTCCGCTTCCCGGTGCTGGTCGACCAGGGTGAGCGCCTGAAGCGGGAGCTGAACCGCAAGGCCATCCCCCTGACCGTCTTCGTCGACGGGCAGGGCCGCATCCGGCACGTCGACTCCAGCGGTGCCCTCGACGACGCCCGGCTGGCGGACCTGGTCCGCCAGCACCTCGGCGTGACGGTGCCGGCATGAGCCGTCCGGCACGCGCGACGGGGCGCGGGGGTGCGGGCACGGGCCACCGGCGGGGGACGGGGGTGCGGGCGTGAGCCGGCGTCCGCCGGGCTGGTTCGACCCGCTGCTGACCCGGCTCGGCAGCGCGCGCAGCGAGGACTTCACCCGGCTGGTCACCCCGGAGAGCGGGGGGCGGGAGAGCGCGGTGCTGGTGCTGCTCGGCGAGGAGCCCGGCGCCGGCCCGGACGTGCTGATCCTCCAGCGGGCGGCCACCCTGCGTAACCACGCCGGCCAACCCGCCTTCCCCGGCGGCGCGGCCGACCCGGAGGACGCCGACGCCCGGGCGACCGCGCTGCGCGAGGCGAACGAGGAGGTCGGCCTCGACCCGACCAGCGTGACCGTCCTGGCCGAGCTGCCGAAGCTCTGGATCCCGGTCAGCGACTTCGTGGTGACCCCGGTGCTCGCCTGGTGGCACGCGCCGCACCCGGTGCACCCCCGGGAGCCGGCCGAGGTGGCGCACGTGGCCCGGCTGCCGGTCGCCGAGCTGGTCGATCCGGCGAACCGGATGCGGGTCCGCCACCCGAGCGGCTGGATCGGCCCGGCCTTCTCGGCGCGCGGGATGCTGGTCTGGGGCTTCACCGCCGGGGTGCTGGCCGCCCTGCTCGACATGGGCGGCTGGGCCCGGCCGTGGCCCCGCGACCGGGTCGTGGACCTGCCGCCGACCGGGGCCACCCCGGCGCCCTCGGCCGGCACCGACGCGGTCGACGAGACCCCGGTGCGCTGACCGGACGGTCACCTTCCGCAAGCGATGGTCATCCCGCGAGCCCGGTGCCCGTACGCTTGACGCGTGTCCGCCGTGGATGTCGTACTGCTGCTGCTCATGCTCGTGTTCGCGATCAGCGGATACCGCCAGGGCTTCGTCATCGGGGTGCTGTCGTTCTCCGGCTTCTTCCTGGGCGCGCTGGTGGGCCTCCAGCTGGGGCCGCTGCTGGCACAGCAGTTCGTCGACAGCGGCACCCGGGTGCTGATCTCCCTGGTGGCGATCTTCGGGCTGGCGGTGGTCGGCCAGGCGCTCGCCGGCTGGATCGGTTCGCACCTGCGCAAGACGATCACCAATGACGTCGCCAAGCGGGTCGACGACGTCGGCGGGGCGTTCGTCTCGCTCTTCGCCGTCCTGCTGGTCGCCTGGCTCGTCGCGGTGCCGCTCGGCTCGTCGTCGCTGCCCTGGCTGGCCTCCTCGGTGCGCAACAGCGCGCTGCTCACCGTGGTCGACCGGGTCCTGCCCGACCAGGCGCAGCAGCTCTCCACGGCGCTGCGGGACACCGTCGACACCAACGGCTTCCCCGACGTCTTCGGCGACCTGGCACCCACCCGCGCCCGTCAGGTGTCCCCGCCGGATCCGGCGCTCGCCGGCTCCCAGGTGGTGGTCAACAGCCAGCGTTCGGTGGTAAAGGTGCTGGGCTCCGCCCCGAGCTGCTCGCGCCGGATCGAGGGCTCCGGCTTCGTCTACGCCGACGACCGGGTGATGACCAACGCGCACGTCGTCGCCGGGACCCGGTCCACCGTCGTCGAGCTGAACGGCGACCGGTACGACAGCAAGGTGGTCGTCTACGACCCCGACCGGGACCTGGCCGTGCTGCACGTGCCCGGGCTGCCCGGCCCGTCGATGCGGTTCGCCGCCGGCAACGCGGGCAGCGGCGCGGACGCGATCGTGCTGGGCTTCCCGCTCGACGGACCGTACAACGCCCAGTCCGCGCGGATCCGGGACGTCGACCGGATCACCGGGCCCGACATCTACTCCGGCGGCAACGTGACCCGGGAGGTCTACACGATCCGGGCGCTCGTGCAGAGCGGCAACTCCGGGGGCCCGCTGGTCTCGTCGAACGGGCTGGTGCTCGGGGTGATCTTCGCGGCGGCGGCCGACGATCCGAACACCGGCTTCGCGGTGACCGCGGCCGAGGCCCGTCCCGTCGCCCTCGCCGGCGCCGAGCGCACCCGCGCCGTCGGCACCGGCGAGTGCACCTGACCGGTCAGCTCCCCGTACCCGCCGCCGGCCCGCGACCCGTGGGCGGCGCCGGGCGGCCGGGCGGGTCGGCCCGCCAGACGGTGAGGGCGGCGGCGGTCGCGGCCACCACGGCCACGCCGAGCAGCCAGCCGGCCAGCACGTCGCTGGTCCAGTGCACGCCGAGGGCCACCCGGCTGAACCCGGTCACCAGAGCGAGCAGCAGGGCGGCCGTCCACACCGCCCGGCGCCCGGCCGGCCGGGCGTACGGGAGGAACACCACCAGCAGCACCCCGGCGGCGAGGGCGGCGTTGAGCGCGTGCCCGGACGGGAAGGCCAGGCCGGGCGCCTCGGCCACCGGGTCCGGCAGGTCCGGCCGGGGCCGGCCGACGAGCAGCTTGAGCAGCGGGCTGAGCAGGCCGCCGACAGTCATGGTGACGGCCACCCAGACCGCCAGCTGCCGGGCACCCCGGCGGACCAGCCAGAGGACCAGGACGAGGGCGCCGACGCGCAGCGGCATCGGGGCGAACACATCGGTCCAGAGGGTCATCAGGCGTACCCACGCCGGGTGGTCGGCGGCGTAGCCGACCAGCGCGTCGGTGACCGTCGTGTCCAGCCGGCGCAGCGGGGACCAGTCTCCCAGGACCAGGACGGCCAGCAGCGTGAACGGCACCGCCACCAGGAACGCGGCCGCCGCGGCGAGGGTCAGCCGCAGGCCCCGGGCGTGGTCCGGGTGCAGGCGGCGGCCCCGCCACGAGGAGCGCGGCGGGGCGGCGAGGGTACGCGGGCCGGACGGGCTCATGACAGTGGTCCTACCCGGGACGCGGCCCGGTCAGACCCGTTCGGGGGCGTCCACCCGGGGCCGCTTTGCCCGCGCGGGGCGACGGCGGTTCCTCCCGGCAGGGCGACGACGACCGGGCCGGCCGTTCAGGGCGCCGGCGGGCGACGCCAGGTCCCGGTGGCGCGCCGGGGCGAGGCCAGCGGGGTCCACTGGCGGAAGCGGCGCACCATCAACGCCGCCCCGGTCAGCAGGGCGACGAAGAACGCGGCCCCGGTCCACAGCTGCTCCGGCGTGGTCTCCTCCTGCGCGCCCGCCGGCTGCGCCGCCCACCGGGACTGCTGGCGCGGCACCGTGAAGCCGCGCGGGTCGCCGCCGACCCCCGCGACGTCGGGCTGCGCCGCCCCCGGGGCCGGGCCGAACCCGACCACGCCCGGCGAGGACTGGTCGTCCAGCGGGTTGCGGCCCACGGGGCTCACCTCGGCGTCGAGCGCGGCGACCGGGTCGACCATGCCGTACCCGAAACGGTCGTCCCGGCCGGTGGGGCCGATGTCGCGGGCGGTGGCGAGCAGCCGGTTGACGACGTCGCCGGCGGGCATCTCCGGGTAGCGGGCCCGCACCAGCGCGGCGGTGGCGGCGACCAGCGGCGCCGCGAAGCTGGTGCCCTGCACCCGCCAGTAGCCGCCCGGCCGGGCCCCGACCAGGCCGGTAGCGGGGGCGGTGAGCACGGTGGCCCGCCCGGTGATCGAACCTGACCAGAGGTTGTCGCTGTCGCGCTCCGACCCGGCGACCGCGATGACGCCCGGCTCGCGGGCCGGGTACCAGACCTTCGCGTTGGACGAGTTGCCCAGGTTGCCGGTGCAGGCGACCACGACGACGTCCCGGGCGAAGGCGTAGTCGAGGGCCGCCGCCAGGGCGGGGCTGTCGCCGCTGCCGCCGAGGGACAGGTTGATCACGCGGGCGCCGTTGTCGACGGCCCAGCGCACGCCCTTCGCGACGATCAGGGCGTCGTCGTAGCGGTTCTCGGCGTCGAGGACGCGCACCGGGAGGATCCGGGCGTCCGGCGCCAGGCCGACGGCCCCCCGCGCGTCGTCGTTGCGGCCGGCGATCAGCCCGGCCACGGTGGTGCCGTGGCCGACCGGATCGGGGTCGCCGGCGGCGCCCCGGGGCGCGACCAGGTCGAGGCCCGGCAGCACCTGGCCGGCCAGGTCGGGGTGGGCGGCGTCCACGCCGGAGTCGATCACCGCGACGGTGACCCCCCGCCCGGTCGAGCTGCGCCACGCGGTCTTCGCCTGCAACACGTCGAGCTGCCACTGCTCGTCGCGGACCTGGTCGGGGCGGTTCTTGCTGTCGGGCGCCGCGAGCGCCACCGGGACGATGGCGGCCGGCGGGTCGAGGACCGGCCGGGCGGCGGGCTGCGGAGGGGCGGCGTCGGCCGCCGTGACCGGACCCGCGACCGACACGACGGCGGCCGCCAGACCGAGCAACGTACGTCCGGCGATCCGCCGAGCCGCTGGCGGACAGCTGTGCCGCACGGTCGTCACATCCTCAGGGATTCATCGCGACGCAAACATGACGATCGGAGATTACCGGTTCCTCGCCGCCTTGCGGGGCGTTCCCGGGACACCGGTCACGGCGGCGGCAGATGGGCCAACTGGACGAGGCGTACGCCCTCGCGCCGGGTGACCAGCCGGCCGCGCCCCGGGGGCAGCGGACCGGGCCGGACCGGGCCGACCAGTGCCCCCTCCTCCGGGCTGCCCGCCATCACCAGCCCCGAGGTGGACAGTTCGCGCAGGCGCTGCACGAGCGGCTCGTACTGGGCCCGTCCGGCGCCGCCCGAGCGGCGGGCGAGCACCAGGTGCAGCCCGACGTCCCGGGCGTGCGGCAGGTGCTCCTCCAGGGCGCGCAGCGGGTTGGACGGCCCGCCGGCGACCAGGTCGTAGTCGTCGACCAGCACGAACAGCTCCGGCCCGGACCACCACGACCGCTGCCGCAGCTGCGCGGGCGTGACGTCGGGCCCGGGCACCCGCCCCGCCATGTAGCCGGCGGCGGACTCGACCAGGTCGGTGGTGTGCGCCGCGGCGGAGCCGTAGCCGATCAGGTGCGGCGACGCCGACTCGGTCAGGTCCACCAGGCTGCGGCGGTAGTCGACCAGGATGACCCGGGCCTGCTCCGGGGTGAACCGGGTCATGATCGAGGTGGCCAGCGCGCGCAGGAACGACGACTTGCCGCACTCGGCGTCGCCGAAGACCACGAAGTGCGGCTCGGTGCCGAAGTCCAGCACCACCGGGCGCAGGTCCGCCTCGGCGATCCCCACCGGGATGCCCAGCCCGGTGGCCGCGGCCAGGTCCAGTTCGGCGTACGGGAGCACCGGCGGGAGCAGCCGCACCGGGGGCGCGACCGGGCCGGCCCAGCCCCCGGCGGACTGCTTGACCAGATCCGTGGTGTCCCCGCCCGAGGCGGCGAGCTGCGGCAGCGCGGTGAGGAAGTGCAGGCTCTCCGCCGTGACGCCCCGGCCGGGGGTCTTCTCCGGCACGTTCGCCGCCGCCCGGCGGGCCACCAGCGAGTCGGCCGGGTCGCCGAGGCACAGCTCCAGACGGGAACCGAAGAGGTCCCGGATCGCCGGCCGGAAGTCCAGCCAACGCACCGCCGTCGCCACCACGTGCACCCCGTACGACAGCCCCCGGGTGGCCAGGTCGGTGATGAGGGGCTCCAGGTCGTCGTACTCGCCGCGCAGCGTGGCCCAGCCGTCCACCACCAGGAACACGTCGCCGAACGGGTCGGCCCCGGGCTGACCGGTGCCCGCGAGCGCGGCCCGGCGCTGCCGCCAGGCGGCCATCGACTCCACGCCCAGCTCGGCGAAGCGCTGTTCCCGGTCGACAAGCAGGGTCGCGATCTCGCCGACCGTACGCCGGACGGCCGTCGGGTCGGCGCGGCCGGTGACCCCGCCGACGTGCGGCAGGTCGCGCAGCGCGGCCAGCCCGCCGCCGCCGAAGTCGAGGCAGTAGACCTGCACCTCGGTCGGGGTGTGGGTGAGCGCCAGGGCGCACATCAGCGTGCGCAGCGCGGTCGACTTGCCGCTCTGCGGGCCGCCGACCACCGCGACGTGGCCGGCGGCGCCGTCCAGCGCCAGCCAGAGCGCGTCGCGGCGCTGCTCGAAGGGCCTGTCGACGACCGCGACCGGCACCTGGAGCGCGCCGTGCAGCTCCGGGTTGCCGAAGGTGAGACCGCGCGCCGGGTCCACGCCGACCGGCCCGAGCAGCTCGTCCAGCGCGGGCGCCCGGCCGAGCGGGGGCAGCCAGACCTGGTGGGCGGGCGGCCCCTGCCCGGCGAGCCGGTCGACCATCAGGTCCAGCAGGCTCTCCGTGCCGCCTTCGTCGGCCGTCGCGGGCAGGGCGGGCGGCCCGACCGGCTCCGGCGTGGGCACGAGGTGGGTGGAGAAGGCGAGCAGGCGCGGTGCCCCGGTGCCGCCCGCGCCGGGCGCCGCACCGCGCCGGCGCAGCGCCCCCGAGACGTACGCGGCCTTGAACCGCACCAGCGGCTCGGTGCCGAAGCGCAGGTAGCCGTGGCCGGGGGAGCGGGGCAGCTCGTGCGCGTCCGGCACCCCGAGCACCGTGCGGGACTCCAGCGCCGAGAAGGTCCGCAGCCCGATCCGGTACGACAGGTGGGTGTCGAGTCCGCGCAGCCGGCCCTCTTCCAACCGCTGGCTCGCCAGCAGCAGGTGCACGCCGAGCGACCGGCCCAGCCGGCCGATCTGCACGAACAGGTCGATGAAGTCGGGCTTGGCCGAGAGCAGCTCGGAGAACTCGTCGCAGATCAGCAGCAGCGACGGCAGCGGGGCGAGCGGGGTGCCGGCGGCCCGGGCCCGCTCGTAGTCGCGCAGGCTGGCGAAGTTGCCGGCCCGGCGCAGCAGCTCCTGGCGGCGGACCAGCTCGCCGTTGATGGCGTCGACCATCCGGTCGACCAGCGGCAGCGCGTCGGCCAGGTTGGTGATCACCGCGGCGGTGTGCGGCAGCCGGTCGAAGGAGGCGAAGGTCGCGCCGCCCTTGAAGTCGATCAGTACGAAGTTGAGCTGCTCCGAGCTGTGCGTGGCGGCCAGCCCGAGCACCAGGGTGCGCAGCAGCTCGGACTTGCCGGAGCCGGTCGCCCCGATCAGCAGGCCGTGCGGCCCCATCCCGTCCTGCGCCGACTCCTTCAGGTCCAGCTCGATGGCGCCGCCGTCGGTGCCCACCCCGATCGGCACCCGCAGCCGCTCCCGGGCGGACCGGGGCACCCACCCCTGCTCGGCGGTGAAGCTCTCCGGGTCGCCGAGACCGAGCAGCTCGGGCAGGCCCAGCTCCGCGCCCGGCGGGGCGTCCGGGCCGCGTGCCGCCGTGGCCAGCCGCAGCGGGGCCAGCCGCCGGGCGACGGCCTCCGCGTCGACGAGGTCCAGCCGGTCCGCCGTACCGACCTCGGCGTGCCCGTCCGCGGAGTGGGAGTGCAGCCGGCCTCCGCGCAGCTCCAGCAGCAGCGCGAACCGGTCCAGCAGGCGCGGCGGCGGGGTGTCCAGGTCGATGATCGTGACCGCGTCGATGCCGCCGTCGCCGGTCAGGTCGGTGGCCCCGGTCAGGTCGCCCCCGTCGAGCACCACCACCACGTGCGGGCCGTCGGTGGCCGGGCCGGCGGGGCTGAACCGGGACCGGCTGGCCAGCACCTCGTCCAGCAGCCCCTCCAGCTCGGCCCCCGCGCTGGTGACCAGCCGGACCGGGCCGAGCGCGTCGGTGCGGGTGGGGTGGTGGGCGTGCGGCAGCCACTTGACCCACTCCCAGGCGGCCCGCCGCTCCGGCCCGGCGCAGACGGCGACGATCAGCTCGTCCGGGGCGTGGAAGACCGCGAGCTGGGCGAGCATGGCCCGGGCCAGCGCCTGGGCGGCGGGTCCGTCGCCGTCGTGGGCCGGGCCGGCGGCCCGTACGAAGACGCGGGCGAAGCTGCGCAGCGAGAGCGCCACCGGCAGGTCGGGCACCACGGAGTACGCGTCCAGGAACCGGCGCAGCGAGCCGGCGGTCATCGGTTCCAGCTCCTCCAGCGGGCGGGTGACCGGGGGGACCAGCGGCGTGGCGAGGGTCTGCGGTCCGACGGCGACCCGGACCACCGCGAAGTCCGGGTCGGCGGGACGGCGTTCCCAGACCCGGTGGCTGTCGACGGTCGACCAGAGCCGCCCGGGATCCGGGTGCCGGTAGTAGAGCCCGGCGCGCTGCTGCCCGGCGGTCTGCCGGACCCGGCGCCGCAGCACGGTCAGGTGCCGCAGGTAGTCCCGCCGGGCGGCCATCATCTCCGACTTCTTCGGCGTGCCGGAGGCGCTGCCCCACGAGGTCACCAGCATGGCCAGCGAGGAGAGCCCGAACATCCCGCCGACCACGTACGAGTAGGCGCCCCCGCCGCGGCCGAACATCATCGCCATCGCCACGGTGCCGCCGAGCATGGGCAGCACCATGAGCAGCTGCTGCCAGCGCCCGCCGGCGACGGCGGGGATCTCCGGCGGCGCGTCCACCGGCAGCTCACCCACCGGGATCTCCGGCGCCGGTCGGCGGGGCGGCCGCTTGATGACGACAGTGGACACTCGACCTCCTGACAGCGCTCGGTAACCCGAGCCTGGCTCATGGTAGGTAAAGTCCTGTCGTCCGCGCAGCCACCAACCCCGCCGAACATGGAGATCAGTCGATGACGATCGGGCTGGCCCGGGTCACCATCAGCGCCCCCCAGCGGCGGGTCGACGTCGCACTGCCCGAGCAGGTGCCCCTGGCCGAGCTGCTGCCCGAGGTGCTGCGGCACGCCGGCGAGGGGCTCGCCGACGACGGCGAGCGGCACGGCGGCTGGGTGCTGCGGCGCACCGACGGCGCGGTGCTGACCACCGCCCAGGCCCTGCTGCCGCAGGGGGTCCGCGACGGCGAGGTGCTGCACCTCGTGCCGGCCCGCGCGCAGTGGCCCGAGCTGGAGTACGACGACGTGGTGGAGGCGATCGCCGACGGCGCCCGGCGGCGCGGCGGGGCGTGGTCACCCGCCGCCACCCGGGCCGCCGCCCTGGCCGGGGCCGCCGTGCCGCTGGCCGTCGGGCTGCTCGCCGTGGCGGCCGGCGGGCCGGCGTACGGGTCGGCCTGGCCGGCCGCCGCCGTGGTGGCGCTCCTGCTCACCCTCGCCGGGGTGGTGGCGTCCCGTGCCCACGCGGACGGGGCCACCGGCGCGACCCTGGGCGGCTACGCCCTGCCCTACGCGGCGGCGGCCGGCGCCCTGGCCGTCAGCTCCGGCGACCCGGTCGGGCCGGTCCCGGGGCTGCGCTGGGTCGGCGCGCCCGAGCTGCTCGCCGGGTCGGTGGCGCTGCTGCTGGTGGCGGTGCTCGGGCTGGTCGGCGTCGCCACCCGGCTGCGGGTCTTCGTGGCGGGCGCCACCGCCGGGTTCGTGGGCGCGCTGGCGGCCCTCGGCGGACTGCTGCTCAGCCCGGCCGGCACGGCGGCGGTCCTGCTCTGCGTGCTGGTCTTCGCCGTGGGGGCGGTGCCGCTGCTGGCCATCCGGCTCGGCAAGGTGCCGCTGCCCCCGATCACCCTGCCCACCGGCGAGCCGGGCGACGCCGACCGGGTCCGCGACCTGCCGGACCGGGACCGGGTCTACGCGGCGGTGGCCCGCACCGAGGAGATGCTCACGGGGATGCTGCTCGGGCACGCCGTGCTGGCGGTCGTCGCCGCGGTGGTGCTGGGCCTCTCCGGCGGGACGGCCGGCCGGCTGCTGGTGGCGGTGGCCGCGGCCGTGCTGCTGCTCCGCTCCCGGCTGTTCGTGTCCCTGCGCCACCGGGTGCCGACCGTCGCCGCCGGCCTCGCCGGGTACGCCGTGCTGGGCGCCGTGCTCGTCGACCGCTCCGGCCCGACCGGTCGCCTCGCGCTGGTCGTCGGCGGGCTGGCGCTGGCCCTCGTGGCGGTGGTCGCCGGCACCACGTACGCCCGCCGCCCGGTCTCCCCGTACGTCGGCCGGATCGCCGACCTGACCGACACCGCCCTGGTGGTGTCGGTGGTTCCCGTCGCCTGCGCGGTGCTCGACCTGTACGAACGGGCCCGGGGGCTGCTCGGCTGAGCGGCCCCCGGGCCCGTTCGGTGGTCAGTGCCGGGTCAGTGCGCGGACTCGCCGCGCGCCTCGGCGTCCCGGGCGCGCTGGTACGACGCCACGATCTCCGCCTCGGCCTCGATCCGCCCCACCCACGTGGCGCCCTCGACCGACTTGCCGGGCTCCAGGTCCTTGTAGACCTCGAAGAAGTGCTGGATCTCCAGCCGGTCGAACTCGCCGAGGTGGTGGATGTCGCGCAGGTGCTCCTGGCGCGGGTCCTCGTAGGGCACGCAGAGGACCTTGTCGTCGCCGCCCTTCTCGTCCGTCATCCGGAACATGCCGATGGTGCGGCACCGGATCAGGCAGCCCGGGAAGGTGGGCTCGGGGACCAGCACGAGCGCGTCCAGCGGGTCGCCGTCCTCGCCCAGTGTCCCCTCGATGAAGCCGTAGTCGGCCGGGTACTGCGTGGAGGTGAAGAGGGTACGGTCCAGCCGGATCCGGCCGGTCGCGTGGTCGACCTCGTACTTGTTGCGGTGACCCTTGGGGATCTCAACCGTCACGTCGAAATCCATCTGCACGCTCCCTCGTTTGCCCACGCTGGCCAACGGAAACCAGCGGCACGCCGCTCCCGCACGGGTGAATGCCCACCCGCGGGCTCCGGCCGCCGCATAGTGTTCGGACCGAAGTAGTGTCACCCAAGCAGATTTTCACGGGGCGAGGAGGGGGCCGTGGGGAGGGAAGATTCACACTACCGTCCGGATGCCGACGCTGGACGGGGTACCGGGGGATCTGCTTCCGGCGGGGCGACCGGGCGGTTCCCGGTGCCCGACGCCCACCTTCCCCATCCGCCCGCGTCCCCGGGCGACCCTGCCCTGACGCCGGTCCCGCCCCTGGGCAACGACGCCCCGGCCGGTCCCGGCGCCGCGACCGGTCCTGACGGCCCGACGGGTCCCGGAGGTCCGACGGCTCCCGGCGCCCCAGTCGGTCCCGGCGGTCCGGCCGGTCCGGGCGGCCCGACCGGCGCGACCGGCCCGGATCCCTCGTCGGGCTCGACCGACCTCTGGGCCGCCGCCGCGAACCGACCCGCCGGCGGTCCATCCGGCCCCGGTGGTCCGTCCGGCCCTGGCGGCGCGGGCGACCCCGCCGCGTCGCCCGCGCCGGCCTCCCGCCGCCGCCGGACCCTGCCCGTCGTGCTGGCCGCGGTGCTCGTGCTGGTGCTGGCCGCCGTCGGGATCGCCGTGGTCCGCCCGGGACCGGTGGCGGACTGGCTGGGCACCGAGCCCGCCGACCGGGGGGCCGCCGAAACGGCGACGGAGCCGGCGCCCGTGGCGGTGCTGGCCGGCGCGGACGCGAACGCCCCGATGCCCACCCCCGAGGGCGTACGCGCCGCGCTCGCCCCGCTCGTCGGCGTGCCCGCACTCGGCGACCGGGTCCACGTCTCGGTGGCCGACGTGACCACCGGGCAGCCGCTCTTCGGCCGGGGCGAGGACGACGGCACGGTGCCCGCCTCGGTGACCAAGCTGGTCACCGGCGTCACGGTGCTCGCCGCGCGTGGTCCGGCGTACCGCATCCCGACCCGGGCGGTGGCCGGCGCGACCCCGGGCGAGGTGGTGATCGTCGGCGGCGGGGACCCCACGCTGGCGGTCGACAAGAACGGCTTCTACCCGGGCGCGGCCCGGCTGGACGACCTCGCCGGCCAGGTGCGCGACGCCCTCGGCGGCACGAAGCCGACGAAGGTGACGGTCGACTCGTCGCTCTACTCCGGTCCGCTCTTCGAGCCGGGCTGGGACGACGACATCCCCACCGGCGGCTACGGCGGGGCCATCACGGCGCTGATGACCGACGGGGCCCGCAGCGACGTGAGCCGCGCGAAGAAGGACGAGGCGGCCGGCAACCACTGGGCCGAGCGGGTGTCCCAGCCCGACCTCGCGGCCGGCAGGGCCTTCGCCAGGCTGCTCGGCGTGCCGGCCGGCGCGGTCGCCCGCGGCACCGCCCCCGCCGGCTCCACCCCCGCCGCCGACGCGGGCACCACCCCCGCAGCGGCCCAGGGACCCGGCGCGGAGCTGGGCAGGGTGGAGTCGCTGCCGATGGTCCGGCTGGTCGACATCATGATCAGCGACAGCGACAACATCGTCGCCGAGGCGCTGGCCCGGCAGGTCGCGTCGGCCCGCAACCAGCCCGCCTCGTTCGCCGGCGCCGGGGCGGCGATGGACGCCGTGGCCGGGGAACTCGGCCTGCCGGCCGACGAACTCACCCTCGCCGACGGCAGTGGCCTGTCGCGCAGCAACCGGATCAGCCCCTCGCTGCTCACCGACCTGATCGCGCTCGCCGGCGACGGCAGCCGCCCCGAGCTGGCCGCGATCTTCGGCGGCCTGCCCGTCGCCGACTGGTCCGGCACCCTCGCCGACCGCTACGAGACGGCGGCGACGAAGGCCGGTGCCGGGGTGGTCCGGGCCAAGACCGGAACGTTGACCAAGGTGCACGCGGTCGCCGGCCTGGTCAGCACGGCTGACGGGCGGCTGCTCACCTTCGCCGTGCTCACCGACGCGGTGCCCCCCGACGGGCTGACGGCCGCCCGGGGAGCGCTGGACCGGATCGGCGCCGCCCTGGCCGGCTGCGGCTGCCGCTGACCGCCGTCGGGCGCGACGGGCGACGCGTGCCGGCCTGAGCGGGACCGGCGTCACGTAGTGCCGGGGCCGGACGGGGACCGCGTCGGGCGGGACGGGCGTCGATCGCCGGGCGCGAGCCCGGGCCGGGGTGTCGCGGCGCGGGTACGGTGGGGTGCATGGCGCAGTTCGTGGACTGGGATCTGGCCGCCGCGACCGCGGGGGCGCTGAGCAAGTCGGGCCCCCGGGTTTCGTACACGGAGGCCACCGACGTGGTCAGTGACCTGCGGCGGTTGACCGACGAGGCGGCGGGGCACGTCGCGGACTACACGGGCCTCCGCTCGCAGGTGTCGCACCCGCCGGTGCGGGTGGTGGACCGGCGGGACTGGGCGGCGACCAACATCGCCGGGCTGCGCGAGGTGATCACCCCCCTGGTTGGCCGGCTCACCAAGGACAAGCAGCCGGGCGCGCTGACCGAGGCGATCGGCTCCCGGGTCACCGGCGTGCAGGCCGGCACCGTGCTGGCCTACCTCTCCGGCCGGGTCCTCGGCCAGTACGAGGTCTTCTCCGCCGACCCGGGGCAGTTGCTGCTGGTCGCGCCGAACATCGTCGAGGTGGAGCGCAAGCTCGGGGCCGACCCGCGCGACTTCCGGCTCTGGGTCTGCCTGCACGAGGTGACCCACCGCACCCAGTTCACCGCCGTGCCGTGGATGCGGGCGTACTTCCTCAGCGAGGTGCAGGCCTTCGTGGACGCGTCGTCCAGCGGCGGCGAGCACCTGCTGGAGCGGCTGCGCCGGGGCGTCGCCACGCTCTCGGACGCGGTGAAGGACCCGGAGAGCCGCACGAGCGTGCTGGACATCGTCCAGACCCCGGGGCAGCGGGCCGTACTGGACCGGCTCACCGCCCTGATGACCCTGCTGGAGGGGCACGCCGAGTTCGTCATGGACGGCGTCGGCCCGCAGGTCGTCCCGAGCGTGGATCGGATCCGGGCGGCGTTCAACCGGCGCCGGGAGGCCGGCAACCCGCTGGAGAAGGCCATCCGCCGGCTGCTCGGCATCGAGGTCAAGATGCGCCAGTACGCCGAGGGCCGCAAGTTCGTGCACGGCGTCGTCGACCGGGTCGGCATGGCGCGCTTCAACAAGATCTTCGACTCGCCGCTCACCCTGCCCCGGCTGGAGGAACTCGGCGACCCGGACGCCTGGGTGGCGCGGGTGCACGGGCCGGTAGGCCCGGCCCCGACCGCCGGCTGACCGTACGCCCGTGGCCGCGCTCGCCCCGCCGGTGGCCGCGATCCGGGTCGCGGTCCGCCGGGCGCTGGCCGACCTGCCGCCCGGGGGTCCGGTGCTGGTCGCCTGCTCGGGCGGCGCGGACTCGCTCGCGCTGGCCGCCGCCACCGCGTTCGTGGCGCCCCGGCTGGGTCGCGCCGCCGGCCTGGTGACGGTCGACCACGGTCTCCAGGAGGGCTCGGCGCGGCGGGCCGCGGCGGTGGTGACCTGGGCCCGCGAGGTCGGCCTGGCCCCGGTCGAGTCGGTGCGGGTGGAGGTGGCCGGGCGACCGGGCGGACCCGAGGCGGCTGCCCGGGAGGCGCGCTACCTGGCGCTCGTCGAGGTGGCCGGCCGGCTCGGGGCGACGGCCCTGCTCACCGGGCACACCCGCGACGACCAGGCGGAGACCGTGCTGCTCGCGCTCGCCCGGGGCGCCGGCCCGCGCGGGCTGGCCGGGATGCCCGCCCGGCGGGACCTCGGCGGGGTGCCGCTGCTGCGCCCGCTGCTGGAGGTCGGCCGGGAGCAGACCCGCACGGCGTGCGCGGTGCTCGGGCTGAACGCCTGGGAGGACCCGCACAACGCCGATCCGTCGTACGCCCGGGCCCGGGTCCGGGCCGACCTGCTGCCCGCCCTGGTCCGCGCGCTCGGGCCGGGGGTGCTGGACAACCTGGCCCGGACCGCCCGGCTGGTGGCGGCGGACAACGCCGTTCTCGACGAGTTGGCCGACGCCGCGCTGGTCGACGTCCGCCATCCCGACGGGGGGCTCGCGGTGCGGGCGCTGGCCGAGCTCCCGCCGGCGGTACGCGGCCGGGTCCTGCACGTCTGGGCCCGGGAGCTGGGCGCCCCGCCCGCCGCCCTGTCGCACCGGCACGTGGCCGCGCTGGACACGCTGGTCACCGGCTGGCGTGGGCAGGGGGCGGCGCACCTGCCGGGCGGGCTGCGGGTGCTGCGCCGCGACGGCCGGCTCGCCGCCATCGGCCCCCGCTGATCCGCTCCGCCGGACGGTGACCCCGTGGCCCCGGCGCCGGTCCGTCGGCCCGGGGCCCGGTCCCGGGGCCGCGGGATCAGCCGGGAGGCGGTAGACATGGCGCATGGCGTACCCCCGACAGCCGCTCTTCGCGCCGCACGGCGCGGTGGCGACGAGCCAGCCGCTGGCCGCGGCGGCCGGCCTGGCCGTGCTGCGACGCGGCGGCAACGCCGTCGACGCGGCCCTCGCCACCGCGATCACCCTGACCGTGGTGCAGCCTCCGTCCAACGACATCGGCGGCGACCTGTTCGCGATCGTCTGGGACGGCGAGCGGCTGCACGGCCTCAACGCCTCCGGCCGGTCCCCGGCAGCCCTGACCCGCGAGCTGGTGCTCGCCGCGACCGGGGGGCGCGGCGCGGCCCCGGTCGACGCCCTGGGCGGCGCGCAGCGGGCCGGGCCGGCGATGCCCGCCCGGGGCTGGCTGCCGGTGACCGTCCCCGGTGCCCCGGCCGGCTGGCGCGACCTGCACGACCGGTTCGGCTCGCTGCCCTTCGCGGATCTCTTCGCCGACGCGATCGGCTACGCCGAGCACGGTCACCCGGTCTCCCCCGGCGTGTCGGGGATCTGGTCGCGGGCGCTCGCCGCGCCCGGCCCGACCGGCGCGGAGTTCGCCGAGTTCGACCGCGTGTTCGCGCCCGGCGGCCGGGCGCCCCGGGCCGGGGAGCGCTGGCGCAACCCGGACGCGGCGCGGACCCTGCGGCTGATCGCCGACACCGGGGCGGAGGACTTCTACCGGGGCGGGATCGCGGAGGCGCTGGCCGCGCACGCGGCCCGCACCGGCGGCCTGCTTACCGGCGACGACCTGGCCCGACACGCCTCGACGTGGGTGACCCCCGTGTCCGCCCGCTACCGGGGCCACGAGGTCTGGGAGCTGCCGCCCAACGGGCAGGGCCTGGCGGCGCTGCTGGCGCTGCACATCCTCGACGGGGCCGACCTCGCCGGGCTGCCGCTCGCCGAGCGGCTGCACCGGCAGATCGAGGCGATGAAGCTCGGCTTCGCCGACGCGCACGCCCACGTCGCCGACCCGGAGCGGGTGCCGGTGCCGACGGAGGCGCTGCTCTCGCCGGCGTACGCGGCGGCCCGCCGCGCGCTGATCACCGAGCGGGCCGGGGAGCCGACGGCCGGCGATCCGGAGCGCGGCGGCACGGTCTATCTCTGCACCGCCGACGCCGGCGGCATGATGGTCAGCCTGATCCAGTCGACCTACCTGGCGTTCGGCTCCCGCGTGGTGCTGCCCGGGCACGGCTTCGCCCTGCAGAACCGGGGGCTCGGGTTCCGGCTCGACCCCGCCCACCCCAACGTGGTGGGGCCGGCCAAGCGGCCGTACCACACGATCATTCCCGGCTTCCTGACCCGGGACGGGCGGCCGGTGGGCCCGTTCGGGGTGATGGGCGGGCACATGCAGCCGCAGGGGCACGTGCAGCTGCTCTCGGCGACCCTGGACGGCGGGCTCGACCCGCAGGCGGCGCTGGACGCGCCGCGCTGGTACTGGCACGCCGGCCGGTCGGTGCTGGTCGAGTCGGAGCTGGTCGCCACCGCCGAGGGGCGGGCCGCGGTCGACGAGCTGCGGGCCCGGGGGCACGAGATCGCCGTCGCGGAGGAGCCGGGGGTCTTCGGGCACGGGCAGGCGATCTGGCGGCTGCCCGACGGCGGCTACGCGGTCGGCTCGGAGCCCCGGGTGGGCGGTGGGATGCTCGGCTGGTGACGGGAGCCCCGGGCGCGCCGTCGGTGCCGCGGTCCGACGTCGCGGGGCCGGGGATCAGGCCTCCACGCGTTCCCGGAAGGTCGTCCGGTAGGTGTGCGGGGTGGCGCCGACCCGGCGGGCGAAGTGGTGCCGCAGCGCCGCCGAGTCGCCGAAGCCGGCCCGGTCGGCGACGGCCTCGACGCTGAGCCCGGTCTCCTCCAGCAGCCGCCGGGCCAGCAGCACCCGCTGGTTGGTCAGCCAGTCGTGCGGCGTGGTGCCGGTTTCGGCGCGGAACCGCCGGGCGAACGTGCGCGGCGACATCTCCGCCCGCGCGGCCAGCTCGTCGACGGTGACCGGGCGGTCCAGGTGCCCCATCAGCCATTCCAGCACCGGCTCCAGCGTGGGCGCCTCGGGGGTCTCGGGGATGGGCGCCTCGATGTACTGCGCCTGCCCGCCGTCGCGGTGCGGGGGCACCACCATCCGGCGGGCCAGCCGGGTGGCCGTCGCCGAGCCGTGCTCCTGGCGGATCAGGTGCAGGCAGGCGTCGATGCCGGCGGCCGTGCCGGCGCTGGTGAGCAGCCGGCCGTCCTGCACGTAGAGCGAGTTGCAACGGACCCTGGCGGTCGGGTGGCGGCGTTGCAGCTCGTCGACGTACCGCCAGTGGGTGGTGCACTCCCGGCCGTCGAGCAGGCCGGCCTCGCCCAGCACGAAAGCGCCGGAGCAGACACTGAAGACGTACGCCCCCCGGTCGGCGGCGCGCCGCAGCGCGGCGAGCACCGTGGCGGGCACGACGGTGCCGTGGTGGGCCGGGACGGCGACCAGATCGGCCTCCTCCATCGGGCCGAGGTCGGCGTGCGGGGTCAGGTGGAAGCCCGACGAGGTGCGCACCGGGGCCCCGTCGGGGCTGCACACGTGGAAGCGGTGGTCGGGGAACCCGTCGGCGGTGCGGTCGGTCCCGAAGACCTCGGCGAGGACCCCGAGCTCGAACGTGGCGACCTGGTCCAGGGCGAGGACGGCGACCGATCTGAGCATGTGACGAGGGTAACCGCACGGGTGGCAGGAAATCGAGGGTGCGTGGCATTCCTGCCACTGTCCGGGTGGCGGTGGCCGGCGGAGACTGGTTCCAGTCCGGTGCGCACCGGCGGCGAAACCGACAGCAACCATGCGAAAGCGAGCGCCGCCATGGAGATCTTCCTCTTCCTCTTCTTCTTCGTCCTCCTCGCCCTGGCCTCGGCCGCCGGCCTCACCGCCGACAGCCGGGACTCGGCCGACTGGAAGCCGTCCGACGACGGTCGCCGCTGGCGGTCGCGTGCCTGCTGAGGTGGTTCGCGGCCTTCGTCAGGATTCATCCCAGGTGGGACCGCGCCCAAAAGGGGCGGCCCCGCCGACGGAGGCCATCCGGCGTACGGCAGGCTAGGAGCCATGGCTGACGGCTCCTGGTACGACGCCGACATCGACCACGTGATCATCTCCGAGGCGCAGATCCGCGAGAAGACCGCGGAACTCGCCAAGCAGGTCTCGGCGGACTACGCCGACGTCGATGACGGGCTCCTGCTGGTCTGCGTCCTCAAGGGCGCGGTGATGTTCATGGCCGACTTCGCCCGGGCGCTGGGCCGCAGCGGGCCGCCCGCCGAGCTGGACTTCATGGCCATCTCCTCCTACGGCCAGGGCACCACCTCCTCCGGGGTGGTCCGCATCCTCAAGGACCTCGACCGGGACATCGCCGGCCGGCACGTGGTCGTGGTCGAGGACATCGTCGACTCCGGCCTGACCCTGTCCTGGCTGCTGCGCTACCTGGAGTCCCGCTCGGCCGCGAGCGTCGAGGTGGTCGCGCTGTTCCGCAAGCCGGACGCGGTCAAGGTGCCGGTGCCGGTGAAGTACGTCGGCTTCGACATTCCGACCGAGTTCGTCGTCGGCTACGGCCTCGACTTCGGCGAGCGCTACCGCGAGCTGCCCTACGTCGGGGTGCTCAAGCCCGAGGTGTACGCCCGGACCTGAGCCTCGCCGGGGCCGGTCACATCGGCGCCGGTCGAGCGGACGTTCAGCGGGCTCTCAGCGATTCGGACTACGGTAGAGGCCGGTGGCGTGGAGGCTCCCTCCACGCCCGACCCCTCGAACCGCGGGACCGGGCGGACGGGAGGCCGGGCGCGGAGCTCCCGTCACGCCGGCTGGACCCGGTTCGCCCTACGCGTAATTGTTGGGCTCGCAAGCGCGCTCCACGCGCGCACGATGATCGGATCGTGCGCGATCGCGGGGTTCGCAAGCTCGCTCGGTGCGCGCACAGCTGTTCCCTTTGTGCGTGACTGCGGGGCTCGCAAGCTCACTCCTCGCGTGCACGGTGTACCGTCGAATGACCGCGGCGCGGCAGTTTTCGTGCCTCGGGGTCGAGCCGGCCCGCACGGCGGCTCCGGCCGCCGCCACAGGCGGCGACACCATCAGACGGTCAGGACGTCGATCAGGAGGATGCGGGCGCCTCGGCGCTCGACAACAGCATGGAACGTACGCGTTTCTTCCGCCGACCGGTGGTCTGGATCATCCTGGTCATCCTCGGCGCCGTTGTGCTCAGTCAACTGTTCACCGCTGGTCCCAGCTACCACCGGGTGGACACTTCCATTGCGCTCGACCAGCTCAACAAGGGCGGCATCGACAAGGTCGTCTTCCAGGACAAGGAGCAGACGCTCCGGCTCGACCTGAAGGACAAGGCCAAGTTCGGTGACACCGACACCGACCGGATCGAGGCGCAGTTCCCCTACGAGGTCGGCGACGAGGTCTGGAACGAGGTCCTCGAGGCCAAGGCGAACAACCGGGTCACCGGCCCGGCCAACGTCGAGGTGTCGTCCGACAGCATCTGGGTGAGCCTGCTGGTCAACCTGCTCCCGATCGCCCTGCTGGTGCTCCTGCTGCTCTTCTTCATGTCGCAGATGCAGGGCGGCGGCTCCCGGGTGCTCAACTTCGGCAAGTCCAAGGCGAAGATGATCACCAAGGACACGCCGAAGACCACGTTCGCGGACGTGGCCGGCGCCGAGGAGGCCGTCGAGGAGCTGCACGAGATCAAGGACTTCCTGCAGAACCCGGCGAAGTACCAGGCTCTGGGCGCCAAGATCCCGAAGGGCGTCCTGCTCTTCGGCCCGCCCGGCACCGGTAAGACGCTGCTGGCCCGCGCCGTCGCCGGCGAGGCCGGGGTGCCCTTCTACTCGATCTCCGGCTCGGACTTCGTGGAGATGTTCGTCGGTGTCGGCGCCAGCCGGGTCCGCGACCTCTTCGAGCAGGCCAAGGCGAACGCCCCGGCCATCGTCTTCGTCGACGAGATCGACGCCGTCGGCCGCCACCGCGGCGCCGGCATGGGCGGCGGTCACGACGAGCGCGAGCAGACCCTCAACCAGCTGCTCGTCGAGATGGACGGCTTCGACACCAAGGGCGGGGTCATCCTGATCGCCGCCACCAACCGCCCGGACATCCTCGACCCGGCGCTGCTGCGCCCGGGCCGCTTCGACCGGCAGATCCCGGTGGACGCCCCCGACATGGAGGGCCGCAAGGCGATCCTGCGGGTGCACGCCAAGGGCAAGCCGTTCACCCCCGACGTCGACCTCGACGCGGTGGCCCGGCGCACCCCGGGCTTCAGCGGTGCCGACCTGGCGAACGTGATCAACGAGTCCGCGCTGCTCACCGCCCGCAAGGACCAGCGGGCGATCAGCAACGACTCCCTTGAGGAGTCGATCGACCGGGTGATCGCCGGTCCGCAGCGCCGCACCCGGGTGATGAGCGACCAGGAGAAGAAGATCACCGCGTACCACGAGGGTGGGCACGCGCTGGTTGCCTGGGCGCTGCCGCACGCCGCGCCGGTGCACAAGGTGACGATCCTGTCCCGCGGTCGGTCGCTGGGCCACACCCTGGTCCTGCCCACCGAGGACAAGTACACCCAGACCCGCGCCGAGATGGTCGACACCCTGGCGTACGCGCTGGGTGGCCGGGCCGCCGAGGAGCTGGTCTTCCACGAGCCGACCACCGGCGCCGGCAACGACATCGAGAAGGCCACCCAGCTGGCCCGCGCGATGATCACGCAGTACGGCATGAGCTCCAAGCTCGGTGCGATCAAGTACGGCACCAGCGGCGACGAGCCGTTCCTCGGCCGCAACATGGGCCACGAGCGGGACTACTCCGACGTCGTCGCCGCCGAGATCGACGGCGAGATGCGGGCCCTGATCGAGCTGGCCCACGACGAGGCCTGGGAGATCCTGGTGGAATACCGGGACGTCCTGGACAACATCGTGCTGGAGCTGATGGAGAAGGAGACCCTCTCCACCGCCGACATGGCCCGGATCTGCGCCCGGGTGGCCAAGCGGCCGCCGATGGCGCCGTACAACGGCTTCGGCAAGCGCCAGCCCTCCACCGAGCCGCCCGTGCTCACGCCGGCGGAGAAGGACGCGCTCAAGGTGCAGGCCCAGGCCGACGGCGCCCAGGCGACGGTGGGCGGCGGCACCTCGAACAACTCCAACAACTCGGACGGTACGCACTGAGCACGGACCCGACGGCCAGTTCCCGGGAGAACCGGGAACTGGCCGTCTCCGCGACCGAGCCGGACGGCGACGACACCCTCGACTACGTCGCCGCGCGCCTGATCAGCGGCAAGCTCACCGGTCGGCCCGTCGAGGAGACCATGGACCTCGGGCGGATCGAGAAGGCGGTCCGCGAGATCCTCATCGCCGTCGGGGAGGACCCGGACCGCGACGGGCTCCAGCAGACGCCGGCCCGGGTCGCCCGGGCGTACGCCGAACTCTTCGCCGGCCTCCGGGTCGACCCGGCCCAGGTCCTCAGCACCACCTTCGAGGCCAACCACGAGGAGCTGGTGCTCGTCCGGGACATCGACGTGATGAGCCTGTGCGAGCACCACCTGCTGCCGTTCCGGGGCAGTGCCCACATCGGCTACATCCCGGGGCCGGACGGCCGGATCACCGGCCTGTCGAAGCTGGCCCGGCTGGTCGAGGTCTTCGCCCGTCGGCCGCAGGTCCAGGAGCGGCTCACCTCGCAGATCGCCGACCTGCTGATGGAGCGGCTCGCGCCGCGCGGCGTGGTGGTGGTGCTCGAATGCGAGCACATGTGCATGGCGATGCGCGGCATCCAGAAGTCGG
The DNA here is from genome assembly GCF_031845925.1 of Micromonospora reichwaldensis. NCBI lineage: Bacteria > Bacillati > Actinomycetota > Actinomycetes > Micromonosporales > Micromonosporaceae > Micromonospora > Micromonospora reichwaldensis. The sequence continues at coordinate 38,076 of NZ_JAVRFL010000024.1, read as the reverse complement.
GTGCCAAGACCATCACCTCGGCCGTACGGGGCACCCTCCAGCGCGACGCCAAGTCGCGCGCCGAGGCGATGGCGCTGATCATCCACCGCTGACCGCGACAGACCGGCCGGCCGACCCGGGTAGAGGTTCGGCCGGCCGTCGGCGCGTCAGCCCGCCGACGTGGGTCTGGCAGGCGGAGGTCTGGGAGGCGCGGGTGTGAGGCGCGGGCCCGGAAGGCGTGGGCTCGGGGGGCGCGGGTCTGTGAGGCGGCCCGGGAGGCGCGGGTCTGTGAGCGGGCCCGGGAGGCGGGGCGCCGCTCAGCCGGCCAGCATCGCAAGCAACAGGCCCGCGCTGACCAGCACCGCCGGGATCAGGCACACCAGGGCGCCGAGCCGGGCCGTGCGCTCCACCCGGCCGCCCGCCGGCGGCGGAAAGAGCCGCCCGACGCCGATCCAGCCCGCCACGAACGCCACCGCCGGCATCGGCAGCCCGCAGACCAACGCGGCCACGCTCGCCGCCCCGGTGCCGGTCGCCACGAACAACACCAGCTGGATCGCCGGCACCAGCAGCGCCAGCGGCCCGTACACCAGCAGGTTCCGCAGGCGCGGCGGCCAGGCGGCCAGCCGGGGCAGCCCCCGCGCGGCGAGCGTCGCGTCCGCGGCGTCCGCCCGGCCCCGGGCGGCGCGCAGAGCGGCCAGCACCGCCGCCGGCCCGCCCGCCATCGCCCGGGCCGCCTCGGTCAGCTCCGGCGGCGTCGGGACCAGCGAGATCGGCGGTACGCCCCGCTCGTGCAGCCGGGCCTCCTGCGACGCCAGCCGGGTGCGTACGGCGGTCAACTCCTCGCGGGCGGCCTGCACCGACCGGGCCTGCTCGCCGGCGGCGGTGGCCGCGTCGCGGCGTACCCCGTCGAGCTGGCGGGCGGCGGCGAGGTACTCGGTCCACGCGGTGCGCACCGGGTCGACGCCCCCGGCGCTCTCCGCCTGCCCGGCGGTGTCGGTGCGTTCCGGCGTCGGATCGGCGCCGGAACGCTGCCGCCCCGGCGCGGCGTGCCCCGCCGTGGTCCGTGCCCCGCCACGGGTCATCCGGGCTCCCCCTCCTCGCCGAACGGGACCAGCACGGTGCCCTGCTCGCCGGGACCGTCCCAGAGCACCGCCCGGCCGGGGCGGGGCCGCCACTGCACCTGGCGTCCGAAGACCGACGTCAGCTGCGCACCCGGCAGGTCCACGACGGCCACGGCGGCGAGCTTGTCCACCTCGCCCTCGGGTTCGAGCAGCGCCGCGAACGACGGCACCGTCCGCCAGCGGCCCAGCAGGTGGCGGCCGGCGGGCGGCCCCTCCCGCAGCAGCGCGCGCAGCCGCTCCGGGGGCAGCTGCTCCGGGGTCGGTACGTCCAGCCCGAAGACCACCAGGTAGGCCGGCACGGCGTCGTCCACGGCGGCGAGCAGGCCGGCCAGGTCCACGCTGTCCACCGGGTGCCGCCCGGCCAGCTCGGCCGCCAACGCCTCGGCCACCGGCCGGCACTCCTCGTCCGGCGCGGCGAGCACGAAGCGGGCGGCCCCCGGCACGTGGTGCACCGCCACGCTGCGCGCCGCGGTGACCAGCAGCCGGGCCGCCTCCGGCCCGGGACCGAGTACGGCCAGGTTCCGCCCCGGGGCCGGCCCGAGCGACACCGCGACGGTGCTCCGGGGCACGTCCACCGCCCGGCCCAGCAGGGCGGCGGGACCGGGCGCCTGCCCGGCGAGCGCGGCCCGGTGCCGGGGATCGTTGCGCAGGAGCGGGCGGGCGTAGCCGGCGAAGACCACCGGCGGGGTGGCCCCCTCCGGGCGGGCCGACCAGAGCCGGTGCCGCAGCGCCTCCACCGTGTCGGGGTGGTCCTGCGGGTCCGGGAACCGGACCATCCGCTCGTGCCCCCGGATCGCGCCCCGGGGCCCACCGAGCCCGCCGGCGGTGTTCACCACCGCGCTGCCCACCGGCAGCCCGGCGGCAGAGTCGTTCGTCGGCTCCAGCACGGCGCCCCCACCGGGCAGCGCCACCCGCACCGGGAACTGCCCCAGCACCGAGTCCCGGTCCGTACGCGAGCCCAACCCCAGGTCGCCCTCGCCGGCCAGCACCAGGTGCACCCCGTACGCGCGCCCGGTGCGGGCCAGCGCATCCAGCCGGGCGCCGGCGTCGGCGGCCAGCCGGTCCCGCTCGGCGAAGAGCAACGGGAGGTTGTCGAGCACACACACGATCCGGGGCATGGCCCGGTGCTGCCGCAGCTCGGCGAAGCGCTGCCCGCCGGCCCGGCCACCCGCCTCCTCGCGCCGGCGCACCTCCGCCACCAGCTCGTCCAGCAGGCTCAGCACGTACTCCCGGTCGGCGGCCATCGCGGCGGCCCGCACCTGCGGGATCCACGACCGGTCCCGCTCGGTCTGAAGGAACTCCACGAAGGACTCGGCGTCGGCGAGATCCGCCAGGTAGAGAGCCAGCTCGTCGGGGCCGTACCTGGCGGTCAGGCCGAGCAGCGCGGTGGTGAGGAACGTGGAGCGACCCGTGCCCGAGCGGCCGCTGACCAGCCAGTGCGGCGTCAGCTCCGTGAAGCCGAGCGACACGGGACGGCCACCGGCATCCCCGACGGTCGTGGTCAGCCCGCCCACCCCGCTCGCCGTCCACAGCTCCTCGTCGGCCGCCGGCAGCAGGTCGGTCAGCGCCAGCCGGGAACCCGCCTCCACCTGCGCGGCCAGCCGATGGCAGACCGCATCGACGAGTTCGGCCGGCGGATCCGCCTCGATGAAGACCGGCGAGTTCAGCCCACCCGGCGGCTCGGCGCCCGGGCCGGCGAACGAACCGCCCGGCGGGTCACCCAGCAGCGCGTACGCGGTCCGGACCGCCAGCGTCGTCGCCCGCGGCAGCGGCTCCCGGTCGCCCGCCGGGGGCCAGCCCGCCACCACGAGGTGCAGCCCTGCGGACGGGCCCGGCTCGGCCAGGGCCTCGATCCGGGCCAGGTCGGTGGCGCCGGTCGACTCAGGCAGCGCGGCGATCACCAGCAGCAGCGTCCGGTCGTGCCGGCGTCGCCCGCTCGCCCCCGGGGTCACCCACTGCTCGGCCTCGGTGAGCACGGCCCGCAGCCCGGCCACGTCCACCGCCGGAGGCGGCAGCAGGCCCGCGTCCGCGAGCGGCGCGAACGGCGCGAGGGCCGAGCCGGTGGCGTCCACCGCGCGGACCAGCAGCGCCCCGGCAGGGGTCGCCGCCAGCAGCCGCAGCAGTACGCCCCGCAGCAGCCCCGCCACCCGGGGATCCCGGGCGTCCACGTCCACCGAGAGGTGACCTGTGCCGAGCAACGGCACCAGCGCGGGGAACCGGGCGTCGTCCAGCGGTGCCGCCGTACCGACCCGGACGAAGGGGGGCGGCCCCTCACCGGCCGGTGTGGTCGGTACCACCGTCTCCAGGGGAGCGCCCGCCCAGCCGGGAGCCAGCACCGCCGCCGCGGAACGGAGGCGGTCGGCCAGTTCGTACTGGCGGCGCTGGTCGGCGGGAACGGGCCGGGTGTCGTCGAGGATGCTCGCGGCGGCGGTCGCGGTGGCGGCGGCCCGCCGGTGCAGTGCGGCGGCGCGGTTGGTGCGTGCCTTCGGACCGGCCACCGCGTCCACCCCCTCCGCCCGAGGTCGACAACCCCTCCCCGCGCAGAGACCGTAACCCAGTCGGGCCGACTCGTCCGGGATGCGCGGCGGCACTGCGCCGGGGATGTCGTGGATCTCACCGATGGGGAGTGGTCCGTCACGATCCGCTGGATCTGGGGCATTGGGTCTACCGCGTCCAGCCGCTAGCCTCAGAGGGTGGAATCAGTGCAGCCCCCCGCCGGTTCCCAGGTCTCCCGCGTACCGGCGCAACGGCCCCCCTCCGACCATCTGGCGCCGCCCTCGCCGGCCCCGGTGCCGGAGCGGCCACGGCGGCGGCTGCGCACCGTGGTCACCGTGGTCGCGAGCGTCGTCGCGGCACTCTGCCTCGGCGGAGTGGCCGCCGGATTCGTGCTCTACAACCGGGCCGCAGCTCCGGACCGCAGCGCGCCCGACGTGGTGGTGGACAACTACCTCCGGGCCTTCCTCGTGGACCGTAACGACACCCGCGCCAACCTCTTCACCTGCGAGGGAAGCGGCGATCGGGCTGCGGTCCTCGGACTGCGTAGCGAGATCGAGCAGCGTGAGGCCAACTTCGACGTCGTGGTCAGAGTCAGCTGGGGGCCGCTCACCCGGACCGAGACGAGCGAGGGCGAATCAGTTGCCACAACGCTCACCATCTCCGGCTCAGCCAACGGCCAGCCCCGCAGCAGCAGGCGTGAAGACTGGGTCTTCGATGTGGCGGAAAGAGACGAAGGCTGGCGGGTCTGTAGCGGCCGTAAGGCCGGCTGACCGTCACTCAATCCAGAGCAGATGTACCGGGACCTCCAATGTGGTCGGTGACTGGCCGCGCCAGGCCCAGCGGTACCACTCCACCTCCGGCGCTACCCGGACGCAGATATCGCCGTCCGCGCCGGAGTAGGTCTCGGTGACGGCTCGCAGGTCCCGGTGCTCGACGGAGTCGACGACGTGCACCACCCGGCGACCCGTGACGGCGTCCGACTCGAAGACGGGTGTCGGGGCGCGGTGCGCCGGGGCGTCCAGGGAGACGAGGCGGACGCCCGTGTCGCGTTCCATCGACGCGTCAGGCACCCGCGCCCCCACCGTCTCCACCCAGACCCGCTCGACCGGGACCAGTGGGGCGAAGACCTCCACCTGGTCGGACTCCGCCCGGTACCACTCATGTTCGGGGATGACCGGCACGTAGGTTCGACTGCCCTGCACCACCCGGTCGTCGGCGCGGAGGTCACCACGCCAGCCGAGTCCGGGCAGGCCGACCAGCACGCGCTGCCCGCGGAGCTCGACGCGGCCGGTGGCCGGCAGGATCTCGATCGGTCGGGGCGGTCGGGGCGCCCAGTCCGGATGGTCGGCGAACGGGTCGGGAAGCGGGTCGCTCATGACGGCGAGCGTCTCATCCCGCGCCTTTGAGCGGTGCACCGCGCGATCGCATGAACGGCACCGGGTCGATGGCGCCCCGGCTGCTCCTGTCTCCGTCCTCGTGCACCTCGAAGTGCAGGTGGGGGCCAGAGGAGTTGCCGCTGCTGCCCACCTCGCCGATGACCGTACCGGCTTCGACGAGCTGGCCGACCTTGACCCGGGGCTTGCTGACCATGTGGCAGTAGCGGGTGATGAACCCACCGGCGTGCAGGACGTCGACGAACCAGCCGCAGCCGCCCTTGTTCGGCCAGCCGTCGACGTTACAGGTGTGCCGGCCGCTCCTGTCCGGGTCGCACTGGGAGATCAGGACGCGTCCGGTGGCCGCTACCCGAATATCGGTGCCCTTCGGCGCGGCGATGTCGACCCCGTTGTGCCGGGGCCGGCTTGCGGTGCGGAAGCCCGAGCCGACGCCGCCGGGGATGGGAGCCGTCCAGCCGGAGGCGGCGATCTGTCCTCCGGCGGCGCGGTCGCAGGCCTTCCTGCCGTCGATCAGCGCGATCCGGGCAGCTCCGCCGGCCAGCGCGTTGACGATCTGGCCGGCCACGTCCTCGTGTTTGGCGTACGCGTCCGGGAAGGCGCTGATCTGCACGGCCTGCGCGGCCCGGGTCAGCGGCATCGTCTCCCAGCCGGGCACCTTGACCAGCTTCTCGTAGAACTTCCGGGAGGCGTATTCAGGCGTCATCCGCTGCGCCACGGTGCCCCAGCCCGCCCTCTGCTGGAACAGCCCGACGGAGTCGTGATCGGCACCGACTCCCTCGTTGGGGAGGTCCTCGGACTCGCCGACAGTCCGGTTCGCCAGGTTGCGCAGCCGGGACTCCTGCATGGCGGTCGCCACGGCGATCACCCATCCGCGCGGCGGCACTTTCATCTCCTGCCCGACCTTGATGATCCGAGCGGCGTTACGAAGCTGGACCTGGCCGTAGCCGGACATCCGAGGGATCTTGCCGCGAACATCGACCCGGTAGTCCTCCTTGCAGTTCATGCTCACCGGGGCCATGTCCGTGGACTCGCCGCCCAATTCCGTGAGGAAGAAGGCCCCCGCGCCGCCGGTGCAGCAGAGCAGGGCGAGCGTTGCCGTCAATGCGGCGGCCAGTGCGCCGAGTCGGAGCTGTCGACCGTGCGGTCGCGTTCCGTCGCTCATTTCTGCTCCCAGTCCACGGCATCCACCAGCCACCGCCCGTCGGGCGCCACCAGTTCGAGGCGGAGCTGACCCGTGTCGAGCGGAACCAGCACCTCGACGAAGTTCTCGGCCCGGGGCCGGAGAGTGACGTCACCGTCGACCTGACCGGTCGGCACCCCGGACGGGTCGGCGCCGGTCAGCTTGTCGGTCAGCCCCGGGGTGGAGAGGGGACGTAGGCCCTCCTGCCATTGCTCCGCCGTGGTGCCCGGCTTGCCGAGCCAGGCGGCGACGAAGCGTTCGGCGGTCTGCTCCGGCGTGAGTTGGCCGGGGCGGGTGACGGGGGAGGGGGGAGCGCCCGTGGAGAACGCCCCGTCGTCGCCGGCGGTCGGGTCCACCGTGGTGATCGGCTGGTTGGGGCGGTTGCTGAGCCCGGAAGTGGGGTCACCGGGCCCGGAGACCAGCCGTGCCGCTCCGATGATCCCGAACACGAGGACGGCGATGCCGATCGCGATGCCGATCCGGGACCGGAGCACCCGGGTTACCAGGAATTCAATCGCTCGTCGCACCGCCCTCACCGTGCCTCTGAGCGGATCCGGGGAGTGGGCCGGTCAGGCTCGCGTTCCGTGGACCCGGGACGGTAGATGACGAACGAGGGGTTCTCGTCCGGCACGTCCGGCTCCGTCCAGGTGGCCGGCTGCCGCCGTCGGGGTCGAGGGGCGACCGGACGGGAGGCGTCCCTCTCCTCGGAGGGCGCCCCCCTCTCGGCGGCAGACTCGCGGCCGTCGGGCCGCTGCCGCTCCTCTCCGCCGGGGTTGGCGGCCTGCCCACCGCGGGTTGCGGCCTGCGCCGGATCCTCCCGCCGGGCCTCGGGCCGGAGGGTGGGCTGCTCCGCCACGACAGCACGACGCCGGCCCATCGCCGGCTCGGCCGTGCCACCAGGCTCAGCGACGTCGAGCCGGGCGGCGGTGCGCATGTCCCGGAAGAATCGCCGGTGCCACGAGCCGGCCGAGCTGACCGCTTCGCTGCTGTCCTTGCCGCCGAGCTGGGTGATCCGTCGGTAGGGACGCAGGAGTAGCCAGCCGACCACGCCGCAGAGCCAGACCAGCACCACCTGGAGCCAGCCGGGCAGGGTCGGCGTGCTCATGATGAGGTCGACCGCGAAGAGATAGATGGCGGCACCGGTGCCGAAGATGGCGATGTTGAAGACGGCGGCGACCACCGCGTTCGCCAACCGCCGCAACCCGGCGTTGGCCGGGCGCATCAGGCCCACCGTGCCCAGGATCGGCGCGGCGATCACCGCCCAGCGGAAGATCAGGAAGCCCAGCAGCACCAGCAGCGAGGCGGTCAGGTCGAACATCGCGAAGAGCACGGCGGCCAGCACCGCGATGAACCCGGCGCCAACCCGGTCCATGTCCCGGACGCCCTGGAGATACTCGTACGCCTCCGGGTCCTCGGTCTCGATCTGCTGCGCGACCCGCGCCCACTGCTGCTGCTTGGCCTTGATGGTGGCATCGCGCGTCGCCGGATTCGATCGGAGCTTCGCCGCCTCCTCCCAGGAGAGCGACTTCGCGTCGTAGAGGGCCGGACCGTACTTCTTCGCGGTCTCGCTGTCCGCCGAGCCGAGCACGCCCCGCAGCCAGTTGCGGTAGAGCATCGCCTCTGTCGCCGTGTCACTGGCCCGCACGGCTGGAGGACGGTTGTCCTTGCACGCCTCCGGATTCGGGTCGTCGCACTGACTTGGAGGAGTGTCTTTGGTGGCCGGGCCGACCGCGTCGTGGACCACGCCCAGGGTGCTGACGAGGGTGCCGTCGGCGATGTTGGCCGACTTGACCGGCCAGGCGGCCAGGGCGGTCACCGCCACCATCACCAGCAGGGCCCAGCCCGCCGTGGTCATCGCGTTGCTCATGTCGGACTGGCGGGAACGCCAGAGCAGATACAGGCCGACCACGCACAGCGTGACGATGCCGAAGACGCTGAACACCTTCTGGTAGACGGCCTTGGTCGCCTGGTCCACGAGTGGATCGGCCCAGCCCCACATCGAGCGCGGATCCCAGGCGCGTTCCCGCAGGGCGTTCGAGGCGCCCACGATCGCCGTGGCGATCATGAACTCGCCGTTGGCGACCGTGTTGGTGAACTTGTAGTCGGGGTGCAGCACCGCGGTCGCGCAACCGCTGTCGATGTCGTACGTGGAGTAGCTGTATCCGGCGTAGCCGTAGTCGCTGTAGAAGCCCTTCGGGCCCGGCTTCGTGGCCGACTCCGGTCGGGACGCGAACCAGCCGGCGAGCCCGGAGTCGGGTGCACCGGGAGTCGGGGCGTTCCGGCACTTGACCTCGGAGTCGGCGACTTCCTTCAGTTTGGCGACGCAGGCGCGGAAGTCGGCCTGCCACTCGGGCGTGGTGCAGAGGTCGGCCTTCGCCTGGGCCGTGAGGGGTGCGGGGACGGCCGCCATGGCGCCGACGGCCGGCCAGCCGATCGTGGCCCCGGCGAGTACGCCGAGCGCGAGCAGGAACGCCGCCAACCGTGCCCGGGCCCGGGCCATGTCACGCCTCCATGTTCGGCAGGATGGCCGGCAGCACCCCGGCCGCCGCGGCGATCGCGGCGGGGGTGGTGTCGAGGTAATCCAGCAGCCCGTCGACGTACGAGACGTCGACCCGGACCTTCTGCACCCGGCCGTCGACGTCCCGCATGACGAATTCCCGGAAGCCGAGCCGGCTCGAACTGGTGGCGTCGGCGGTGGAGAGCGAGGCCAGGGTGGCCTCGTAGCCGTCGTTGACCGGCACCCGCAGCAGGCGGAGCGCTTCGGAGGCGATCTCCGCGTCCTCGGCGATCCGGCCGACGAAGACGGTCGAGACCAGGTTCTGCACGTCGAGGCCGAGGATGTCCCGCGGGTTCTGCGAGGCGACCAGCGCGGCGAGGTTCCACTTGCGGGAGTCGCGTGCGAGCCGGACCAGGAACGACCGCCCGGAGCGCCACCCCTCCATGAAGTGCGCCTCGTCCAGGCCGACCAGCTTCCGCGACGACATCGAGCCGCCGTAGCAGCGGCGTACGGCGAGCCGGTGTGCGGTGTGCAGCATCGGCAGGGCCAGCGCCTCCTCGGCGGACCAGTACTCCCGCTCGATCTTCAGGTCGGGCAGTCGCAGCCCGGCCATGGTGATCACGGTGAGGGCGGCGTCCGCGCCGAGCAGCCCCTCCGGGGGCCGGCCGAAGAAGAGCATCGCCAGCGGCATCTCGGCGGTGTCGAGCAGCAGGTTGGCCAGTTCCTTGCCGGCGTCGTCGTCGAGCTGGCTGAGGCAGGCGACCACGTCGTCCAGGGTGGAGGTCTCCTCCGCCGGCACCTGGCGTACGGCGTGCCGGAAGAGAGTGGCGGTGGACGCCTCGCGGGCGACCTGCGGGGGCACCAGCATCATGCAGATGTCCTGCACCAGCATCCGCCGCTCGGCGCGGGCGTTGGAGACCGCGATCTCGAACTCCCGGTCGCCGGAGGCCCCGGTGCCGAACTCGCTGCGCAGCGGCGTCGGGATGAGCGAGTACGGGGCCAGGGTGCCGTGCTCGGAGCCGGTCAGGTTCAGCACCCGCGCGTACGGCCGCAGTTCCGGCATGGCGCAGAGCCGGGCGAGCGGGCCGGACGGGTCGAGCAGCGTCACCTGGACGCCGCGTCGGGCCGCGAGGTAGCCGAGCGCGCCGAGCAGGGTGGACTTGCCGCCGCCCGGTTCGGCGACGAAGACGGCGAGCCCGGAGCGTTCGCGTACTTCCATCGGGAAGTGCAGGTCGAGGAATACCGGCCGGCGGCAGGTGCCGGCGGTGCGCCCGATGAGGTCGCCGCGTCGGTCGCCGACGGTGGAGGCGGCCTGGGGGAGCGCGGCGGCGAGCAGGTTGACCGGCATCCGCCGGACGTAGCCGGTGTTGGCGATCGGCTCTCCGGGGATGAACTCGCGTGCCAGCCAGTCCTGGTTCTTCGGGTGTTGCAGCGAGATCCGCAGCTCCCGGGAGTAGAGCTGGATCAGCCGGCGGGCCCGCTCCAGGCACTCCTCGCGGTTGCGGCCGCCGACGGCGATCCGGTGCCAGCCGTGCGCGCGGGCGGAGTCGACCGGCAGCCCGGTGGTCATCTCGTCGCCGATGACCAGGGCGCGCTTGGCCAGCCGCTCCAGCTCGGGCGGGGCGTCGATGCCGTGCTCCGCGTAGTCGAGCTGCTGGGAGCGGATCATCCGCAGCCGGTGCTCCAGGTTACGGAAGGAGTCGCCGGAGCCGAGGATGTCGACGCGGGTGGAGAGCTCCATCGGCCATGGCAGCCGCTCGTGGAAGTGCAGCCAGGGCTCGTGCCGCTCGGGGATCTCCAGGGGCTCCATCCGGCCGACCGCCAGTACGGCGACGTGCCGTTCCTCGCCGGTCATCCGGTTGACCAGCTTCACGGTCGAGCCGTACGGGGTGCGGTAGCGCTCGACCTGCTCGGTGAGGGCGAGCAGGTCGCCGCGTTCCCACTGCCCGTCGGTGAGCGGGGAGAGCTGCCCGGGCGGCGCCATGCAGAGCGCCACCGAGCGGTAGAGCAGCCATTCCAGTTCCTGTGCCGTGACCCGCCGGCCGCGCATGCCGAACGCGCCCAGCACCTCGTCGAACTGCTCGACGGTGCGGCCGAGCTTGCGGCGCTCGCCTTCGGCGACGCCCCGGCCGAAGGTGCGCAGCAGCCGCTCGGTGAGCGAGTCGCCGAGGGCGCGCCGGGCGAAGGTGACGCCGAGGTAGGTCTGCCCCTCGGCGTGGTTGACCGAGAGCAGGTGCCGCTGCGCGGCCACGAGGTGGTCGCCCCAGCCGGCGGTGCCGGGCACGTCGGGCAGCGGCGCGGCGGTGTGCGCGTCGATGGTGCGGGCCCACTCGTCGGCCGGGAAGGGCCGCGTGGTGCGCCGCAGGTGCAGGCGGAAGCCGGCCAGCCCGGCGTACTGCTCGGAGATCGCCGAGAGCAGCGCCTCCCGTTCCGCGTCCGGCCGGAACGCCCAGCGCACCTCGGGCAGCCAGTACCAGGCGGTGACGGTGTTGGGGGTGAAGGTCAGGTGGCCGGCGATCTCGGTGATGGCCAGCTCGACCGACGGGTCCCGGTCCCCGAACTTGATCTTTGGTGGCTTGACCCGGGTGGGCTTGGTGGGCTTGGTGGGCTCGCTCCGCCGGCCGGCGGAGCGTTGGCGCGGCGGTGCCACCTCCCGGCCGGCCCGCTCCGGCGGGCGCTCCCCGGTGCGGCGGGGCGTCGGCTCGGGCGCCGGGTCCGGCGCGGGCGGGTCGAGCGGTGCGGCGTGCTGGCGGGGCGCCGGCTGGGACGACGGCGGTGCCGCCGCGACGGGCGGCAGGTCCTCCGCCTCCGCCGGTGGACGGAGCGTGGGCAGCCGGTCCCCGGACTGCTGCGGTACCCGGGACCTGGCCGCTCGGGCGGGCGGCTCGTACGCGTCGGCCCCGTGACCCGCGCGTGGGGGCGGCGGCAGGGGGGCGGGAGCCGGCGGGAGCGCCGCCGGGGCCGGCGCGGCGGCGGCCGGCTGCTGGCCGATGGCGGGTTGCTCCCGCCCGCCGGCCCGCTGCGGGGGCGCCGTCGGCCGGGTCGCGCCGGGGCGCGTACCGCCGAACAGGTCGAGGAAGGGCGAGTCGATGTCGGCGCTGTCGGCGGGTTGCGGATCGGCCGGCGGCGGCGTCCGACGTGGCGCCGGACGGGGGGCCTGGAAGACGCCCACGCCACCGTGCCCGGGTGTCGTCACCAGGGCCGGGTCGAGGGCGACCTCGCCCGCCTCGGGATCATCGGGGTAGTCGAACGACCGCGCACGGTTACCGTGCGGGACGGCCGGACGCCCTGCCGGGGAACCCGGCGTGGAACTGCGATTCATGCGACCGCCTCATCCGCGTCGTTCGACTGCCTGGTCGGGGTGCGACCGGTCATGCCAGTTCCTCCCGGATCCTGATCCGACTGCCGACCAGGCGGGGGTCCCGCTGCTCCGCGGCCGGCTCCCGGGTGCGTCGCCAGTCGGTCAGCGCGGTGCGGATCACCATGCGCGCGGGCCGGTCCGGGTCGACGTACCGGAAGATGAACGAGGTGCTCACGATGGCGAGCGCGATCTCCCAGGCGGGGAAGAGCTCGACCTGCAACGTGAACAGCCAGTGGATGAACATGTAGAGGGGAACGAGCAGCATGAACAGCCCGTACTGGGCGTACGGCAGGTGGACGGGAAGGGTGTAGCCGGGCGGCCCGAGGTAGACCAGGCGAGCCCGGTAGATGTCGTCGTCGGTGCGCAGCCGCATCTCGTGCCCGCGCCTATTCGAAGATCAGGTCGATCAGGTAGTCGCCGATGAAGAAGAGTGTGGCGGCTCCGGCGATGAAGGCGAGCCCGACGATCGCGATCGCCGAGCTGGTGAGGACCTTGGAGATCTCACCCCGGCTGGCGCGTCCGATGAAGATGACGCCCAGCACGGCCAGCAGGATCGGAGCGATCTTGCTGGCGAAGAACGTGACGACACCCTCGGTGTCGATGCCCTTGGGCGCAGGCTCGGCGAGTGGAGTCGACGCCAGGGCGGAGAGCGTGTGGGCGGCGGCGGACGTCACCGTCTCCATCAGCTCGATGGCGATCACTGGAACCTCCCCAAGTCGCGGCCGGCGGCGCCGCGGTGGTGCAGTAGACATGCCTGGCGGGAACGGTGCTCCCTGTGCGCAGCGTCGGCGACCCTGCGTTCGTTACCCACCACGGAGGGTGGTGAGCTTTGGGCGGATTCTCCCGCTTCGGCCCTCCCTCCAGGCTTCGCCATCTCGATGCCGGGCAGTTCCAAAGCGTACGGGCACCCACTGTTTGCGACAAGCCGCGAAGAGTCTGCCCGATCCGACCAGGACGACCGATCGTACACCCGTTCGAATGCGCATGTCATCGCCCTCGACCCGGTCCACCCGGGGTGCTCCGGCCGACCGGTACCGTCTAGCCGTGACCGATCTGGTACGGGCCTCGGACCCGGTGGTGATGGGCGTCCTCAACGTCACGCCCGACTCCTTCTCCGACGGCGGACGGTACGCCGACCTCGACGCCGCCGTCGGACACGGCGTGCGGCTGCGGGCCGACGGCGCCCACCTGGTGGACGTCGGCGGCGAGTCCACCCGGCCGGGCTCCGACCGGGTCGACGCGGAGACCGAGACGGCACGGGTGGTGCCCGTGATCCGGGAACTGACCACCGCCGGCGTGCCGGTCAGCATCGACACCACCCGCGCACGGGTCGCCGAGGCGGCCCTCGCCGCCGGCGCGGCCGTGGTCAACGACGTCTCCGGCGGCCTCGCCGACCCCGACATGGCCCGGGTGGTCCGCGACGCCGGCTGCCCATGGGTGCTCATGCACTGGCGGGGCCACTCCCGGGAGATGGGCGAGTTGGCCCGCTACGCCGACGTGGTCGCCGACGTGCGCGCCGAGCTGGGCCGCCGCGTCGACGAGGCGCTGCGGGCCGGGGTCGACGCCGACCGCATCGTCGTCGACCCGGGGCTCGGCTTCGCCAAGACGGCCGCGCACAACTGGGAACTGAGCACCCGCCTGTCCGAGCTGCTGGACCTCGGCTTCCCGCTGCTCTTCGCGTCCAGCCGCAAGTCGTACCTGGGGCGGCTGCTGGCCGGCCCCGACGGCACCCCCCGCCCCACGGACGGCCGCGACGTGGCCACCGTCGCCACCAGCCTGCTCGCGGTGGCGGCCGGCGCCTGGGGCGTACGCGTGCACGACGTCCGGGCCACCGTGGACGCCCTCGCCGTCTGGCAGGCCACGGGCGCGCCCCGCCTGGCGCCCGCCGCCACCGGTGGGGCCCGGGCGGCCCACGCCGGCGCCGGCCGGGCAGACCGCACCGCCGACCACGGAGGAGACCGATGACCGACCGGATCCAGCTGACCGGCCTGCGGGCGCACGGCCGGCACGGGGTGTACGACTTCGAGCGCGCCCAGGGCCAGGACTTCGTGGTGGACGCCGTCCTGGAGATGGACCTGGCCCCGGCGGCCCGCTCCGACGAGGTGGGCGACACCGTCCACTACGGCGAACTGGCGGAGCGGCTGGTCGCGGTGGTGACCGGCGAGCCGGTCAACCTGATCGAGACGCTCGCCGACCGGCTGCTGGCCGTCTGCCTGGCCGATCCCCGGGTCGAGGCCGCCACGGTCACCGTGCACAAGCCGGAGGCGCCCGTCCCGCACGCCTTCACCGACGTGGCCGTCACGATGACGCGGCGGCGGGACCGGTGACCCGCGCCCTGCTCTCGCTGGGCAGCAACCTCGGCGACCGGCTCGCCCACCTGCGCTCCGCCGTCTCGACGTTCGGCGACAGCGTGCTCCTGGTCTCCGGCGTCTACGAGACTCCACCGTGGGGAGACGCGGACCAGCCCGCGTACCTGAACGCCGCGCTGCTCGCCGAGGACCCGGCCGCCACCCCGTACGACTGGCTGGAGCGCGCCCGGGCGGCGGAGCGCGCCGCCGGGCGCACCCGCGACCCGCAGCGGCGTTTCGGGCCGCGCACCCTGGACGTGGACGTCATCGCCGTGTGGGCCGACGGCGACGAGCCGGTGCTCAGCGACGACCCGGAGCTGACCCTGCCGCACCCCCGGGCCCACCTGCGGGCCTTCGTGCTGCGGCCGTGGATCGACCTCCAGCCGTACGGGCGGCTGCCCGGGCACGGCTGGCTGACCGACCTGCTCAACACCCCTCCGGTGGCCGACGACGCGCTGGATCTGCGCCCCCGGCCGGATCTGGCGATAGAGTCGACGGCATGACCCAGTGGAGCCGGCCGGCATGACGCAGGCGCAGTCCCCGCGACCGGGCGGGACGGGCCCCGAGCGGTCCCGGATGGGCCCCACCCGGATCTCCACCCTGGTGGTGGCCGCCCTCGGCGCCGCCGCGGTGGCCTGGTTGCTGATCAGCACCCTCTACTACGACTACCTGCCGGAGCTGCCCTGGCTGCCGGTGGTCACGCTCGCCGCGCTGGCCGTGCTGGAGGCGTACGCCGCCGTGAACACCCGGGGGCGCATTGAGCGCCGGCCGGGCCGCGAGCCGGTCAATCCGCTGCTGGTGGCCCGGTTCGTGGTGCTCGCCAAGGCCTCCGCGCTGGCCGGTGCGATCTTCACCGGGTTCTACGCCGGGCTGACCGGCTGGCTCTTCGTGGAGCGCACCGACGCCGCGATGGGCGACCGGCCGATCGCCGGCGCCGGCCTGCTCGCCGGGCTGGCGCTGACGGGGGCGGCGCTCTGGCTGGAGCGCTCCTGCCGGGTCCCCGAGCAGGAGGACGACGAGGACCGCGAGCCCGGCGGCCGGGAGGGCCGCCCCGGCCCGCGCTGATCCCGGGGGGTTACGCCCGGCCTCCCTCGCGGGTACGGTGCCTGCGACCGGAGAGCAACGCCGCCCCGGTCCGCCCGCGCGTCGGACCAGGCTGGACGGCGGCCACGTGGGAGGCGGCGTCATGCGGTACGACGAACCGGGGCGTGAGCCGTCCCCCCAGCCCTCGTCCGGCATCCCCGCCTCCGTCCTGGAGAACGTCTTCGACGACCCCGCGCACGGTGAGCCCGGCCGCGACCGGTTCGCCGTGCACGTCGTCTGGGAGCTGCTGCTCCTGGCGGCGTCGGTCGTCCTGGCGTACCTGCTCTGGCGGGAGGAACCGGCCGCGCTGCGGGGCGACGGACTGCGTTCCCTGCTCCTCGACGCGGTCGTGCTCGGGTTGCTGGCGCTGGCCGCCGGGCTGACCCTGCGTACGGCCGCCGTGAACCTGGCCGTCGGCCCCGTGTCGGTGGCCGCCGCGCTGCACGTCGCCGAGCAGGGCGACCGGGGCGCCAGCGCCGCCGCCGGCCCGGCCCTGCTGGTCGCCGCGCTGGGCGGGATCGCCCTGGCGCTGGTCGTGGTGGTGCTGCACGTGCCCGGCTGGGCCGCGTCCCTCGCCGCCGCCGCCGGGGTGGTCGTGTACATCCAGCAGCGCTCCGCGTCGGTCCTGCCGCAGGGCGACTACGACCCGGAGCGCGGCGCCCTGCACCTCTTCGTCGGGTTCGCGGCCGTCGCGGTGCTCGGCGGTCTGTTCGGCTCGGTGCGGGCCGTCCGCCGGGTGGTCGGCCGGTTCCGCCCGGTCGTGGATCCCGCCCGTCGCCGGGGCGCGGTGGCGGCGGTGGTCACCTCCGGCGCGCTCGTCGGCTCCACGGTGCTGGCCGCGCTGGCCGGCATGCTGACGGCCAGCCGGGACACCGCCCCGGTCGCGCCGGACCCGGGGCTGGACTGGACGGTGCTCGCGGTCGGCCTGGCGCTGCTCGCCGGCACCAGCGCCTACGGCCGCCGTGGCGGCGTCTTCGGCACCCTGCTGGCGGTCTGCCTGGTCACGGTCTTCCTCGCGTACGCGCAGGCGCGGGGCTGGACGGTGAGCCGGTGGGCGGTCGGCGCGGCAGCGCTCGGCGTCGGGCTGCTGGCCACCCGGCTGGTCGAGGCGTACGGGCGGCCGGCGACCGGCGCGGCGGCGGAACCGGTCCCCGCCGGGGACGGCCGGATCGGCGCGGGCTGGACGGCGCCCCCGGCGGACCCGGTCGGCGACTGGCCGCCCGCCGTACCGAGGCGGTCCCCGGAGAGCCCGGTGGACCCGTGGAGCGATCCCGGCTGGGAGAGCGGCCCGCGCCGGTGGGACGCCGACGAGCGGTGAGCCGGCGCCGCGTCCACCGGGCCGGGAGTGATCTCGCCGGTTAGGCTCGGCGGCATGACCGACACACCATCGACCTCCGCCGGCCCGTCGTTCGAGGAACTCGACGCGCTGTCCACCGAGGAGCTGCGGGAGCGGGCGTTCGCGGTCGCCCGGGAGCGCCACGACGTGCGCTTCTTCTGGTCCGTGCTGCGGCACCTGCCGAACGCGGACGAGGCCGCCGTCCTCGACGGGGCGCCCAACTCGGTCGGGCCGACGATCGACGAGGCCGCGGCGCTGTGGCGGGAGCTGACCGGGCACGGCTACGAGGAGTCGGCGCCGCTGCTGCGGGCCGCGTTCATCGACTACCTGATGAAGCACCCGCGACAGTGACGGCGACCGCCGGCCCCGGGCAGGTTTGCCCCCCGCGGTCCGCCGGGAACTGAGCCGATCATGGCGCTCACCAACCCGTCACGCACCGGCGGTCGCTACGGGACGGCGGCGGGCACGGGCGCGCTCGCGGCGCTCCTCCTGGTCGCGGTCTGCGGCAGCCCGGCGTACGTCGGCTGGGCCGCCGGCACCGACCCGAACTCCGCCGGCGGCTGGTACCTGCAACTGCTCTCCTGGCCGGCGTGGCTCTTCAACGGCGACGGGGCGACCGGCAACCTGCTCGTGGCGAACCTGCGGGCCGTCCTGCTGGTCATCCTCGCGGCGCTCTTCCTCTACCTGCTGCCCACCTCGCAGGTGGCCCGGGTGCAGGGGTCGGGGACGCAATTCTTCTCCGGCTGGGCCGCGTACGTCCTGGCCGGCGGCTTCGCCTCCCTGATCGCCGCCTTCCTCGGCCCGGAACCGTCGCTGCTCACGGCGATCCAGGCCGGCGGCGCCGGCGCGACCTACGGCTTCCTGTCCGGCTGGATCATCGGCGCGGCCAGCCTCGGCGGGCGCGCCTGACCGGGCTGTGCCTCACCGCTCGGGGGCGCCCAGTTCGAGCAGCCGCGCCCGGCTGAGCACGCCGACGGGCCGCCCCCCGTCGGTCACCACGACCCGGTCCGCGGCCGAGGTCAGCAGCACCCCCAGCGCGTCGTACGCCGAGCCGCCGAGCGGGATCGTCGGCAGCTCGGCCACCCCGGTCTCCGGCAGCGGTTCGACGGCCTCGCCGGTGACCGGGGTGACCGCCAGCCGGCGGATGCCCCGGTCGGCGCCCACGAACTGCCGCACGAAGGGCGTGGCAGGCGCGCCGAGCACGGCGGCCGGGGTGTCGAACTGCTCCAGGCGGCTGCCCTCGGAGAGCACCGCTATCCGGTCGCCCAGCCGGACCGCCTCGTCCAGGTCGTGGGTGACCAGCACGATGGTCTTGCGCACCTCGGCCTGCAACCGGAGGAACTCCTCCTGCAAACGGGTCCGGGCAATCGGGTCGACGGCCGAGAACGGCTCGTCCATCAGCAGTACCACCGGGTCGGCGGCGAGGGCCCGGGCGACCCCGACCCGCTGCCGCTGACCGCCCGAGAGCTCGTGCGGGTAGCGGCGGCCGAACGTGGCCGGATCGAGTCCGACCAGTTCCAGCAGCTCGTCGACCCGGCTGCGGCTGCGCTGGCGGGGCCAGCCGAGCAGCCGGGGCACGGTGGCGACGTTGGCGCTGACCGTCTGGTGCGGAAAGAGCCCGACGTTCTGGATCACGTAGCCGATCCGGCGGCGCAGCCGGACCGGGTCGACCCGGGTGACGTCCTCGCCGCCGAGCAGGATCCGGCCGCCGGTCGGCTCGATGAGGCGGTTGACCATCCGGAGCACCGTGGACTTGCCGCAGCCCGACGGTCCGATCAGCACCGCCAGCTCGCCGGCCCTGATGTCCAGGCTCAGCTCGCGTACGGCCTCGGTGCCGTCCGGGTAGCGCTTGCGGATGCCGTCGAGCGTGATCGACGCCGCGCGCGGTTCGGCGGGGGCGGTGCCCTCCGGGGTAACGTCCACACATGTCCTTCCGCCTGAGCTACCGGGCCGACCCGGGTAACCCGTGGTTCTCCTGGCAGTACGTGCGGGACAACTCTGACACGATCCTCGCCGCCGTGCGTGAGCACGCCTCGCTGACCGCTCGCGCGGTGCTGATCGCCGCCCTGATCGCGCTGCCGCTGGCGGTGGCCGCCTACTGGTACCGCTCGCTCGCCGGGCCGGTCCTGGCCCTCACCGGGGTGCTCTACACGGTGCCGTCGCTGGCGCTCTTCGCGTTCGTCGCCCCGTACCTGGGCATCGGCGCGGCGACCGCGCTCAGCGTGGTGGTCCTGTACGCGCTGCTGGTGATCGTCCGTAACGCCGTCGCCGGGCTCAACCAGGTGCCCCCCGAGGTCCGCGAGGCGGCGGAGGGGATGGGGTACGGCCGCTGGGGCCGGCTGTTCCGGGTCGAGTTGCCGCTGGCCCTGCCAGGCATCCTCACCGGGCTGCGGCTGGCGACCGTCTCCACGGTGGCCCTGGTGACCGTGGGCGTGGTGATCGGGCGCGGCGGCCTGGGGCAGCTCATCTTCGCCGGCTTCCAGAACAACTTCTACAAGGCGCAGATCATGACGGGGACACTGCTCTGCGTCCTGCTCGCCCTGGTGCTCGACCTGGTCCTGGCCGGCGCGGGCCGGCTGCTGACCCCGTGGCTGAAGCGGGCTCGGTGAGCGCGAGGAACGCAGCGCAGCGGAGTCCCGCAGTCGCGAGCGGAAGGGTTGGCTCGGTGAGCGCGAGGACCGTAGCGCAGCGGAGTCCCGCAGTCGCGAAGGAAAGGTTGGCTCCGTGAATCCGGTCGAGGCGGCGCTGGTCTGGCTCAACGACCCGCTGAACTGGACGAACCCGGGCGGCGTCCTGGACCGGCTCGGCGAGCACCTGTCGATGTCGGCGGCGGCGGTGGCGCTCGGCTGCCTGGTCGCCTGGCCGATCGGGCTCTGGCTCGGGCACACCGGCCGGGGCGGCGGCCTGGTGGTGCTGGTGTCCAACGTGTCGCTCGCCGTCCCCACGCTCGCCCTGCTCACCATCCTGCCGCTGACCTTCCTCGGTTTCGGCCGGCCGTCGGTGGTGGTCGCGCTGGCGGTCTTCGCCGTGCCGCCACTGCTGGCCAACGCGTACACGGGGGTGCGGCAGGCCGATCCGGAGGCCCGGGACGCGGCGCGCGGGATGGGCTTCTCGGGGTGGCAGTTGCTGCGCCGCGTCGAGCTGCCGCTGGCGGTGCCCTACCTGGCGGCCGGGTTCCGCACGGCGGCGGTGCAGGTGGTGGCGACCGCCGCGCTGGCGTCCTTCGTCAACGGCGGCGGCCTGGGCCAGATCATCCGGGCGGGCTTCGGGTTGGACATCGCCGCCGGCGGCGGCCAGATCATCGCCGGCGGCGTGCTGGTGGCCGGGCTCGCCATGCTGCTGGAACTGGTGCTGGCCCTGGTCGAGCGGCTGGTCACGCCGCGCCCGCTGCGGGCGGGCCGCCGTCGGGCGCGCCGCCGGGCGGCGCAGGCGGTGGCCGGCGGCTGAGCGTCGGCCGCCCACCCCGGGTTCCCGCGCCGGTCGGGTCGCGTGGTCGTACCCGGCCATCGACGCACGGAACCGGAACGCCCCGACGCCACGGAACCGGAACGCCCCGACGCCACGGACCGGAACGCCCCGATGACGGGTCGGCGTGGCTGACTTCCGGTGACGATCCGGTGACAAACCTCGCCTCGGGTTGTCGGTCCCGCGTGGAAGATGTTGGGGTGGGAAACCGGGCGGCCGCAACGCGAGCCGCTCGTGGGACACAGCGGGCGGCCGGACGGAGATCGCCCGTCGGACACGCGGCCGGCCCGGCAGGGTCGCGCCGGGACACGGAAGGCGGGCACTGATGCGCGCTCGTACACGCCTGGCCGTCGGTGCGGTGGGAGCCCTCGCCGCGGCGGGGCTGCTGACCGGCTGCGGCGACGCCGGCTCCTCCGGCACGGACGCCCCGGAACAGGCGGCCTCGGGCGCCGGCTGCGCGCCGGTGGCCGGTGACCAGCTCGTCGTCCTCGACGACGACAAGAAGCTCCAGAACACCGACAACGTCATTCCGGCGGTCAACGCCGACGCGGCCAACCCGCAGTTGATCGCGGCGCTGGACAAGGTCTCGGCCGCGCTCGACACGCCGAAGCTGATCCAGCTGAACAAGGCCGTCGACGTCGACCGCAAGACGGCCCAGAAGGCGGCCGAAGAGTTCGCGGCGGCCAACGGCGTCACCGCCGGCATCGCCAAGGGCCCCGGTGGGCAGATCGTGATCGGCGCGGCCAACTTCACGGAGAACCAGATCCTGGCCGAGCTCTACAAGATCGCCCTGACGGCCGCCGGCTACGACGCCAAGGTGCAGCAGATCGGCAACCGTGAGCTCTACGAGCCGGCCCTGGAGAAGGGCGAGATCCAGGTCGTCCCGGAGTACGCGGCGACCATGGCCGAGTTCCTCAACACCAAGGCCAACGGCAAGGACGCCCAGCCGGTGTCGTCGCCGGAGCTGGAGAAGACCGTCGCGGCGCTCAAGGCGGCCGGCGACAAGGCGGGCCTCGTCTTCGGCACGCCCGCCGCCGCGCAGGACCAGAACGCCTTCGCCGTGACGAAGGCGTTCGCCGACAAGTACGGCGTCAGCACGCTCTCCGAGCTGGCCGCCAAGTGCTCGGGCCAGGCCACGGTGCTGGCCGGGCCGCCGGAGTGCCCGCAGCGGCCGAAGTGCCAGGCGGGGCTCGTCCAGGTCTACGACTTCAAGGCCGGCTCGTTCAGCTCGCTGGACCAGGGCGGCCCGCAGACCAAGAACGCGCTGAAGACCGGGGCCGCGAGCGTGGGCCTGGTGTTCTCCTCGGACGGCGCACTGGCCGTCGGCTGATGCCCGACCGGCCGTCGGTGGCCCTGTGCCACCGGCGGCCGACGGGCGGGCGGCGCGTCGGCGGTCGACGGCGGGCGGGCGATCGGCGGCGAAGATGCCGGATGCCCCGTTCACCCTTTCCCGGGCGGGGCAGCTCTCGGTAGGCTGCGGACCCATGCCAGCCCCGGTCGCCCCCGCCGACAAGCGCAGTCCGTCACTGCTCACCGTGCTCTTCTGGATCGGTGTCGCCCTGGCACCGGTGGCGGCGTTGATCCTGCTCGTCGCCGACGGCAACGGCCCGCTGCGGTTCGCCGCCGTGCTGGCCATCCTGGCCGTCGTCCTGATCGGCCTGTCGATCGCGTTGCGCGCCGACGGCGCGGGCCCGGCCCGCACCGATGAGCTGCTGGACGAGATCGAGGAACTCCGCCGCGAGTTGCGCGGGGAGATCGTGGCCGCCGCCCAACGCGGCAACCAGGCGCTCGACCACGCCCAGCGGGCACAGGACGAGGTCGCCGCGCTGCGTCGGCGGCTGGACGCGAGCAGCGCCGCGCTGGCCGGCGTCGACGCCCCTGCCGGCGCCGGCCGGGCCCGGGCGTCCGTCGACGACGCGGTCGCCGGCCGTAGGCAGATGCCGGACCAGGACGACGCGGCGCCCCGCCGGGGACGCGCGGACCGGGACGACGCGGAGCCCGCCGGCAGGCCGCAGCCGACTCCTCGTGCCGCGCGGTTCGTGCCCGGCCCGGCCGCCGGGTACGGCACGGACGGGCCGGCACCGGGCGCGGCCGGTGATTACGACCCGGACCGGCCGGCCGCTGGCGCAACGGCCGGGGTGTACGGGGCGGCCCGGCCGGCGGAGCCGACGAGCCAGCCCTCGGCCCGTTCGCTCGGGGTGGTGCGGCACACCGAGACCGTGCACGTCACCACCCGGCACACCGTCGTGGACGGGGCCGCGTCCGTCCCCGGCGACCGCGGGGCCCGCTACGGCGGCGGGTACGCGGGACGCTGGTCGCCGGAGCAGGAGGAGCGGCCGTGGTCGGGTGAGCCGGACGACCGTTCCTGGGCCGGTCACGGGCACGGCGAACCGGACGCGAGGTCCCGCCACGACGACCGGCCACGCCGCGACGACGACGTGTCGCGGCCGGGCCCCGGCTCTGCCCGGGACGACCGGCCCCGGCCGGCCCCGCCCGGCGGCCGGGAGTGGCCCGCCGAGCCCGGCGAGCGGGAGTGGTCCGCCCAGCCCGGCGGCCGGGAACGGGCCGGCGGGCGCGACGAGCGGGAGTGGCCGGGGCGGCACGACGAGCGCGGACAGCAGCGGGACGACCCGGGTCGGGGCGTCGCGGGGGCACCGGGCTGGGATGCGCCGGCCGAAGCGCGCGGGCGCGGTCGGTCGTACCCGCCGGACGAGGCGGGGGCGGAGAGCGGGGAGTACTGGTCGCAGTTGCGCGCCGGGGACCGGTGGGCCGCCGTGCGCGACGACGACCGGGGCCGGGAGCTGCGGGTCGGGGAGCGGCGTGCCGAGGTGCACGCGGACGCCACCGGCACCGAGTACCGGCTCGCGGACCGCTGGGCGTCGGTCCGGCGGGACGAGCCGCGCCGGGGCCCGGACCGGGCGGACGACGGGTGGCGCGGCGGCTGGTCGGAGCCGGACGGCGCCCCGGCCCTGCCGGCTGGCGGGGTGCCGGTGCCCGACGAGTGGCGTGCGCCCCGTCAGCGGGGACAGCAGCCCGAGGCGCGGCACGACGCCGGTCAGCCCGAGGCGCACCGCACCCGTCGGGCGGAGCGCGAGCCGCAGCGGTACGGCCGGCGGCAGGAGGAGCCCTACGGCCACCCGCCGCAGGACGACGAGCCCCGCGCGGGCGGAGCCCGCAACGCGGACCGCTGGCGCTGACCCCGGACGGCCGCCCCGACCGGCAGCCGCCACGCCGCCCGCCGCGACCGGACGGGCGTACGCGGCCGGGTCACTTGTCGATGTCGCCGACCACGAAGAACATCGAGCCGAGGATGGCGATCAGGTCCGGTACCAGGCAGCCGGGGAGCAGGGTCGCCAGCGCCTGCACGTTCGCGTACGACGCCGTGCGCAGCTTCAGCCGCCACGGCGTCTTCTCGCCCCGGGAGACCAGGTAGTAGCCGTTGATGCCGAGCGGGTTCTCGGTCCAGGCGTAGGTGTGCCCCTCGGGTGCCTTGAGCACCTTCGGCAGCCGGGTGTTGACCGGCCCGGTGAGCCGGTCCACCCGGTCCAGGCACTGCTCGGCGAGGTCGAGCGAGGCGTACACCTGGTCGAGCAGCACCTCGAAGCGGGCGTGGCAGTCCCCGGCGGTCTTCGTCACGACCGGCACGTCCAGCTGGTCGTAGGCCAGGTAGGGCTCGTCGCGGCGCAGGTCCAGGTCGAGGCCGGAGGCGCGGGCGACGGGCCCGGACGCGCCGAACGCGGCGGCGTCCGCCGCGGAGAGCACCCCGACGCCGACCGTACGGGCCAGGAAGATGTCGTTGCGCCGGATGAGGTTGTCCAGGTCCGGCATCCGCCGGCGGACCTCGGCGATGGCGGCCCGCGCCCGGCCGGTCCAGCCGGCGGGGATCTCCTCCTTGAGGCCGCCGACCCGGTTGAACATGTAGTGGATCCGGCCGCCGGAGACCTCCTCCATGACCGCCTGGATGGTCTCCCGCTCGCGGAACGCGTAGAACATCGGCGTGATCGCGCCGATCTCCAGCGGGTAGGAGCCGAGGAACATCAGGTGGTTGAGCACCCGGTTCAGCTCGGCCAGCGCCATCCGCAGCCAGGTGGCCCGCTCCGGCACCTCCATGCCCATCAGCCGTTCGACGGCGAGCACCACGCCCAGCTCGTTGGAGAAGGCCGAGAGCCAGTCGTGCCGGTTGGCCAGCACGATGATCTGCCGGTAGTCGCGGACCTCGAACAGCTTCTCCGCACCCCGGTGCATGTAGCCGACGATCGGCTCGCAGGCCACCACCCGCTCGCCGTCGAGCACCAGCCTGAGCCGGAGCACGCCGTGCGTGGAGGGGTGCTGCGGCCCGATGTTGAGCACCATGTCGGTGCCGAGCTGATCGCCGCCGGCCCCGGTGCCGACGGTCAGCTCGCGGAGGTCGCCGGCGTCCGTGGTCATGACGTCATCGTGCCATGAGCCACCCGGGGTCGACGCCGACCGGTTGCCGCAGCCACCAGTGCCCGCCCAGCCCGGCCGGGTCGGTCAGCTCGGCCACCGCCGACGCGGCGGCGAGCGCCCGCACGTACCCGGCCGGGTCGCTGGCGGCCAGGCTGAGCGGGGGGCGCCCGCCGTCGGCCCCGAGCGCCCGCAGCGCCTCCCGCTGCGACCCCAGGTCGTACGCGCACCGCGCGACCCGGGCGCCGGCGGAGGCGACCGAGTCGACGGCGACGTGCGCGGTGACGTCGCGGCTCCCGTCCGGCACCGGCGGGACCTGCCGCCCGCCCCGGTACCCGGTCAACGTCCCGTCCACGGGCCGGCCGTCGCGCAGGTGCCCGTAGTCCACGGCCAGCGCCAGCCCCCGGTCGAGTTTTCCCACCGCCCCGGCCCAGGCGTCGTCGCGCGTCCGGCCGATCTCGGCTCTGACTGCTGTCGGGAGCTCCGGGCGGCCCGACCCGCTCCGGGCGGTCAGGCTTGATCCCTCCGCCGATCGGGCTGCCAGGAACCCCGACCCGGCCGGACCGATTCCGTCCGCGCCGGCATCCGGTGCCGGCCACCACCGGGCCAGCCAGTCCGCGTCAGCGGGTTCGACCGGGTCACCGACGGTCTCCGCGCCGGTGGCCGGGTCGACCAGCAGGTAGCGCCAGCCCTCGGCGGTGTGCACCGTCACGTCGAGCGGCACGTTGTCCAGCCACTCGGTGGCCACCAGCAGCCCGGTGATCCCGTCGGGGATCTCGCCGAGCCAGTCGATCCCGTCGGGCAGGTCGGCCGGCCGGGGAGCCTTCTCGACCGCGGTGAGGCGTACCCGGGAGGCGAGCGGAACCGACGCGGAGGGCGGGGGACCGGCGGACGACGGGCCGGACGAGGCCGAGGGCCGGGCGGCGGCCGGGGGAGTCCCCAGCGCGGCGGAGAGGGCGCGCAGCAGCTCGCCCCGGCCCGCGCCCACGTCGACCACGCGGAGGACGCCCGGGTGGCCGAGGGCGGCGTCGACCCGCTCGACGAGTCGCAGCAGCGCGTCGGCGAACGCCGGGGAGGCGTGCGCGCTGGTGCGGAAGTGGCCGGCCGGGCCCGACCCGGAGACGAAGAAGCCGCCCGGCCCGTAGAGGGACCGTTCCATCGCGTGCCGCCAGCGCTCCGGCATCAGTTCGTTCCTCCCGAGCTGCCTGTCCTGCCCGTCACCGGCCGGCCGTACGGCGTGCGTCACCGGCCCGACCCTACGGTCAGCCGGTCGGAGCGGACGTGCCATCCCCGGGCGTGCCGCCGGTGCCGCCGGTGAACGTTTTCACACATCCTTGTCCCGGTTCCGTGACCCCGGCGCATACTTGCCATCGACCGGTACCCCTTCTCGAGGACTGGATCGTCGCCCATGAGCGCACCCCTGCGCCCGCGCCCGGCCGCCCCCCGCGGGGCCGCCGTACCGCCGGCCGCCACCCCCCGTCTCCTCACCGTCGGCGTCGTCGGCTCCGGCCGGGTCGGCACCGTGCTGGGCGCCGCACTCGCCGCCGCGGGCCACCGGGTCGTCGCCGTCACGGCCGGCTCCGGCGCCTCCCGGGCCCGGGCCGCGCTGCTGCTTCCCGACGCGCCCCGCCGCTCCGCCGCCGCCGTGGCGCGGGCGGCCACCGACCTGCTGCTGGTCGCCGTGCCCGACGACGCGCTCGCCGGGGTGGTCGCCGCCCTGGCCGACGGCGGCGCGCTGCGCCCCGGCCAGGTGGTCGCGCACACCTCCGGCGCGCACGGGCTGGCCGTGCTCGCCCCCGCCGCCGCGGCGGGCGCTCGCCCGCTCGCCCTGCACCCCGCGATGACCTTCACCGGTACGCCGGACGACCTGGCCCGGCTGGCCGGCATCTCGTACGGGGTGACCGCCCCGGCGGAGCTGCGCCCCCTGGCCGCCCGGCTGGTCGCCGACCTCGGCGGGGTGCCGGAGTGGGTCGGCGAGGCGGACCGGCCGCTCTACCACGCGGCGCTGGCGCACGGCGCCAACCACCTGGTGACCCTGGTGAACGAGGCGGCCGACCGGCTGCGCGACGCCGGGGTGGCCCAGCCGGAGAAGGTGCTCGCCCCGCTGCTGCGGGCCGCCCTGGAGAACGCGCTGCGCCTGGGCGACGACGCGCTGACCGGGCCGGTGTCCCGGGGCGACGCCGGCACGGTCGAGCGGCACCTGGCCCGGCTCGCCGCGACCGCCCCCGAGTCGGTCGCGCCCTACCTGGCCCTGGCCCGGCGTACGGCCGACCGGGCCATCGCCGCGGGTCGGTTGCGGCCGGTCGACGCGGAGTCGCTGCTCGGCGTGCTCGCCGGCGACCGGCGTGAGGTGGCGGCGTGACCGGGCCGACGGTGGACGGAGGGGGACAGGTGACGGAACTGGTGCACACCCGCGCCGAGCTGGCGGCGGCGCGTGACGGGCTCAAGGGCACCGTGGGCGTCGTGATGACCATGGGCGCGCTGCACTCCGGGCACGAGACGCTGCTGCGGGCGGCCCGGGAGCGCGCCGACCACGTGCTCGTCACGATTTTCGTCAACCCGTTGCAGTTCGGCCCGAACGAGGACTTCGACCGCTACCCGCGCACCCTCGACGCCGACCTGGAGATCTGCCGGCGGGCGGGCGCGGACGTGGTCTTCGCCCCCTCGGTGGCCGACATGTACCCGGACGGCCAGCCCCGGGTGCGGGTGAACCCGGGCCCGCTGGGGGAGGACCTGGAGGGGCAGAGCCGCCCCGGGTTCTTCCACGGGGTGCTCACCGTGGTGCTGAAGCTGCTCCAGCTCACCCGTCCCGACCTGACGTTCTTCGGCGAGAAGGACTACCAGCAGCTGACCCTGGTGCGGCGGATGGCCCGGGACCTCGACGTGCCGGTCGAGGTGGTCGGCGTGCCGACCGTACGGGAGCCGGACGGGCTGGCCCTGTCCAGCCGCAACCGCTACCTGTCCCCGGCCGAGCGGGAGGCCGCGCTGAGCCTGTCCGCGGCGCTGCGGGCCGGGGCCGAGGCCGCCGACGAGGGCGGTGACGCGGGGGCGGTGCTCGCCGCCGCGCACGCGGCCTTCGGCGCCGGTACGCCCGGCGCGCGTCTCGACTACCTGGTGCTCACCGATCCGGACCTGGAACCGGGGCCGGTCTCCGGGCCGGCGCGGCTGCTCGTGGCCGCCTGGGTGGGCGCCACCCGGTTGATCGACAACGCGGCGATCCGGCTCGCCCCCCGTTCCTGAACCCCGCTCCCCACCTTCCGCGAAAGGCATCCCGATGCTGCGCACCATGCTCAAGTCGAAGATCCACCGCGCCACGGTGACCCAGGCCGACCTGCACTACGTCGGCTCGGTGACCGTCGACGAGGACCTGCTCGACGCCGCCGACCTGATCCCCGGCGAGCAGGTGGCGATCGTGGACATCACCAACGGGGCGCGGCTGGAGACGTACGTGATCCCGGGCGAGCGGGGCAGCGGCGTGATCGGCATCAACGGCGCCGCCGCCCACCTGGTGCACCCGGGAGACCTGGTCATCCTCATCTCGTACGGGCAGATGGACGACGTCGAGGCCCGTGCCTACCGGCCGCGGGTCGTGCACGTCGACGCCGACAACCGGGTCGTCGAGCTGAACGCCGACCCGACCACCGCCGCACCCGGCACCGCCGGCGCCCCGATCCCCAACCCCCTCGCCGCCGCCGTCTGACCCGCCCGTTCCCGCCTTCCGCCCGCTCCTCCGGCGGCATTCTGTCGGCTTTCGTGCCATTCGTGACCGCAGGAACCTGGAGGGGTGGGAAGCGGGCGTGCGTGCGGTCTGTCACCGGAAGGTCATCCCTGGGTAGTCTGGTTGCCCGTCGATAGACGCGGGTGGCTGGGGGAGGCCGCTGTGCGCCGTGCGATGACCACCCTGCTCGCCGCCGTCGCCACGGCCGCGCTCCTGGCCGGCTGCGCCGACGCCGGCGGGCTGGACGGTGACCTGGTCGACGACTGGGCTGCCCCGCCCGTCGCCGGGCCCTTCACCCCGGCCGCCGGGGTCTGCCAGGTCGCCGACTTCGTCGACGTGGTGACCCTGGCGGCGTACGCGCCGGTGGACTGCGCCGCGCCGCACCGGGTCGAGACCGTGCACGTGGGCGCCTTTCCGGCCGGGCGGCCCGCCCCGCCGCCAGGCGGCTCGGCCGAGCTGCGGGGCGCCTTCGCCGACTGCGACGCCCGGGCCACCGGTCACGTGGGCGCCGACTGGCGGGTGGGGCGGCTGCGGCTGGCGGTGGCGGTGCCGTCCGGGGCGGGCTGGACGGCGGGCGCCCGCTGGTACCGGTGCGACCTGACCGAGGTGAGCACCGCCGAGGCCGCCGCCACGGTGGTGGTCCGCACCGGCAGCCTCCGGGACGCGCTGCGGGGGCCGTCCCCGCTACGCCTGGGCTGCCAGCAGGCCCGCTCCCGGGGCGGGTCGGTGCGGACGCTGCTCCCGGTCGACTGCGCCACCCGGCACGACGCCGAGTTCGTCGGGGTGTGGCGGGCGCCCGACCGCCCGTACCCGACCCGGGCCGCCGACTGGGCCCCGCTGTACGCCGGCTGCCGCTCGGTGCTCGGCCGCTACGTCAGGGTGCCCGACGACGCCGACCTGCGCTTCCGCAGCGGGGTGGTGGTCCGCCCGCCGGGGCAGGGCCGGTGGCGCGTCGGGGACCGGGGCGTCCGCTGCTACCTCTGGCTCGACGACCGTACGGTGACCGGCTCGCTGCGGGGCGCGGGCCCGGCGGCCCTCCCGGTCCGGACGCGGTAGCGCGGCGCCGGCCCACGCGGGCGGCCCCACGCGTGGCGTCGGCCGGCTGCCCGGCTCGGACCCCATGGCCCAAACCACTCGTCCCGCCCCCGCCGCCCCCCGCGAGGACCCTTCGGGTTGACTGTGGGCATGGACCTTCCGACCGTCGACCTGCCGGCGCTGCCCAGACTGCTGGCCGCCCCCGCGCCCGGCTGGGTGGAGACCACCGACGTGATCGTGGTCGGTTCCGGGGTGGCGGGCCTGACCGCCGCGCTGCACCTGCGCGAGGCGGGGCTGCACGTCACCGTGGTGACCAAGGTCGACATCGACGAGGGGTCGACCCGCTGGGCGCAGGGCGGCATCGCCGCCGTGCTCGACCCGCAGGACACCCCGACCGCGCACGCCTCGGACACCGAGATCGCCGGCGTCGGGCTCTGCGACCCGGCGGCGGTGCGGGTGCTGGTCGAGGAGGGCCCCACCCGGCTGCGCGAGCTGATGCGGATCGGGGCGGAGTTCGACCGCAACCCGGACGGCTCACTCATGCTGACCCGGGAGGGCGGGCACCGGGCGGACCGGATCGTGCACGCCGGCGGCGACGCCACCGGGGCCGAGGTGCAGCGCGCCCTGCACGCCGCCGTGCGCCGCGACCCCTGGATCCGGCTGGTCGAGCACGCCCTGGTGCTGGACCTGCTGCGCGCCCCCGGTGACGGTCCCGACGGGCTCGGCCCGGCCTGCGGCATCACCCTGCACGTGCTCGGCGAGGGCAGCGAGGACGGCGTGGGCGCCATCCTGGCCCGGGCGGTCGTCCTGGCCACCGGCGGGATGGGCCAGATCTACGCGGCCACCACCAACCCGGCCGTGTCGACCGGGGACGGGGTGGCCCTCGCGATGCGGGCCGGCGCGGCGGTGACCGACGTGGAGTTCGTCCAGTTCCACCCGACCGCGCTGATCACCCCGGCCGGTGCCGGCGTGCCCGGCGCCGGGCACGCCCAGCAGCCGCTGGTCTCCGAGGCGTTGCGCGGCGAGGGCGCCCACCTGGTCGACGGCGACGGCAAGCGGTTCATGGTCGGGCAGCACGAGCTGGCCGAGCTGGCCCCCCGGGACGTGGTGGCCAAGGGCATCCACCGGGTCCTGCTGGCCACCGGGGCGGACCACGTCTTCCTCGACGCCCGGCACCTGGGCGGTGACTTCCTGGCCCGGCGCTTCCCGACCATCGTCGCGTCCTGCCTGGCCATCGGGGTCGACCCGGGGACCGATCTGATCCCGGTCGCCCCGGCCGCGCACTACGCCTCCGGCGGCGTCCGCACGGACCTGCGGGGCCGCACCTCCATCCCCGGGCTGTACGCGTGCGGTGAGGTCGCCTGCACCGGCGTGCACGGCGCGAACCGGCTGGCCAGCAACTCGCTGCTGGAGGGGCTGGTCTTCTCCCGGCGGATCGCCGAGGACATCGCTGCCGGGCTGCCCGAGCAGGCCCAGCCGGCGGCGACGGGCGCCTGGGTGGGCGGCGAGGGCTGGGTGGTGCCGGCCGAGGCGACGCCCACGCTGCAACGGGCGATGACCCGGGGCGCGGGCGTGCTCCGCTCGGCGGAGACCCTCGCGGCGACCGCCGGCGCGCTGACCGGGCTCGGCGAGGGCCGGGGCCGGCCCCGGACGGCCGACTGGGAGGCGACGAACCTGATCACCGTGGCGTCGGCGCTGGTCGCCGCCGCGTACGCCCGCCGGGAGACCCGGGGCTGCCACTGGCGGGAGGACTTCCCGACGGCCGACGAGCGGTGGCACGGCCACCTGGTCGGCGCGGTCGGGGCGCAGGGCCGGCTGACGCAAGCGTGGGAGGGAACCCGATGACGGAGTCGACGGAACGGGCACTGCGGGACGCCGGCCTGGATCCGGCGCAGGTGCGGCGGACGGTCGAGGCCGCGCTCGCCGAGGACCTGGGCCCGGACCTCCTGGACGTCACCAGCGTCGCCACCATCCCGGTCGGGCAGACCGACACGGCCGACCTGGTGGCCCGCGCCGACGGCGTGGTGGCCGGGCTGGCTGTGGCAGCTGCCGTGTTCGAGGTGGTCGGCGAGGCGACCGGCGCCGGTCGTACGGTCGAGGTGTCGGTGGTGGGCCGCGACGGCGAGCGGGTGGCGCGCGGCGACGTGCTGGCCACGGTGACCGGCCCCACCCGGCTGCTGCTCACCGCCGAGCGCACGGCGCTCAACCTGCTCTGCCGGATGTCCGGGGTGGCCACCCACACCCGGGCCTGGGCGGACGCCCTGGCCGGCACCAAGGCGATGGTGCTGGACACCCGCAAGACCACCCCGGGCCTGCGCGCCCTGGAGAAGTACGCGGTCCGCGCGGGCGGCGGCACGAACAAGCGGATGGGCCTGCACGACGTCGCGATGATCAAGGACAACCACAAGTTCGCGGCGGGCGGCATCACGGCGGCCTTCCGCCGGGTCCGGGAGACCTTCCCGGACGTGCCCGTGCAGGTCGAGGTGGACACGGTCGCCGAGGCGGTGGAGGCGGTCGAGGCCGGGGCGGACTTCCTGCTGCTGGACAACATGACCCCGGACATGCTCACCGAGGTGGTCGCGTCGGTGGGGGACCGGGCGGAGCTGGAGGCGACCGGCGGGCTGACCCTCGACGTGGCGGCGCGGTACGCGGCGACCGGTGTCGACTTCCTGTCGGTCGGGGCCCTGACGCACTCCTCGCCGATCCTCGACATCGCCATGGACCTGCGCACCGCGTGAACCGGCGGCCGGGCGTTGTCTAGGCTGCGAGCGTGCTGCTCTGCATCGACATCGGAAACACCAACACCGTGCTGGCGACCTTCGACGGCGACAAGCTGGTGCACTCCTGGCGGATCAAGACCGATGCGCGGGCGACGGCCGACGAGCTGGGCCTGAAGTTCCGGGGCCTGCTCGCCGCGGACGCCGTCGAGATCACCGGGGTCGCGGCCTGCTCCACGGTCCCGGCCGCGCTGCGCTCGCTGCGCAACATGCTCGCCCGCTACTACGCGGACCTGCCGAGCGTGATCGTCGAGCCCGGGGTGCGCACCGGGGTGCAGCTCGCCATCGACAACCCGAAGGAGGTGGGCGCCGACCGGGTGGTGAACACCCTGGCCGCGTACACCCTCTACGGCGGGCCGTCGATCGTGGTGGACTTCGGCACCACCACCAACTTCGACGTGATCAGCGGCCGGGGCGAGTTCCTCGGCGGCGCCTTCGCCCCGGGCATCGAGATCTCCTTCGACGCGCTCGCCGCCCGGGCCGCCCAGCTGCGCAAGGTGGAGGCGACCAAGCCCCGCTCGGTGATCGGCAAGAACACCGTCGAGTGCCTCCAGTCCGGCCTCTACTTCGGCTTCGCCGGGCAGGTGGACCGGATCGTCGAGCGGATGATCGAGGAGATCGGCGAGGTGAGCGCCGTGATCGCCACGGGCGGGCTGGCCTCGCTCGTGATCAACGAGTGCCGCACGATCACCCACCACGAGCCGATGATCACCCTGATCGGCCTGCGGATGGTCTACGAGCGCAACGTCTGAACCCCGGCCGCCGGAGAGGGCGCGAGTGGGGCCGGTCATGCGGGCGGGTCATCCCGTAACGCCCTCCGGGCGCCTTGAGTACGCTCGGGGCCTGACCCCGCCCGAAATCTCCTTCTGAGGAAGCGTGCCGTGACCGAGCAGAACCCCGTGCCAGTCGATCCCGCCGACGACCTTCCCGAGCAGATGAAGGTCCGCCGGGAGAAGCGGGACCGGATGCTCGCCGAGGGCGTCGAGCCGTACCCCATCGGATTCCCCCGGACCAGCACGCTGGCCGGGATCCGCGAGAAGTACGCCGAGCTGCCCACCGACACCGCCACGGGGGACCAGGTCTCGGTCACCGGCCGGGTGATCTTCGTACGCAACACGGGCAAGCTCTGCTTCGCCACCCTCCGGGACGGCGACGGGACGGAGTTGCAGGCCATGCTCTCCCTCGACCGGGTCGGCCCGGACCGGCTGAACGACTGGAAGCGCCTGGTCGACCTCGGTGACCTCGTCGGCGTGACCGGCGAGGTGATCACCAGCCGGCGCGGCGAGCTGTCCGTGCTGGTCGAGCAGTGGGCGGTGACGGCGAAGGCGCTCCGCCCGCTGCCGGTGGCGCACAAGCCGCTGAGCGAGGAGGCGCGGGTCCGGCAGCGCTACGTGGACCTGATCGTCCGGCCGCAGGCCCGCCAGATGGTGCGTACCCGGGCCACGACCGTGCGCAGCCTGCGCGAGACGCTGCACGGCCGGGACTTCATCGAGGTGGAGACCCCGATGCTCCAGCTGCTGCACGGCGGCGCGGCGGCCCGGCCATTCGTGACCCACAGCAATGCACTCAGCACCGATCTGTATCTGCGAATCGCGCCGGAACTGTTTCTCAAGCGGGCCGTCGTCGGCGGCGTCGACCGGGTCTTCGAGATCAACCGCAACTTCCGTAATGAGGGTGTCGACTCTTCGCACTCGCCCGAGTTCGCGATGCTCGAGGCATACGAGGCGTACGGCGACTACGACACCATGGCCGAGCTGACCCGGAATCTCGTGCAGCAGGCGGCGATCGCCGTCAGCGGCTCGACCGTCGTGACGCACGCCGACGGCCGGGAGTTCGATCTCGGCGGCGAGTGGCGCTCGGTGACCCTCTTCGGGGTGCTTTCCGAGGCCCTCGGCGAGGAGGTCACGGTGCGCACCGAGCACGCCCGCCTGGTGGAGTACGCCGACAAGGTGGGTTTGGCGGTCGACCCGAAGTGGGGACCGGGCAAGCTGGCCGAGGAACTGTTCGAGGAGCTGGTGGTGCCGAGCCTCCAGGCGCCCACCTTCGTCCGCGACTACCCGGAGGAGACGAGCCCGCTGACCCGGGCGCACCGCAGCGAGCCCGGGCTGGCCGAGAAGTGGGACCTCTACGTGCTCGGTTTCGAGCTGGGGACCGCGTACTCCGAGCTGGTGGACCCGGTGGTGCAGCGGGAGCGGCTGGTGGCCCAGGCCCAGCTCGGCGCCCGCGGCGACGACGAGGCCATGCGGCTGGACGAGGACTTTCTCCGGGCGATGGAGTACGGAATGCCGCCGGCCGGGGGTATGGGAATGGGAATCGACCGGCTCTTGATGGCGCTCACCGGCCTGGGAATTCGGGAAACCATCCTCTTCCCCCTGGTTCGCCCGGAGTAGCCGCACATCTCCACCGGGTCGTTACCGCATCCTATTGACGCGACAAGCGTCGCGCGGGTTATCGTGCTTACAGTTTGCAGGAGCACCCTGCTCGAAAGGAATGTGGGACGTGGCCAAGCAGATCATTCATAAGCTGGTCGATGACCTGGACGGCGGGGACGCTGACGAGACGGTCAAGTTCGCGCTCGACGGCGTTCAGTACGAGATCGACCTGTCTAGCTCGAACGCCGAGAAATTGCGCGACGTATTCGCCTCGTACATCGCCCACGGCACCAAGGTGGGTAGGGGCGGCGTCGTCGTCGGCGGCCGGGCCGCGCGCGGCCGGGGTGGCGCCACCGCCGACCGGGAGCAGAACAAGGCGATCCGCGCCTGGGCCAAGAAGGCCGGCAAGGACATCTCCGACCGGGGCCGGATCCCCCAGGAGATCGTCGACGAATACCACGCGAAGGCCGGTCACTGACCGGGACCGCCGACGGGCGACACCGACGCCGGGCCGGAGCACGACTCCGGGCCGGCGTCGCCGTATCCGCCCGGGGTCGCGTCCGAGCGGGAAGAATTCCGTCCCGACGGTCGTTGTCCACAGCCGGTGGAGAGTCTGTCCACAGCCTGTGGACGACTCCCGGACGGCCCGGATCCGGGCCGCGTCGGCACCGGCGCGACCCGCACGACGGGTCCACGACCGGGGTCGAATTTCGCTCTGCGCGTACAGGCAGGGGTACCGGAACACCCCCTGAGCGCGGACGGTTGTGCAAAACGACGCGTACACGGCTTCCGACGGGGACACACGACCTCAGCGGAGTCGGTCCGCGGCGATAGAGTAAGGAGGCACGGACGCCCGTCCCGGTCGTCCGCGCACCGGCCCCGCCACGACTTCTTGACCATCAAGATCGAGTGCGCACGGCACGTGAGGAGCACGAGGGCATGTTCGAGCGGTTCACCGACCGAGCGCGACGGGTTGTCGTCCTGGCCCAGGAAGAGGCCCGGATGCTCAACCACAACTACATCGGTACGGAACACATCCTGCTGGGCCTGATCCACGAGGGTGAGGGCGTCGCCGCCAAGGCTCTGGAGAGCCTCGGCATCTCCCTGGAGGGTGTGCGGCAGCAGGTCGAGGAGATCATCGGCCAGGGTCAGCAGGCGCCGAGCGGGCACATCCCGTTCACGCCGCGGGCCAAGAAGGTGCTGGAGCTGTCGCTGCGCGAGGCGCTGCAGCTCGGCCACAACTACATCGGCACGGAGCACATCCTGCTCGGTCTGATCCGCGAGGGTGAGGGCGTCGCCGCCCAGGTGCTGGTCAAGCTCGGCGCCGACCTCAACCGGGTCCGCCAGCAGGTGATCCAGCTGCTCTCCGGCTACCAGGGCAAGGAGCCGGCCGCGGCGGGCACCACGCCGGGCGAGGCTGCGCCGTCCACCAGCCTCGTGCTGGACCAGTTCGGCCGCAACCTGACCCAGGCCGCCCGCGAGGGCAAGCTCGACCCGGTCATCGGGCGCGAGAAGGAAATCGAGCGGGTCATGCAGGTGCTCTCCCGCCGCACCAAGAACAACCCGGTCCTGATCGGTGAGCCCGGCGTCGGCAAGACCGCCGTGGTGGAGGGGCTGTCCCAGAAGATCATCAAGGGCGAGGTGCCCGAGACGCTGAAGGACAAGCAGCTCTACACGCTCGACCTCGGTGCCCTGGTCGCCGGTTCCCGCTACCGCGGTGACTTCGAGGAGCGCCTCAAGAAGGTGCTCAAGGAGATCCGCACCCGCGGCGACATCATCCTCTTCATCGACGAGATCCACACCCTGGTCGGCGCGGGTGCCGCCGAGGGCGCGATCGACGCGGCGAGCATCCTCAAGCCGATGCTGGCCCGTGGCGAGCTGCAGACCATCGGCGCGACCACGCTCGACGAATACCGCAAGCACCTGGAGAAGGACGCCGCCCTCGAGCGCCGCTTCCAGCCGATCCAGGTGGGTGAGCCGTCGCTGGCCCACACCATCGAGATCCTCAAGGGCCTGCGCGACCGCTACGAGGCGCACCACCGCGTCAGCATCACCGACGCGGCTCTGGTGGCCGCCGCGACGCTGGCCGACCGGTACATCTCCGACCGCTTCCTGCCGGACAAGGCGATCGACCTGATCGACGAGGCCGGCGCCCGGATGCGGATCCGCCGGATGACCGCGCCGCCGGACCTGCGCGACTTCGACGAGCGCATCGCCCAGGTGCGTCGCGACAAGGAGTCCGCGATCGACGCGCAGGACTTCGAGCGCGCCGCCCAGCTGCGTGACAAGGAGAAGCAGCTCCTCGGCCAGAAGGCCCAGCGGGAGAAGGAGTGGAAGGCCGGTGACCTGGACGTCGTCAGCGAGGTCGACGACGAGCAGATCGCCGAGGTGCTCGGCAACTGGACCGGCATCCCGGTCTACAAGCTGACCGAGGAGGAGACCTCGCGCCTGCTGCGCATGGAGGACGAGCTGCACAAGCGCGTCATCGGCCAGGAGGACGCGGTCAAGGCGGTCTCGAAGGCGATCCGGCGTACCCGGGCCGGCCTGAAGGACCCGAAGCGTCCGTCGGGCTCGTTCATCTTCGCCGGCCCGTCCGGTGTCGGTAAGACCGAGCTCTCCAAGGCGCTCGCCGAGTTCCTGTTCGGCAGCGAGGACGCCCTCATCCAGCTGGACATGTCCGAGTTCCACGACCGCTACACGGTCTCCCGGCTGGTGGGTGCCCCTCCCGGCTACGTCGGCTACGACGAGGGCGGCCAGCTGACCGAGAAGGTGCGGCGTCGGCCGTTCTCGGTGGTCCTCTTCGACGAGATCGAGAAGGCCCACCCGGACGTGTTCAACACGCTGCTCCAGATCCTGGAGGACGGTCGGCTCACCGACGGTCAGGGCCGGATCGTGGACTTCAAGAACACGGTCATCATCCTGACCACCAACCTGGGCACCCGCGACGTCGCCAAGGCGGTCTCGCTCGG
The DNA here is from genome assembly GCF_031845925.1 of Micromonospora reichwaldensis. Taxonomy (NCBI): domain Bacteria; kingdom Bacillati; phylum Actinomycetota; class Actinomycetes; order Micromonosporales; family Micromonosporaceae; genus Micromonospora; species Micromonospora reichwaldensis. The sequence continues at coordinate 520 of NZ_JAVRFL010000024.1, read as the reverse complement.
TTTCCAGGCGTCGGAGGACTCCGAGTCCAACTACGACCGGATGAAGCAGAAGGTCAACGACGAGCTCAAGCAGCACTTCCGGCCTGAGTTCCTCAACCGGATCGACGACACCATCGTCTTCCACCAGCTGCGCCAGCTGGAGATCCTGTCGATCGTCGACATCATGATCCAGCGGATCGAGGGCCAGCTGCGGAACAAGGACATGGGTCTGGAGCTGACCGACAACGCCAAGAAGTACCTGGCGAAGAAGGGCTTCGACCCGGTGCTCGGTGCGCGTCCGCTGCGTCGCACGATCCAGCGCGACATCGAGGACAACCTGTCCGAGCGGATCCTCTTCAACGAGCTGACCCCGGGTCAGATCGTGGTGGTGGACTGCGAGGGCGATCCGGAGGACATCGACAAGTCCAAGCTCATCTTCACGGGCGCGGACCGGCCGGCCACCGTGCCGGACGCCGTCCCGGCCGACCTCGGTGGCACCGCCGCCGCAGGCGCGGACGAGTAGGGCCGGAACAGCAGCACG
>NZ_JAVRFL010000023.1:0-119725 GCF_031845925.1 Micromonospora reichwaldensis | reverse complement strand
GCCCCCTGCCCCCTGCCCCCTGCCCCCTGCCCCTCCCCGCCCGCCGCCTGTGGTGATCATGAGGTTGATCTCCCAGGGCGCCGCCGACCTGATGATCACCGCACCGAGGTCGGGGTGGGGGTCGAGGGCGGGGAGAGGGGGGTGGAGAGCTGGCGGAGGGCGGCCACGCGGCGTTCGCGGGGTGGGCCGGCGAGCAGGTGGCACCCGGCGGCCAGCAGCCCGAGTCCGCCGACGATGAGCCAGTGCCGGTCCCCGAGGTACTGGAGGCTGACCCCGCCGAGGGTGGGCGCCACGAACGACGCCGCCGGGAAGGCCAGGTAGAACACCGACTGGTAGCGGGCCCGCAGCTCGAGCGGGGCGAGGTCGGCGTTGATCTGCGCGTTGGGCGGCGCGGCGAGCATCTGGCCAACCGTCCAGACCACCGCCGCAGCCAGGTAGACCGTCACGTCGTCGGCGAACGCGAGGGTGGCGAAGCCGAGCGCCAGCAGCGCGGTGGAGACGGCCAGGACGCGGTCCTTGCGGTGCCGTTCGATCAGCCGCGGCACGAAGAGCTGCCCGAGCACGATCAGGACTCCGCCGAGCGCCACCACCGCCCCGTACGCCGACGGGCGCAGGCCGTCCGACCGCATCGCCAGGGGCATGATCGTTGACGTCTGCATGGTCAGCACGGCCAACACGAAGGTCAGGCCCACGAAGGTGAGGAAGGTGCGGTCGGTCAGCGCCGTGTGCAGCCCCGGCTGCCGCTCCCGCCCCACCCGCCGCCGCCACCCCGCCCGCCGCTCTCGCTTCGCCAGCTCCGCCCGTCGCTCTGGCCCCGCCAGCCGCGGCCACCCCACCGGCCGCCGCCGCTCCTGCTCCACCCGCCGCTGCCGCTCCGCGGGGCGCCGCCACCCCGCCCACTGCCCGTGCCCCGCCCGCCGCGTCACCGCTCCGCTGCTGCGGATCGGTGCCAGCCGAGGATCTTGGACACTTTCCGTCCCGTCGGAGCGGGAAGTGTCCAAGATCGGGACAGTCCTGGCGGCGCGGCGGGGGAGCGTCTCCGGGACCTTCCAGGCGATGACCGCCGCCGCGAGCGCGGTGGCGGCGGCGTCGACCAGGAAGAGCGCGACGAAGCTCGCCTCGGCGAGCAGTCCGGCCAGCAGCGAGGCCACGGCCATGCCCAGGTTGAACGCCCAGAACTGGAGGTTGAAGGCCCGGGAGCGCCGCCGTTCGGGCACCACGTCGACGATCGCCGCCACGAAGGCGGGGCTGGGCATCGAGTGCGCCACCCCGACCAGGGCGGCGAGCGCCGCGATCATCACCAGGTGCCGACTGAAGGCCAGCCCGACCATCAGTCCGGCGGTGGCCAGGTGGGCGGCGAGCAGGGTGGACCGCCGCCCCCACCGGTCGGCCAGCACCCCGCCGAGCAGCACGCCGCCCGCCCCACCCAGCCCGTACGCCCCGACGACCGTCCCGGCGAGCGCCTCGCTCGCTCCCCGCGCCGCGGTCAGGTAGAGCGACAGGAAGAGCATCGCGAAGGCGCCGGCCCGGTTGATCAGCAGGCCGGCCCAGAGGTACCAGAAGGTGGCGGGGAGACCGCCCGCGGTGTCGTCCAGCCAGCGGCGCAGGGCCCGCACCCGTCCTCCCGACAGTTCTGTTTCCTAACCGAAGCGTCCTCGGCCGAAGCGTCCTCGGCCGAAGCGTCCTCGGCCGAAGCGTCCTCGGCCGAAGCGTCCTCGGGCGAAGCGTCCTCGACCGTAGGAAGCCGAGGGCTGCCGCGCCAGCGTGTCGCTGGTCACCGCGCTCCCGTCGGCTCCGGCGCCCGCCCCGGACCCCTGTCCGGCAGGCCGTCGCCCCGTGCCGGGTCGACCGGCCGCCCCGGGCCCCTGTCCGGCAGATCGTCGTCCCCTGCCGGACCGACCGGCTCGGCGGGGGCCGTCGCCGCCGCCTCGGCGGCCTGCGGGGCGGGCGGGCGGATCGCCACCACCGGCACGACGGGACCGGCGGTGGCCCGCAGCAGCGTGGCCCGCCGCTCCCGGGCCGGGCCGGAGATCAGGTGGGCGAGCGCCATCAGCCCGCCGACGGCGGCGCAGCCGAACCAGAGCTGGGCGTTGCCGGCCTGCTCCCGGACCAGGCCGCCGAGGACCGGCGCGACCGCGGCGGCCCCCTGCCAGGAGAGCGAGAAGACGCCCTGGTAGCGGCCGCGCAGCTCGGCGGGGGAGAGTTCGGCGATCAGGGTGGCGTTGGACGGCGAGTTGAGCATCTCGCCGACCGTCCAGACCAGCACGGTCAGGCCGTAGAACCAGGCGGTGTCGGCGAAGGCGGTGAGCCCGAACCCGACGCCCATCACCACCGACGCCAGGGCGAGCACGTGCGAGCGGCTCCGGCCCCTGATCAGCCGGGGTACGAAGAGTTGGCCGACCACGATCAGCACCCCGTTGAGCGCGATGACCGAGCCGTAGGTGGTGGGGCTGAGCCCGGAGTCGCCCATGGCGATCGGCAGCATCGAGATGTGCTGGAGGAAGACGAGCGCGGCGAACAGGTTGAGCGTGACGAAGCCGAGGAAGACCCGGTCGCGCAGGATGGTGCGCAACGCCCCGACCGGGGCGCCGGCGCCCCGGTGGCCGCCCCCGACGGTGGGAGCCCGCCGGGTCTCGCCGACCTTGAGGAAGATGACCAGTGCGGTGATCACGGTGGTGGTCGCGTCGACCACGAAGAGCAGCAGGAAGCCGGCCTCGGCGGCGAGGCCGGCGAGGATCGCCGCGCTGGCGAAGCCGAGGTTGATCGCCCAGTAGTTCAGCGAGAAGGCGCGCAGCCGGTCCTTCTCCGGCACCACGTCGATCACCATCGCGCCGAACGCGGGCCGGGCCGCCTCGGCGAACATGCCGAGCAGCAGGGCGCCGAGCGCCACGGCCCACAGTTCCCGGGCGAAGCCGAGGGCGAGCATCATGACGGCCGCGCCGAGATGCGCGGTGAGCAGGGTGGGCCGGCGGCCCCAGCGGTCGCTCAGCGTGCCGCCGGCGGTGGTGCCGAGCGCCCCGCCGACGCCCCACAGGCCGAGCACCAGCCCCGCCTGCGATGCGGAGAAACCGCGCTCCTGCGTCAAATAGATGGCCAGGAAGACCAGGACGAACGAGCCCAGCCGGTTGATCAGGGTGCCGGCCCACAGGTACCAGAAGCTGACCGGCAGGCCGCCGGTGGTGTCCCGGAACCAACCCCGCATCGTCCGCACGCCAGCGCCCCCGCCCGTAATGACCGTCCTGATTGTCGCGCCTTACAACCTAGTGCCAGGCCGGATCTCCGGGCAGCGCATTTTCCACGTGGTGGTCGTCACGACCACCGCCCGCGCGCCGCCTGGCGACGTGCGGCAGGATGATCGGCATGACTGCTAGCGAGGGGCCCACCGTCGGGACGCTGGTCCTGCTGCGGCACGGCGAGAGCGACTGGAACGCCAAGAACCTCTTCACCGGCTGGGTCGACGTCGACCTGACCGAGAAGGGCGAGACCGAGGCGCGCCGCGGCGGCGAGCTGCTGCGCGAGCACGACCTGCTGCCGGACGTGGTGCACACCAGCGTGATGCGCCGCGCGATCCGCACCGCCGAGCTGGCGCTCAACGCCGCCGACCGGCACTGGATCGCCGTGCGCCGGTCGTGGCGGCTCAACGAGCGGCACTACGGCGCCCTCCAGGGCAAGAACAAGAAGCAGACCCTGGAGGAGTACGGCGAGGAGCAGTTCATGCTCTGGCGCCGTTCGTACGACACCCCGCCGCCGCCGATCGCGGACGACGACGAGTTCTCGCAGGTCGGCGACCCGCGTTACGCGCTGCTGCCGGGCGAGCTGATGCCGCGTACCGAGTGTCTCAAGGACGTCGTCGAGCGGATGCTGCCGTACTGGTACGACTCGATCGTGCCGGACATCCTGGCCGGCCGTACGGTGCTGGTGGCCGCGCACGGCAACTCGTTGCGTGCCCTGGTGAAGCACCTGGACCAGATCTCCGACGAGGCGATCGCCAAGCTGAACATCCCCACCGGCATCCCGCTGCGCTACGACCTGGACCCGCAGCTGCGCCCGCTCACCCTGGGTGGCACGTACCTGGACCCGACCGCCGCCAAGGCGGCCGCCGCCGCGGTGGCCAACCAGGGCCGCTGACGCACGTTTCAGGTGTAAGGAAGGGCCCCTTCCTAACGCATAGCGTTAGGAAGGGGCCCTTCCTTACACCTCAGCCCGCCGTGGGGGTGGTCTGGCCGGTGATCAGGTAGACCACGTGTTCGCCGGCGTTGACGGCGTGGTCGGCGAAGCGCTCGTAGAAGCGGCCGAGCAGGGTGGCGTCGATGGCGGTCTCCACCCCGTACGGCCAGTCCTCGCCGAGCAGCAGCCCGAACAGGCTGCGGTGCAGGTCGTCCATGGCGTCGTCGTCGCCGTCGAGTTCGGCGGCGAGGTCGGCGTCGGGCTTGGCGAGCACCGAGCCGATCTTGATGGCCATCCGGTCGGCGATGGCGGCCATGTCGGTGAAGGTCGGCCGCAGCTCCGCCGGAACGGCCGGCGAGGGGTGCCGGCGCAGGGCGGTCTTGGCGACGTGGTCGGCCAGGTCGCCCATCCGCTCCAGGTCGGCCGCGACGTGCAGCGCGGTGATCATCGCGCGCAGGTCGGAGGCGACGGGGGCCTGCCGGGCGAGCAGGTCGCAGACCCGCTCCTCGACGTGCCGGTAGAGCTCGTCGATCTCGGCGTCCCGCTCGATCACCGTCTCGGCCGCCCGGCGGTCCGCGGTGAGCAGTGCGTGGGTGGCCTGCCGCATCGCGGCCCGGACCCCTTCCGCCATGTCCACCAGCAGTTGGCTGACGATCTGGAGGTCAGCCCGGAACTCGTCGCGCATTGTCACGTCCTGTGGTCGCTGGTTGTCGGTCGTCCCGCCGGAGCCGGCGCAACGGTCGCCGGTCGCCCGCGCCACGGAGCCGGCGCAACGGTCGCCGGTCGCCGGCTCAGTGGCGCGGGCGAGGGTCGCTGGTCGCCGGCCCGGGCCGGCGGGAGCAGGTACGCCGCCCACGGTAGGTCGGGCGGGGAGACCCGAGGTGAACCTCGGTGAACGACGCCGGACGCGGGGGTGAACTTTGCCGGAAGCGAAGGTGATTCATCCTATTTGTGGTGGTTGCCAGGTTAACAATGACCCTACGATCGCCGGGTGGAATGGGCGGTGACGGTCGCGGTGGCCGTGGGGCTGGCGATCGGACTGGTCGCCGGGGTGCTGCTGCCCCGGCTCGTCCGGGCGCCGGGCGAACGCGCCACGCGGGCGGGGAGCCGGTCCGGCTTCCCCCACACCTCCGGGAGGCTCCCGATAGCCGAGGATCCGCAGTCCGGCATCGGCCGCCGGACCATCGACTCCCTGCGGGCCGGCGTGGTCGTGCTCGACCCCGACGACCTGCCCGTCCTGGTCAACCCGGCCGCCCGCGCGATGGGGCTGCTCCGCACCGGCGCCACCCAGGGCTCGATCGCCGCCCACCCGCTGATCCGTACGCTCGCCGGGCAGGTGCGCCGCACCGGCGTGCGGCGCGAGATCGAGCTGGACCTGCCGCGGGGCCGCGACAACGCCGGAGTGAACCCGCTCGGGGTGCACCTGCGGGCGATGGGGATCGGGGCGGGCTTCATCGCCGTCGAGGCCTCGGACGTGACCGAGTCGCACCGGCTGGCCCGGGTCCGCCGCGACTTCGTCGCCAACGTCAGCCACGAGCTCAAGACCCCCATCGGGGCCCTGCAACTCCTCGCCGAGGCGCTGCTGGACGCCACCGAGCCCGCCGGGGCCGGCGCGCCCGACCTCTCCGAGGACCTGGTCGCCGCGCGTCGGTTCGCCGAGCGCATCCAGCACGAGTCGACCCGGCTGGGCCGCCTGGTGCAGGAGCTGCTGGAGCTGACCCGCCTCCAGGGCGCCGAGCCGCAGCCGCCCCCGGAGCCGGTCGCGATCGACTGGGTGATCGCCGAGGTCATCGACCGGACCCGCACCTCCGCCGCCGCCCGCCGGATCGAGGTGGCCGTCGACGCCGAACGGGGGCTGACCGTCCACGGCAGCGACACCCAGCTCGCCACGGCCGTGTCCAACCTGGTGGAGAACGCCGTCAACTACTCGGGCGAGGACACCACCGTCCGGATCACCGCCCGCGCCGCCGACGAACACGTGGAGATCTCCGTCGCCGACCAGGGCATCGGGATCGCCCCGACCGACGTCGACCGGATCTTCGAGCGGTTCTACCGGGCCGACCAGGCCCGGTCCCGGTCGACCGGCGGCACCGGCCTCGGGCTGGCCATCGTGAAACACATCGCCGGCAACCATGGCGGAAGGGTGGAGGTGTCGAGCACTCTTGGTGGTGGATCGACGTTCACCCTCCGGCTGCCCACCCGTCCCCCTGACGAGGGCCTGGCGACACCGCCGTCCGCTGGGATCGAGGCCGGTCCGGCCGAGCTCCGGCAGGCCTGACAGCATATGGAAAGGAAGTCCCGTTGAGCCGCGTACTGGTGGTCGAGGACGAGGAGTCGTTCTCCGACGCCCTGTCGTACATGCTCCGCAAGGAGGGTTTCGAGGTGTCCGTCGCCGCGACGGGGACCGCCGCCCTCACCGAGTTCGACCGGACCGGCGCCGACATCGTGCTGCTCGACCTGATGCTGCCCGAGATGTCCGGCACCGAGGTGTGCCGGCAGCTCCGGCAGCGCTCGCACGTGCCGATCATCATGGTCACCGCCCGGGACAGTGAGATCGACAAGGTGGTCGGCCTGGAGATCGGCGCCGACGACTACGTGACCAAGCCGTACTCGCCCCGGGAGCTGGTCGCCCGGATCCGCGCGGTGCTGCGGCGGCAGAGCGCCGAGGCCGCCGAGGCGGGCGGGCCGACGCTGGCCGCCGGCCCGGTCCGGATGGACATCGAACGGCACGTGGTGACCGTCGACGGCGCCCCCGTCCAGCTCCCGCTCAAGGAGTTCGAGCTGCTGGAGCTGCTGCTGCGCAACGCGGGCCGGGTGCTCACCCGGGGCCAGCTCATCGACCGGGTCTGGGGGGCCGACTACGTCGGCGACACCAAGACCCTCGACGTGCACGTCAAGCGGCTGCGCTCCAAGGTCGAGCCGGAGCCGTCCGCGCCGCGCTTCATCGTCACCGTGCGGGGTCTGGGCTACAAGTTCGAGCCCTGATCGGCGTACGCACGACGGGGCCCGCGCCGCGCGCGGGCCCCGTCGTCGTCGGTTGGTCAGGCGCCGTCGGCGGGGTGCGGGGCGACCATGCCCTGCCGCCTGCGCGCCCCGCACACCTCGGCCAGCTTCGCGTACGCGGGGGCGCCGACGAGCGCGGTCAGCTCCGGGCCGTAGGAGACGTACATCGGCTCGCTGCCGACGTGCGCGTCGGTGGAGGAGGTGCACCACCAGTCCAGGTCGTGCCCGCCGGCGCCCCAGCCCCGCCGGTCGAACTCGGAAAGCGTGGAGACCAGCACCTTCGTGTTGTCCGGCCGCTTGACCCACTCCTGGTCGCGGCGGATCGGCAGCTGCCAGCAGACGTCGGGCTTGTATTCCAGCGGGTGCACCCCGTCGCGCAGCGCCTGCGCGTGCAGGGCGCAGCCGCCGCCGGCCGGGAAGTCGGCGTCGTTGAGGAAGACGCACGGCCCGTCCGCCTCCTGGGTGGCGGTGCGGCGGGCGGAGTTCTTGCCGTCGATGGTGTCGTTCTCGGTCCAGTTCTTGAATCCGCGCCGGAAGTGCTGCCACGTCGCCGGGGTCAGCCGCTTGACCGCGGCCCGGACCCGCTGCTCGTCCTCGGAGTCGGTGAAGAACGCGCCGTGCGAGCAGCAGCCGTCGGCGGCCCGACCGGCGACGATGCCGTGGCAGCCCCGGCCGAAGATGCACGTCCAACGGGAGAGCAGCCACGTCAGGTCGGCCCGGATGAGGTGGTTGTCGTCCGCCGGGTCGGCGAACTCGATCCACTCCCGGGGAAAGTCCAGGGGCACCTCGCGGCTGCGGGGGTCGTCCGGGTCGTCCACCAGCACACGGAGTTCGATCTGGCCTGTCACCCGGCCCAGCGTACGCCCGGTGCCCCCACCGGTCCGCCGAGCCGCGCAATCCGGTTGGCCCTAGTGTCTTCAGCATGCGACTGGGTGTCCTCGACGTCGGTTCCAACACGGTGCACCTGCTGGTGGTCGACGCCCATCACGGGGCGCACCCCTGGCCGGCGCACTCGGAGAAGGTCGTGCTGCGGCTGGCCGAGCAGATCGGCCCGGACGGCGCGCTGACCGAGGCCGGCGCGGACGGCCTGGTCAAGGCGGTCGGCATGGCCAAGGCGGCCGCCGCGGGGCTGGGCGCCGAGGACCTCATCGCGTTCGCCACCTCCGCCGTCCGCGACGCCACCAACGCCGCCGAGGTGCTGGCGCGGGTGCGTGACGAGACCGACGTACGCCTGGAGGTGCTGCCGGGTGCGGACGAGGCGCGGCTGACCTTCCTCGCGGTGCGGCGCTGGTTCGGCTGGTCGGCGGGCCGGCTGCTGGTGCTGGACATCGGCGGCGGCTCGCTGGAGCTCGCGGCCGGCATCGACGAGGATCCGGCCGTGGCGGTTTCTCTGCCGCTCGGCGCCGGCCGGCTCACCCGGGACCAGCTCCGGGTGGCCCCCGACAGCGCGGCGCCGCCGCCGGCCGAGGCGGTCGACGAGCTGCGGGCGTACGTCGACGGGCTGCTGGAACCGGTCGTCGCGCAGCTGACCGCGGTGGGCTGGGAGCGACCGGTGGCCACCTCGAAGACGTTCCGGACGCTGGCCCGGCTGGCCGGCGCGGCGCCCTCCGGCGCCGGACTGTGGGCGCCCCGCCGGCTCACCCGCGCCGGGCTGCGCCAGGTGCTCGGGTTCATCCGGCACATCCCGCCGGCCCAGCTCGTCGAGGTGGAGGGGGTCAGCGCCGGCCGGGCCCACCAGCTGCTCGCCGGGGCGGTCGTCGCCGAGGCCGTGCTGCGCCAGCTGGACGTGGACGCGCTGGACATCTGCCCCTGGGCGCTGCGCGAGGGCGTGATCCTGCGCCACCTGGACCAGCTCGGCCCGGTGTGAGTGGCAAGGAGTGTGATCTGGGCGGTTTGCGGTCTCTCGTCACGAGGTGTCGATCGACCCCGGCTACCCTCGATGGTGTGACTTCCCGCGTCCCCGTGCTCCTGTCCACGTCCTCGGTCTTTCCTGAGCGGACCGCGGCGGCGTTCCAGTTGGCCGCCGCGCTCGGCTACGACGGCGTCGAGGTGATGGTCTGGACCGACGCCGTCAGCCAGGACGCCGGCGCGCTGCGCGGGCTCGCCGAGCACTACGGCGTCCCGGTGCTCTCCGTCCACGCGCCCTGCCTGCTGGTCACGCAGCGGGTGTGGAGCCCCGACCCGTGGGAGCGGCTGCGCCGCTCCGCGGAGCTGGCGGCGACGCTCGGGGCACCCACCGTGGTGGTGCACCCGCCGTTCACCTGGCAGCGGGACTACGCGCGCAACTTCGCCGACGGGCTCGCCGCGATCGCCGCCGACCATCCCGACCTGCGCTTCCCGGTCGAGAACATGTACCCGGTCCGGATGGCGGGGCGGCAGTTCGTGCCGTACGTCCCGGGCTGGGACCCGACCGAGACGGGGTACGACTCCTACACGCTCGACCTGTCGCACTGCGCCGCCTCGCACACCGACTCGCTGGCGATGGCCGACCGGATGGGGGCCAACCTGGCCCACGTGCACCTCGGCGACGGCACCGGCGAGGGCCGCGACGAGCACCTGGTGCCGGGGCGCGGCACCCAGCCCTGCGGCGAACTGCTCTCCTCGCTGGCCGGGCGCGGCTTCACCGGCTCGGTCGCCGTGGAGGTCACCACCCGGGGCGCGAAGAGCCGCGCCGTGCGGGAGGCCGACCTGCGGGAGTCGCTGGCGTTCGCCCGCCAGCACCTCGGCACCCCGTCCCCGGTCGACGCCTGAACGCCGCGCCGGGCCAGGTGGACGCCCGGAGGGCCGCCGCGCCCGGCCGCTGCGGGGGCACCGGCCGGGTACGGCGTCAGACGGTCGTGCTGAGCGATTCCTTGCTGCTCACGCCGGCCTGCTCGCCGATGGCCGCGCGCTTGCGGGCGCGGTGGGCGGCCACGTGCGAGCGGGTGGCGCAGCGTTCCGAGCAGAACCGCCGGCAGCAGTTGGACGAGGTGTCCAGGTAGACGTTGCCGCAGCGGTCGTCGGCACACACCCCGAACCGGGCGCTGCCGTACTCGCAGAGCCAGACCGACAGCCCCCAGGCGGCGCCGGCCAGGTATTCGGCGCTCACCGAGGCGCCCCGGCTGGTCACGTGCATGTGCCAGTCGCTGGAGTCGTGCCCGGAGATGCGGGGCTGCACCGGGAACGCCTCCAGCAGCGCGTTGAGCTCGGTCACCGCCTGGGCGTCCCGCCCGGATGTGCCGTACTCGAAGACGTCGCGCAAGCGCTTCTGCGCCCGCCGGAATGTCGCGAGGTCCCGTTCCGCCACCTCGTCGCGCATCCACGCGTTGTCGTCGGGGAAGAGAGCCCGGAGGTCGTCGAGGTCGTCCAGGCGGGCGTTGACGAGGTCAACGCCGGTCCGGGCGTACGCGTCGAAGTTCACGCCCACAACCGTAGACGACTCAGGGGACCCGTGGCGCGTCGATGTAGTGCGGCAGGAACCGCGCGTAGCCGTCGGTGATGAGGCTCGCGCTCTCCCGCACCCCCACCCCGGCCGACTCGCCGTCGACGATCCAGCTGCCCAGCACCATCCGGTTGCCGGCGAACTCCGGCAGCGCCCGGAACTCCTGGTAGCACCAGCCCTCGTCGCCGTAGATCCCCGGGTTGGTGATCTCGGTGTCGCCGGTGACGATCCGCACCGAGCCGCCCTCGCGGCCGAGCAGCGGCTTGGCCACGTACTCGGTCATGCCGCGCGGCGAGTCGAGGTACGCCGGCAGCAGCAGCTCGTGGCCCGGGTAGAGCTCCCAGAGCACGGCGAGCAGCGCCTTGTTCGACAGCAGCAGCTTCCACGCCGGCTCGATCCAGGTCGTCGGGGTGCCCGGCTCCAGCGCCAGCGGCCCGTACGGCTCGGCGAGCATCCACTCCCAGGGGTAGAGCTTGAAGCAGGTGGTGACCTGCTGGTCGGCCGCGTCGACGAAGCGGCGACCGTCCCAGCCGATGTGCTGGATCGGCTGGAGCGTGACCTCCAGCCCGGCCTGGCGGGCGGTCTCGGCGAGGTAGCCGGCGGTCATGTGGTCCTCGCCGGACTCCTCCTCGTTGGACCAGAGCACGTGCACCCGGCGGTCGTGCAGCTCCGCGCCGATCTTCGCCCAGGCCTCGACGAGGCGCTCGTGCAGGCTGTTCCACTGGTCCAGCTCCGGCCGGGTGTGCTCCAGCCAGTACCACTGGATGATGCTCGCCTCGACCAGCGCGGTGGGGGTGTCGGCGTTGTATTCCAGCATCTTCGGCGGCCAGCTGCCGTCGTAGGCGAGGTCGAAGCGCCCGTAGAGGGTGGGCGGCGCCTCGCGCAGCGACCGGGCCACGGCCTCGGCCGCCCAGGCGGGGATGCCGAACTCGGCGTAGCGGTTGCGTGCGACGACGTGCTCGGCGGCGGCGACCGACATCCGGTGCAGCTCCTCGGTCGCCTCCTCCAGCCGCAGCACCTCGTCGAGCTCGAACGCGTACGCGGCGGTCTCGTCCCAGTACGACATGATGCCGCCGTCGGGCAGCTCGGTGTCGACGTACACCAGGCCCTGGGAGCGGATCGTGGCGTCCCAGTCCGGGCGGGGGGTGACCGACTCCCGGCGCACCTCAGCCGCCGCAGGAGGCGAGGTGGGTGCCGAAGCCGCCCCGGTCGGGCACCGCCGCGGCGGCCGGCTCCGGCGCGGTGCGCCCGGCGGTCACCGTGGGCGCCCGCAGCGCCAGGGCCACCGTCTCGCCGCCGCCCACGGGGCCGAGGGCGCAGTCGTCATCGTCGTCGTCCGAGGACATGTTGCAGCCAGAGAGGGTGAGCGCGAGGACGGTGAGCGCGCCGAGCTGCACGGAGGCCGACCGGAGTCGGCGGCGGGGGCGTTGTTCCACGTCATCGTTGTAACCGATGGGGGCCACCGCCGTCCGCCCCCGGTCGGTGCCTGTGACGGTGTTGGGACCTGGCGGCCGAGGCTGCGCCCGCTGCCCCGCGCGGGGTCACCGGCGGGCGTTACGCTCGGTCCATGCTCCGTACCGTCATCCTCGCCGCCTCCCGGTCACCCCAGGTCGAGCGGCTCGTCGCGACGGCCCCGTTCACGCGGGACCTCGTCCGCCGGTTCGTCGCCGGCGCCAAGACCGACGACGCGTTGCGCGCGACCCGCGAACTCGTCGACGACGGTCTCGCGGTCACCCTCGACAACCTCGGCGAGGACACCGTCACCCCCGAGCAGGCCACCGCCACCCGCGACGAGTACGTCGGGCTGCTCCGGCGGCTCGCCGAGGCGGGGCTCACCCCGGCCGCCGAGGTCAGCGTCAAGCTGTCGGCGCTCGGCCAGATGTTCGACGAGCAGCTCGCCTACGACAACGCGCGGGCGATCTGCGCCGCCGCCGAGGAGGCGGGCACCACGGTCACCCTGGACATGGAGGACCACACCACCACCGACTCGACGCTGGACATCCTCGCCAAGCTGCGCAAGGACCACCCGTCGACCGGGGCCGTGCTCCAGGCGTACCTGCGGCGGACGGAGTCGGACTGCCGCGAGCTGGCCACGGCCGGTTCCCGGGTCCGGCTGTGCAAGGGCGCGTACAAGGAGCCGGAGTCGGTGGCCTACCAGTCCGCGCGCGAGGTGGACAAGTCCTACGTGCGGTGCATGAACATCCTCATGTCCGGCGACGGCTACCCGATGCTGGCCACCCACGACCCCCGCCTGATCGCCATCGGGGAGGACCGGGCCCGCTGGTTCGACCGCGGCCCCGAGCGCTTCGAGTTCCAGATGCTCTACGGCATCCGCCCGGAGGAGCAGGCCCGGCTGGCCGGCGAGGGCTACACCGTGCGGACCTACCTGCCCTACGGCGAGGACTGGTACGGCTACCTGATGCGCCGGCTCGCCGAGCGCCCGGCCAACCTGATGTTCTTCGGCCGGGCCGTGCTGTCGAAGAAGTAGGTCAGCCGTTCGACCAGCCCCGGGTGCTCAGCACCAGGCGGTAGCCGTCCGGATCGGCCACCGTCACCCCCCAGCGGTCCCAGTACGGGCCGGCGGAGACCCTCGTCCCGCCGGCCCGTTCCAGTTCCCGGACCAGCCCGTCGTCGACGGGGCCGTCGAGGTAGAGCACCAGCAGGTCCTCGGCGGTCGGCGTGGGCGCGGCGGCGTGCTCCCCGCCGACGAGTTCGAGGTGCCAGTGGTCGCCCGGCCGGCCGACCATGAGCAGGTCGTGCTCGCCCGGCGCCTCGGCGGCGGAGCGCCAGAGCACGTCGAGGCCGAGCCCGCCGACCCAGAAGCGTTCGGCGGCTGCCAGGTCGCGGCTCGGTCGGGCGATGCGCAGGTGCGTGGGGGCGGGCGACATGACCCGATCGTGCGACCTGAACCCGGCGTGAGGTCAAGCCCTTGACGGCGTTAGCTAATTGCATTAGCTTGCAAGTTATGACAGTTAGCTACGTGGAACGGAACGGCGGGCGGATCGCCTACGAGGTGCACGGGCAGGGGCCGCTCGTCGTCCTCTCGCACGGCATGGGGGAGAACCGCGGCTCCTTCCGCCACCTGGTCCCGCTGCTCGTCGCGGCCGGGCACCGGGTGGCGTCGGTGGACGTCCGGGGGCACGGCGCGTCCAGCGCCGGCTGGCCGTCGTACGCCCCGGCGGAGGTCGGCGCCGACCTGCTCGCCGTGGTCCGCGACCTCGGCGGCGGGCCGGCCACCCTCGTCGGCAGCTCGTCCAGCGCGGCGGCCGTGGTCTTCGCCGCCGCCGACAAGCCCGCGCTCGTCAACGGCGTCGTCCAGCTCGCCCCGTTCGCCGAGGAGCCGAAGCTCAACCCGTTCATGCGGGTCGCCCTGGCCGCCGTGCTGCGCAGCCCCCGGCTGTTCGGGCTCTTCCACCGCACGCTCTTCCCGTGCGAGCGGCCGGCCGACGACGCGGCGTACCGCAGGGCGATGGTCGCCACCCTGCGCGAGCCCGGCCGGATGGCGGCGATGCGCGGCGTGATCGCGCCGGCCGCCCCGCACTGGACCGCGCGGGCGCGCGAGGTCCGGCAGCCGGTGCTGGTGCTGATGGGCACGAAGGACCCGGACTTCCGCGACCCGGGTGCCGGGGCGCGGGCGGCCCGCCGGCTCTTCGCCACCGCCGAGGCACGGATGATCGACGACTCCGGCCACTACCCGCACGCCGACCAGCCGGCGCGCACCGCCGCCCAGCTCGCCGAGTTCCTGGCGGTCACCGGTGCCTAGGGCCGGGCTGACCCAGGCGAGCGTGGTGCGCGAGGCGGCCCGGCTCGCCGACGAGGTCGGCGCCGACCAGCTCACCCTCGCCGCGCTGGCCAACCGGCTCGGCGTCGCGCTGCCGAGCCTCTACAAGCACGTGCGGGGGGCCGACGCGCTCGCCCAGAAGCTCTCGGCGCTGGCCACCGCCGAACTCGCCGACGAACTGACCGCCGCCGCCGCGGGCCGGGCCGGCGGGGACGCGCTGCGGGCCGTCGCCGCCGCCTACCGGGCGTACGCGCACCGGCACCCCGGTCGCTACCCGGCGACCCAGCGGGTGCCGGACCCGGCCGACCCGGAACACGTCGCCGCCGGGGAGCGGGCCGTCGGGGCGATCCGGGCCACCCTGCGGGGCTACGGGCTCGACGGCGACGACGCCGTCGACGCGACCCGGATGCTGCGTAGCACCCTGCACGGATTCGTCTCGCTGGAGGCGGCCGGCGGCTTCGGCCTGCCCCGCGCCGTCGGCGCCACGTTCGACAACCTGGTCGCCGCGCTGGACGGCGCGTTCCGGTCCTGGCCCCACGCGGACCGCCGCTGACGGCCCTGGGTCCGCTGCCGCTCTTCCCACTGGAACTGGCCGTGCCGGCCGTCGGCGGCCGGTGGGGCTGATCCTGGACGCGGCGATCTCCGTCCGGGTGGGCGCCGCCGTCGTCGTGCCGCTGCCTCCGCCGCGCTCCGGGCTGCCAGGCGGCGTGGCTCGCCGGGCCGTGGTCGCCGGGCCGCCCCGATGGTCGTACCCTTCGGCGGGTGACTGACGGGCAGCCCGGAACGGACGGCCGACCGGTGACGGACGGCACACCGGTCGCCGCCACAGAAGAGGCCGGGCCCGCTGACGACGCCGGGTCCGCTGACGACGCCGGGTCCATTGTCGAGGTCGAGCCCGATGTGCAGGCCGAGCCCGCCGCGTCGGCCGTTCCGGCGGCGGTGGGCAGCGAGCGGCCGTCGCGGCGGATCGGGCCGCTCGGGGTGGCGCTGGCGGCGGTCATACTGCTGCTGGCCTGTGGCCTGCCCGCGGCGCTGGTGGCCGGCCTGGTGCGGGCCGGCGACCCCCCGGCCCCGGGGGCGTCCGCCGCGCCGCCCGACGACCCCGCCACCGCGGCCGCCCGCCGGCTCGGCGAACGGATGACGGCCGAACTGGCCCGACAGTCCGCCGCCCTGCTCGGTGGGGACCGCGCCGGGTTCCTGGCGGTCGCGGAGCCGGTCGCGCATCCGGACCTGCGCCGCCGGTACGCCGCGCTGCGCGCGCTGCGGGTGACCGCCTGGCAGGCCGGCGCCAACGGCCTGCCCACGCCGGTCGAGGGCCGCCCCGGCGAGTGGCGGTTGCTTGTCGAGTTCCGCTACTGCTTCGTCACGCCGGACTGCCGCACCAGCCGCGTGCTGACCGGCACCCGGTGGCGGGAGGGGGAGCGGCCCCGGCTGCTCGCCGTGGAGCCGTCCCGGTCCGCCGAGACCGGCACCCGGCCCTGGGAGGTCAGCGAGCTGGCCGTGGCCGTCGGCCGGCGTACGCTCGTGGCCACCACTCCCGCCCTGCGCAAGGAACTGCCCGGCCTGCTGGCCCAGGCGGAGGCCGCCGCCCGGGTCGCCGACACGTACGCCGTGGGCGGCCGCACGCCGGACCGGTACCGGATCTTCCACGCGGGCCGGGGCGAGTGGCAGCGCTGGTACGGCGGCGGCCGGCCGAAGTGGACGGGCGGGTACGCGGTCACGGTCGGCGGCGGCCACCACGAGGTGGTGCTCAACGCCGACGGGCTCGTCCCCGGCGGGGTGGACGACCTGCTCCGGCACGAGCTGACCCACGCCGCGTCCCTGCCGGAGCGGGGGTACCCGGGCAAGGGCACCTGGTGGCTGGTGGAGGGGCTGGCCGAGTACGCGGGCGCCGACGGCGAGCCGATCGACCGGTACGCGGGACTGGACGAGGTGCGGCGCCTGCTCGGCGGCTGGGACGGCCGGCTCGACAGCCTCAGCCCGGCCGACGACGCCCCGGCCGACCGGGTCAGCGGCAGCTACGGCGTCTCCTACCTGGCGGTCCGGCACCTGGTCGACCGGTTCGGCCCGGAGCGGCTGCTCGCCTTCTTCGCGGCCGTGGTGCACGAGCGCACGCCGGTGGACCAGGCGGCCGAGCGGGTCCTCGGCGAACCCTGGTCCGCCCTGCACGACGAGTGCGTCGGGTACGTCCGGGCCGTGGTCGGTTGACGGTCCGGGCGGCGCCGTGGCCCCCGCTGGCGCCGGTTCAGGCGGCCCCCGACATTCATGATCGACCGCTGTCGGGCCGCGCCGGGCGACCTGACACACTGGTGCCCGCTCCCAGCGCGGAGCCCCGGTCCGCGTCCGGAAGCGGCCCGGGGCACCCGTCCGGTGGCTCCGGTGGCGCCGCCGGAGCCACCGGACGCCTTCCGCGCGGCGGCCCGGTTCCGACCATCGCGGCGTCCACGCGCGTCGGGCAGCGTCCCGACCGCCCCGGACCGGGCGGCGTGTCCCGGACGGGGACCGATCGGACGCCGGGCGCAACAGGTTCGACAACGAACCGACCGGTCGGGTGGACACCGGCGAGAATCATGATCAGTTGTACGAAGGGATCGCGCCGGTCACAGCCGTCCCGCTACCGTACTGGTAACACGCGCGTCGCCGGTCCGGGCGGGACGAACCCGTCCGGTGGCACGCGCCGGGCATGGGATTGGTCGGTGAGCCATGGCCGGGTCGCAGTCCGACGGACGGCTGTCGGAGGTCAAGTTCCTCACCGTCGCCGAGGTGGCGACGGTGATGCGGGTGTCGAAGATGACGGTCTACCGCCTGGTGCACAGCGGTGAACTCACCGCGGTCCGGGTCGGCCGGTCGTTCCGGGTGCCCGAACACGCGGTGCACGAATACCTGCGGGGCGCCTTTCAGGAAACCGCCTGACCCTCCCGCGGGCCGTCGTTCAAGCACGACGTAACGGGCATCGGCGGGGGCGCGTTGGTCCTGCTGACGCTCTCCGGCTACCCTGGACCCCGACCGTGACCGCAGGTGCGCCCTGCCGCTTACCCCGCTGGTCCGGTCCGTTGTCCGCAAGCGGTCGCCGACGTCACACCGTGGCGTCATCCGGTCGCCCCGCACGTTGCATCGAAAGGCTTTCGTATGGGCTCGGTGGTCAAGAAGCGCCGCAAGCGCATGGCTAAGAAGAAGCACCGCAAGCTGCTGCGCAAGACCCGCGTCCAGCGTCGCCGTCTCGGCAAGTGACCGGGGCCGGGTCCCGGCCCGGCTCCCGTCGTCACTTGCCAACTGTCGACCCTCGGAGGCTCAGGTGATCACGCCGCGGATGTCCCGGTTCGATCCCTCCTGCCGGGGAAGGTGCGCGACATGACCCCCGGTGGCACCACAGGTGCCCCGGGGGTCGTCGTCGTCACCGGGGTCAGCCGCTACCTCGGCGCGCACGTCGCGGCCCGGCTCGCGGCCGACCCCCGCATCGAGCGGGTCATCGGCGTGGACCAGCCCGAGCCCGGTGCCGAGTTCTCCGACCTGCTCGACCGGGTCGAGCGCGTCCGCATCGACGCCGGCTCGCTCGGCGGCCTCCTCGCCGACCTGGACGTCGACGCGGTGGTCCACCTCGCGCTGGTGACCTCGCCGGACCCGCAGCACGGCGGCCGCTCGGCGATGAAGGAACAGAACGTCATCGGCACGATGCAGCTCCTCGCCGCCTGCCAGCGCGCCCCCCGGCTGCGCAAGCTCGTGGTCCGCTCCTCGACGGCCGCCTACGGGGCGTCCTTCCGCGACCCGGCCGTCTTCACCGAGGAGACCGAGCCGCGCGAGGTGCCACGCGGCGGGTTCGGCCGCGACATCCTGGACATCGAGGGGTACGTCCGCGGCTTCCGCCGCCGCCGGCCCGACGTCACCGCGACCGTGCTGCGCTTCGCGCCGTTCATCGGCTCGACCGCCGACACCACCCTCACCCGCTACTTCTCCCGGCCGGTGGTGCCCACCGTGTTCGGGCGGGACCCCCGGTTGCAGTTCCTGCACTTCGACGACGCGCTGGAGGTGCTGCACCGGTCGATCGTCGAGGACCATCCGGGGACGTACAACGTGGCCGGGCCGGGCGTGCTCTCCCTGTCGCAGGCGATCCGGCGGGCCGGCCGGGTGGCCGTGCCGGTGCTGGAGCCCGGCCTCTCCAGCGCCGCCGCGATCGCCCGCAACCTCGGCTTCGGCCGCTACGGCCTGGACCAGGTCGACCTCTTCGTGCACGGCCGGGTCGTCGACACCAGCCGGCTGGAGCGGGAGTACGGCTTCACACCCCGCTCCACCGCCGCCGCCTTCGACGACTTCATCCACGCCCACTACGGCGGTGTCGTCGTGAACCGGGACCAGTTGGCCGTCGCGGAGCAGCTCGTGCTGGACGGGATCCGGCAGGTTCGGGCTGCCGTACGGGAGGGCTCGTGAACGGGCCGGAGGAGCGGCGCGACGGCCGCTACGACGTACCGCTGACCGTGGCCGCGCCGGACGCGGAGCCCGCGCGGGCGAACGGACACCATCTCGGCACGCCCGACGAGCCCGACACGTCCGCCACCGACGAGACGGTCGCGCACGACGCGCCGGCACCGGCCCCGGTGGGCGGGCCCTCGGTGCCGGACCGGCCCGGCGACCACTGGGACCGCAAGGTCGCCAAGGGCCTGGCGTTCCTGCGTCGTCGGCTCTCCGGCGACTACGAGGTCGACGAGTTCGGCTTCGATCCCGAGATCACCGACGCGGTCTTCCACCCGCTGCTGCGGATGCTCTACCGCGACTGGTTCCGCACCGAGGTCACCGGCCTGGAGCACGTGCCCACCGAGGGCGCCGGCCTGGTGGTCGGCAACCACTCGGGCACCGTGGCGCTGGACGCGCTGATCCTCTCGGCCGCGCTGCACGACCAGCACCCGGCCCGCCGCTACCTGCGGCTGCTCGGCGCCGACCTGGTCTTCCGGATGCCGGTGGTCTCCGAGCTGGCCCGCAAGACCGGCGGCACGGTCGCCTGCAACCCGGACGCGGAGCGGCTGCTCGGCAACGGCGAGCTGGTCGGCGTCTTTCCCGAGGGCTTCAAGGGCATCGGCAAGCTCTACTCCGAGCGCTACAAGCTGCAACGCTTCGGCCGGGGCGGGTTCGTCTCGGCGGCGCTGCGCACGGGCACCCCGATCGTGCCGGTCGCCATCGTCGGCGGCGAGGAGACCTATCCGATGCTCGCCGACATCAAGCCCCTGGCGCGGCTGCTCAAGCTGCCCTACTTCCCGGTCACGCCCACGTTCCCCCTGCTGGGGCCGCTCGGCATGGTGCCGCTGCCGAGCAAGTGGCTGATCGAGTTCTGCCCGCCGATCCCCACCGCGCACCTGATCGACTCCGCCGACGACCCGCTGGTCGTGTTCAACCTCGCGGACCAGGTGCGGGAGACCATCCAGCAGACCCTGCACCAGTTGCTGGAGCGGCGCCCGGACCCGTTCGGCCCCTGACGGATGCGGGCGGCCCGCGTCGCTGAGGGCGCGGGCGGCCGGTACGGCTGACTGCGCGGGCCGAGCCGTCAGCCGTCGCGGCGGCGCCGGTGCAGCGCCAACCCGGCGCCGACCGCCCCGGCGACCAGGCCGGCCGCCGCGGTGGACGGTACGGCGATCTTGACGGCGCGGCGGCCGGTGCGGAAGTCGCGGACGTCCCAGCCGCGCTGCCGGGCCTCCTTGAACAGGGCCGCGTCCGGGTTCACGGCCACGCCCCGGCCCACCATGGAGAGCATCGGCAGGTCGTTGCACGAGTCGCTGTAGGCGGTGCAGCGGCGCAGGTCCAGCCCTTCGACCGCGGCGAGCTGGGTGACCGCCTCCGCCTTGGCCGGGCCGTGCATCAGGTCGCCGACCAGCCGGCCGGTGTACGCGCCGTCGACGATCTCGGCGACCGTGCCGACCGCGCCGGTCAGGCCCAGCCGCGCGGCGATCACCCGGCCGATCTCCACGGGCGCGGCGCTGACCAGCCAGACCCGCTCGCCGGCGTCCAGGTGGCGCTGGGCGAGCTGGCGGGTGCCGGCCCAGATCCGGGGCGCCATCAGCTCGTCGAAGATCTCCTCCGCGAGGCGCTCCACGTCGTCCACCCGCCAGCCCTCGACGAAGGCGAGGGCGGCCTCCTTGGCCTGCGACATGTCGCCGGCGTGCTCGGTGGCGAGCAGCCGGAACCGCAGCTGCTGCCAGGCGAACCGGGCCAGGTCCGCGGTGGTGAAGTAGTCGCGCGCGGCGAGGCCCCGGGCGAACCAGTAGATCGACGCGCCCCGCATCATCGTGTTGTCGACGTCGAAGAAGGCCGCCGCGGTCGGATCGGGTTCCGGGGGAGCGAGGGGCGCGAAGTCGGTCTCCGCCCAGCCGGCGGTGTGACCGTGGGCGTCGGTGCTGACGGTCACCTTGCGGCTGCGGACCACGCGACCTCCCTCCGCTCGACCGGCGCGACGTGTGCTTCCGCGAGGGTAGCCGGGCGCGCCTGGCGGACGGCCGCCCATGGGGAGAACTGTGGCGTGGACGTCTCGGCCGGTCCGGCCGACGTCGGATCAGCGGTCGCCGGGGCAGGTGGCCGGGGCCGGGCCGAGGGCGTCGCTGCCGACGGGTGCGGGCCCACCGCAGGCGATCGTCGCGCGCAGCGCGTCGGAGCGCTTGCGGGCCGCGTCGAGCAGGGCGAGCGAGCGGCGGGTCCGGTCGCGTTCGGCCCGGCTGGCGTCGTCGAGGAGCCCGCCGACCGCCCGGCGCTGGCCGGTGAGGAAGGAGTTGACCGCGTCCAGCGCCGCCGGGTCCGAGCGCTGCGTCGCGGCGGTGGTCAGCAGGCGTACGCCCTGGCGGGTGTCGGCGTCCATGTCGTCCAGCACCGCGCTGAAGCCGGCCTCGTTGCCGCGTAGCGCGGCCGCCTCGGCGAGCCGGGTACGGGCGAAGCCCAGGAACAGCTGGCCCCGGCTGACGTCGGAACTGGCCAGCGCGAGCTGGGCGCGTTCGGTGGAGCGCTTCATGCCGTACAGCGCGTCGCCGGGGACGGCGTTCTCGCTGGCGGCCGAGATGCCCGAGAGGGCGACGGCGCCGGCCGCGACGCCGACCAGGATGGCGCCCCGGGCGCGGGCCCGGCGGGCGGTCACCGCCGGCAGCAGCCGGTTGCGGCCGGCGTCGGCGGCGGAGCGCCGGGACGACG
This sequence comes from Micromonospora reichwaldensis, assembly GCF_031845925.1. NCBI lineage: Bacteria > Bacillati > Actinomycetota > Actinomycetes > Micromonosporales > Micromonosporaceae > Micromonospora > Micromonospora reichwaldensis. Next base: position 98,192 of record NZ_JAVRFL010000023.1, on the reverse strand, counting down.
GCTGGGTGGTGACGGCGGCCGGGGCACCGATGCCCTCGCGCTCGGCCGTGGCCAGGAGCATGGCCCGCAGTCCGGTGCGGAACTCCGGGTCCACCTCCACGGCGGGCGGGGCGGCGGGCAGCCGCTGACCCACCGCGACGAGCGTGGCCAACTGGTCGTCGGCCCGGGAACGGACGTGGTGTCGCCGGCCCCCGTTGGCCTCGTCGAGAAGCTGCGCGAAGCGCTCCGCGCGCCGACGGGAGAAGAGGTTGCTGTCCACCGCGGGCACCTCCTCTCGCTGGTCGCGGCCGGTCGGCCGCTGTCTTCGACAGCGACCGGTGACGGCGGGACACCACGGACGAAGGTCGTGGCCGGCCGCGCTGCCGGACCTCGGGGGCCCGGGGGATGCCGGGGCTACCACCGGTCGCACCCGGAGAAACGGTCCGCACCGGACATGGGTTACGGGGCCGGCGGAGGCGAAATCACCCAAAGTGATCGCTGTCACGGGGTCGCGACGCCACGGACCTGCGCGTACATCGCATCGATGCACGGCGTTCTTCGTGCCCGGGACTACGGTTGGAAGCCGTCCGGCAGCAGCCGGGCCAGCGCTCGTACCGCGCGGTACTGGAGTGCCTTGATCGCGCCCTCGTTCTTGCCCATCGTGCGGGCCGTCTCGGCCACGGAGAAGCCCTGCAGGAAGCGGAGCACGATGCACTCCTGCTGCTCCGGGTTGAGCTGCTTGACGGCGCTGAGCAGGGCCACGTTGGTGATGTGCTCGACGACCGCCGCCTCCGGGCTGCCCTCCGGGCCCCGGTCCTCGCGGTCGGCGTCCAGCACGTCCCCGGTGGTGACCTCCAGCCGGTAGCGGCCGGACTTGAAATGGTCCGCCACCAGGTTCCGGGCGATGGTGACCAGCCAGGCGCCCAGGTCGCGCCCCTGCCAGGTGAAGCTGCCGATCCGCTTGAGGGCGCGCAGGAAGGTGTCGGAGGTGAGGTCCTCGGCGAGTTGCCGGTTGCCCACCCGGAAGTAGACGAACCGGAACACCGTGTCGACGTACCGGTCGTAGATCAGCCCGAACGCCTCGGACTCGCCGGCCTGGGCCCGCTCGACCAGCCCCCAGACCTCCGTGGCGGGGTCGGACGGGTCCGGACGGCTGGGGAAGCCCGTCGAGGTGTTGACCGGCGCGGCGGCGGCCGGCACCGCCGGGAGCACCGCGGTCTCCGCGCCCGACTCGTCGGGCGCCTTGGCCGGCTCCGTGGTGCGGCGGCCCTGCGCCGGCATGGTGGGCCGGGCGGGGACGGCGACCCGGCCGCCGGCCGATTTGGCGTTGCCGCCCGGTGTCGCGGAGCGGGGCGGCGGTTCGTTCTGGTGTGGCCGGCTGCGGGTCCGGCTCGACGCGCCCTCCCCCCGGACGGCGAGGCTGCCCGTGTCGTCCAGCGGAGCCCGGGCGGCGGGCCGTTCGTTGAGCGGGCCGCGGATCGCCGGGTTGGTCAGGCCGGCCGGCCGTTCCGCGTAACCGAAGGTGGTCACCGCGCCGCCTCCGTCCCGCCGGCCGACCACGCCGGTCGGCGCGTCGCCGTCGTGGCCCGGCCGGCTGGGCCGGGCAGGGCTGGCTCGGGGTGTGCCGACGGGCGGCAGATCCCCTTGAGGTGCTGGTCCAATGCGCTCACAGGCACGGGGGCCTCCTCGGGCTGAGGGGTGTCGACTCACGGCAAATGGGGTGAGCCGACCCGAGTGATGATAGGGCCAACGTCACCCACGCGTGGCAAGTCCGTTACACAGGGCGGAAGTATTTCCCGCCGCGCCGCACAACTGGCGGACCGGTTGTCCGTCGTGTGCGGTTGACTTTCGGATTGCCGCGTGATTGCGAAGGAAATTCCAGGTCGGCGTGCGTGTCGCGGTGATCGGGTGGATCGGCGGCGCGGGTGTCGACCCAGGACCGTCCGGCGTGCCCGGTGCGTCGCGGCGTGTCCTATGGACGGGACCGGTCGTGTCCCGTCCGCGCCCGCCGGGCGTCCCGTGGGCGGGACTTGTGCGGGACGCCGGTGCCGCAGACCGGGATGTCCCCTCCGGCCTCCGGCGGGCATGGCCCACAGGCCCCGCGCTGTGCCAGACTCAGCCACCGTGCAGGACGCAACCGACAGCTCCGCCTCGACCCTCGTCGAGCGGCTCCACCGGGCGGCCACCGCCCACGGCGACCGACCCGCGCTGCACTGGCGCGAGCGGACCGTCACCTGGTCCGAACTGGACGCGTCGGTGACGGCCACCGCCCACGCCCTGGCGGCCCTGACCGGGGCGCGACCCGCCGGGCCCGGCCCGACGCCGAAAGCCGCCGACCCGCACCCGCCCCGGATCGCCGTCGCGCTCGGCAACTCGCCGGACTTCGTGGTGAGCTGCCTGGCCGCGCTGCGCGCCGGGCTGGTCGCGGTGCCGGTCAACCCCGGCCTCACCGCCCCCGAACTGCGGCACGTGCTGGCCGACTCCGGCGCCTCGGTGCTGATCGGCACCGAGCGGGTACGCGACCTGGTCGCCGACGCCGCAGGGGACCTGCCCGCGCTCGTCGCCGTGCACACCGCGCCGCCGGTGGCCGACGCCGGTCAGCCGTTTCCCGTCCGGGGCGGCGACGACCTGGCGCTGCTGCTCTACACCTCCGGCACCGAGGGGCGGCCGAAGGGCGCGATGCTGACGCACCGGGCGCTGGCGGCCAACCACGAGCAGGTCGGCCGCATCGACCCGCCGGTCGTCGGCCCGGACGACACCGTGCTGCTGGCGCTGCCGCTGTTCCACGCGTACGGGCTGAACGCAGGGCTCGGCGCGGTCGTCCACCATGGCGCGACCGGGGTGCTCGTCGACGACCTCGGCTCCGACGCGGGGCTGGCCGTGATCGCCCGGCACCGGGTCACCGTGCTGGTCGGCGTACCGTCGATGGTGGCCGCCTGGTCCACGGCGGACGCCGCCGTCCTCGCCGCGGCGATGACGTCGGTCCGGGCCGTGGTCTGCGGCGCGGCACCGCTGGAGCCGGCCGTCGCGGCGCGCTTCGCCGAGGTCGCCGGCCGCCCGGTGCACGTCGGGTACGGCCTGACCGAGACCGCGCCGGTGCTCACCTCCACCCTGGTCGGCGGGGAGCCGAAGCCCGGCTCGATCGGCCGGCCGCTGCCCGGCGTCGAGCTGCGTCTGGTCGGGACGGACGGGGCCGACCTGTGGCGCGACGGCGTGGCCGAGCCGGAGGACGACGCCGACGAACTGGATCTCTCCGACGTCACGCCCGGCACCGACCCGGGCCAGGTCGTGGTGCGCGGGGCGAACGTCTTCGCAGGCTACTGGCCGGACGGCCGGGGCGGCCCGGACGCCGACGGCTGGTGGCCCACCGGCGACGTGGCGTACGCCGACTCCGACGGCGACCTCTTCCTGGTCGACCGGATCGGCGAGCTGATCCTGGTCAACGGGTTCAACGTGTACCCGCACGAGGTCGAGCTGGTGCTCGCCGCGCACCCGGGGGTGGCCGAGTCGGCGGTACTGGGTGTGCCGCACCCGCGGACCGGCGAGACTGTCCGGGCGTACGTGGTGCCGGCGCCGGGGCGTCCGGTGACCGGTGAGGAGCTGCTCGCCCACTGCGCCCGCAACCTGGCCCGGTTCAAGTGCCCGACCGCCGTCGAGTTCGTCGACGAGTTGCCGCACTCGGTGATCGGCAAGGTGCGCAAGACCCTGCTCCGGACGGCGTCGTCCCCGGCGTCCCCGGTGCCGTCCCCGGCGGCGTCGCCGGAGACCCGCCCGCCGGCTCCGACCGGCGCCAGCACGACGGAGGAGACCGATGCGTGAGCCCCGACTCACCCTGATCACCCGCCCAGGCTGCCACCTCTGCGACGAGGCGAAGCTGGCGCTGGACCGGGTGGTGGCGGTCACCGGGGACCGGTGGACCGAGAAGGACGTCACCGACGACATCGAGCTGGAACGCGAGTACGGCGACCGGCTGCCCGTGGTGCTGCTCGACGGCAAGGAGCACGGCTACTGGCGGGTGGAGGAGGAGCGGCTGCTGCGGGACCTGACCACGCCGCAGCTGTAGTGCCGGGCGCTATGGTGCTGCCATGACCCCGGCACGCAACCACCTGGTGTGGGACTGGAACGGCACCCTGCTCAACGACCTGAGCCTGGTGGTCGCCTGCACCAACGCCGCCTTCGCCAGCGTCGGCGGGCCCGCCGTGACCGCCGACGAGCACCGGGTACGGTTCCGCCGCCCGATCGCCGACTACTACGCCGAGGTGCTCGGCCGGGCGGTCGACGACGACGCGTTCGGCCGGCTGGACCGGATCTTCCACGACGCGTACCGCACCGGGCTGACGACCTGCGAGCTGGCGCACGACGCCACGGTCGCGATGGCCGCCTGGCCGGGCAGCCAGTCCCTGCTGTCCATGTGGTTCCACGAGGAGCTGGTGCCGACCGTGCACACGTACGGGCTGACCGGGAACTTCGTCCGGGTGGACGGGCTGCGGGCGACCGTCGGCGGCGACCGCAAGGCCGAGTCGCTCCGGCGGCACCTGACGGAGCTGGGCGTGGACGGCCGGGACGTGGTGCTGATCGGGGACTCCGTCGACGACGCCGACGCCGCCGTGTCGGTGGGGGGCCACGCCGTCCTCTACACCGGCGGGTTCACCGACGCGGCACGGCTGCGCGCCTCCGGCCACCCGGTCGCCGACACCCTCAGCGAGGCGGTCAGCCTGGCGGCCACGCTGCCCTGACCGGGCCGGCCTCGTCCGGGCCGAGGCGACAGACCGGCGGCCGGTCCGTGCGTGGGCGGCGGGCCGGGTGGCGGGTCAGTTGCGCAGGTAGGCCAGCACGGCCAGGACCCGCCGGTGCTGCTCCGTGTCGGGTGGGAGCTGGAGCTTGGTGAAGATGTTCCGGACGTGCTTCTCGACGGCGCCGTCGGTGACCACCAGGGTCTTCGCGATCGCCGTGTTGGAGCGGCCCTCGGCCATCAGCGCGAGCACCTCGCGTTCGCGCGGGGTGAGCTCGCGCAGCGGGTCGTCGCGCCGCCGCCGGGCGAAGAGCTGGCCGACCACCTCGGGGTCGAGCACCGTCCCGCCGGCGGCCACCCGGTCCAGCGCGTCGAGGAACTCGTCGATCGCGGCCACCCGGTCCTTCAGCAGGTAGCCGATCCCGCCCCCGCCGCCGCCGGTGGTGGCGAGCAGGTCGTCGGCGTACGACACCTCGACGTACTGGGAGAGGACCAGGATCGGGGTGCGGGGCACCAGGCGGCGGGCCTCCACCGCCGCGCGCAGCCCCTCGTCGGTGTGCGACGGCGGCATCCGGACGTCGACGATCGACACGTCCGGCCGGTGCGCCACCACCGCCGCCACCAGCGCGTCGCCGTCGGCCACGGCGGCCACCACCTCGTGCCCGCGCTCGGTGAGCAGCCGTACCAGCCCCTCCCGGAGCAGCACCGCGTCGTCCGCGATCACGATCCGCATGCCCTGTTGTCTACCACGTACGGCTCACAGCGGGAGTTCCGCGCGGATCTTGGTGGGCCCGCCAACCGGGCTGACCACGGAGAGCCGGCCCCCGGCGGAGCGGATCCGGTCGGCGATGCCGACCAGCCCGTGCCCCTTGGCCAGGTGGGCGCCGCCCTGCCCGTCGTCGTCGACGTCGACCTCCAGCCGCCCGTCGTGCCGGGCCACGGTGACCTGGCACTCGGTCGCCCGGCTGTGCTTGGCGACGTTGGTCAGCGCCTCGGACACCACGAAGTAGGCGGTGCTCTCGACCGCCGGGTCGAGCCGGCCGGCCGGGCTGGCCAGTTCCGGGTCCACCCGCAGCTCGATCGGGATCAGGCCGCGCCCGGCCAGTGCCGCCAGGGCGCTGGGCAGTCCCCGGTCGACCAGGATCGGCGGCGCGATGCCCCGGGACAGGGCGCGCAGCTCGGCGAGCGTCTCCCGGGTCTGGGTGACCGCCTCGTCCAGGGTGCGCCCGGCGGCCCGCGGGTCGGTGGCGAGTTGCTGGCGGGCCCGGCTGAGGTCCATCGCGAGCCGGACGAGGCGCTGCTGCGGGCCGTCGTGGATGTCCCGCTCCAGTCGGCGCAGCGCGCTCGCCTCGGCGGAGACGGCGGCCCGCTTCTGTTCCTCCAGCACGGTGATCCGGTTGCGCATCTCGGCCACGCCGGTGAGCAGGGCCCGGCCGAAGCCGGCCTGCAGCAGCGCACAGCCCCGGGCCACGATCGGCAGGGTGATCAGGAAGAACAGCCCGATCGCGGTGTGCAGCCCGATCCGGACGACGGTCGAGTTGCCGAGGCCGAGGAGCTGGGGGAGGCCGACGTCCTCCGGGTCGCCGTGCGGCAGCGTCCAGTCGTACGCCCAGTAGAGGGTGCCGGCGACGGCGCCGGCCCACCAGACCAGCGTGACCACGAAGGTGACGATGGCCACGATCAGCTTGAGGATGCCGTGCGCCAGGTCGAGCCAGGACTGCGCGTCCCCCATCGGCACGAAGATCCGCCGCCAGGCGCTCGCGCCGGGCTCCGGCAGCCGGTACTGGGGGCGGATCCGGGCCTGGTGGAGCACGGTGGGCAGGCGGAGGCGCTCGATGTCGGCGAGGCCCCGGGCGGCGTAGAGGGTGCCGCTGAGGATCGGCAGGCCGATCACCGTCACGACCAGCCCCAGCCCGGCAGCCAGGCCCACCAGCAGGACGACGAAGCTGGCCAGGGCCAGCGGGAGGCCCAGCAGCACGTAGCCGGAGTCCAGCAGGAGCTGTCGGGAGATGGTCGGCGCCGGCACGGGCTGATCGGCGGCGACGGGTACGGCGGTCATGTCACGAGGCTAGGCAGCGCGGGGTCGCCGACCCATCCCGTCGGCCCGCCTCTGCGGCGTAGGGCTGGCCCTACCGTGACCGGATCGTGGGCGAGCCGTGGGCCGCGCGATTGGTCAGAGAAGTCGTAATTGAGCAATAATCGGCGCTACCGGCACCATCGCCACCGCCCCGAGGTCGGGCGGTGGCCGGCGGCGGCCACTGGATCGATCTTGCGGAATGGAGGGGCTGGTGAAGCCGCGTCGCGAGCTGTCAAGATCGCGATTTGTGCACGCGTTCACAAGCGCCTACTCTGTAGTTCCGACGCGCCCTGCTAGCACAGCCGGCAATCTCGGTCGCCAGCGGGGATCCCGAAACGGCCGGCCGCCCGAGTTGGCCGAGGATCGCACCGCACGGAGTCTCATGAGTCAGCACCGTCACCCTGGCGCGCCCGGCCGCGCCGGTGCCGTACCGGCGCTCCCGGATCTGCCGGAGGCGACCGTCGCGCGGCTCCCGGAATACCTCCGTGCCCTGCACAACCTCGCCGAAACCGGCCACGAGACCGTGTCCAGCGAGGGACTGGCCAGCGCTGCCGGCGTGAACTCCGCGAAGCTCCGCAAGGACCTCTCGCACCTCGGCTCGTACGGGACCCGTGGCGTCGGCTACGACGTGGCGCTGCTGGTCGACCAGATCGAGTACGTGCTCGGGCTCACCCAGCGGCGGGCCGTCGCCCTGGTCGGCGTGGGTAATCTCGGTCACGCCCTCGCCGGCTACGACGGCTTCGCCAGCCGCGGCTTCCGGATCGCCGCCCTCTTCGACGCCGACCCCGCCCGGGTCGGCGAGGAGATCAGCGGGCTGGTCGTCCGGCACATCGACGAGCTGCCCCGGGTCGCCGTCGAGGAGGCCATCGCCATCGGCGTGATCGCCACCCCGGCCCCGGCCGCCCAGGCGGTGGCGGACCAGCTCGTGGCCGTCGGTGTGACGAGCATCCTGAACTTCGCCCCGTGCGTACTCTCGGTTCCGGAGGGGGTCGACGTGCGCAAGGTCGACCTCGCGATCGAGCTGCAGATCCTGTCCTTCCACGAGCACCGCAAGGCATCGCTGACCGCGCTGCCCGCCACCGGTGGGTCCGCCCTGACCGCCCTGCCCGGGGGGCTCGCCGTCACCGACCCGCAGGAGGCGATCGGCACGTGAAACTGCTCGTCGTCGGCGCGTCCTACCGCACCGCTCCCGTCGCCACGCTGGAGCAGCTCGCGGTCGGCCCCGCGGACCTCACCCGCACCCTGGACCGCCTGGTCGCCCAGCCGTACGTGACCGAGGCCGTGATCGTCTCCACCTGCAACCGGGTGGAGGTCTACGCCGCCGTGTCCGGCTTCCACGGCGGCCTCGGCGACATCTGCGCGGTGCTGGCCGACCAGGCCGGCTGCCAGCCCGCCGCGCTCGCCAACCACCTCTACGTGCACTTCGACGCCGCCGCCGTGGACCACGTCTTCCGGGTCGCCGCCGGGCTCGACTCGATGGTGGTCGGCGAGGCGCAGATCCTCGGCCAGCTCCGGGACGCCTACCATTCCGCGACCGGGGCAGACACCGCCGGGCGGCTGCTGCACGAGCTGATGCAGCAGGCGCTGCGGGTCGGCAAGCGGGCGCACGCGGAGACCGGGATCGACCGGGCCGGCCAGAGCGTGGTGACGGCCGCGCTGGAGCTGGCCGCCGGGCATCTCGACGGCGACCTCGCCGGCCATCCCGCGCTGGTGGTCGGCGCGGGCGCGATGGGCTCGCTGAGCGTCGCCACGCTGTCCCGGCTGGGCGCCGGGCCGCTCACGGTCACCAACCGGGGCGCCGACCGGGCCGTCCGGCTGGCCGAGGCGTACGGGGCCAGCGCGACGCCGATGGCGGAGCTGACCACCGTTCTCTCCACAGTGGACATCGTAGTGGCCGCCACCGCGGCCACCGAAGCGGTCCTCACCCGTGACGTGGTGACCCGGGCGCTCGCCGGGCGCGACCCCGGCCGGGGGCCGCTCGTCCTGCTCGACCTGGCCGTGCCGCGCGACGTGGAAGCCGGCGTCGCCGAGTTGCCCGGCGTCGAGGTCATCGACATCGACCGGATGGCGACGCTGCTCGCCGACGGGCCCGCCGCAGCCGACGCCGCCGCCGTCGAACGGATCGTGGCCGGCGAGGTCGACGCCTTCCTCACCTGGCTGCGCGGCGCCGACGTGGCGCCCACGGTGGCCGCCCTGCGTGGCCGCGCCGACGACGTGGTCGGCGCCGAGCTGCGCCGGCTCGCCCAGCGCCGCCCGGACCTCACGGACGACCAGCGCGCCGAGGTGGCCCGGACGGTGCACCGGGTGGTGCAGCGGCTGCTGCACCAGCCGACCGTGCGGGTGCGCCAGTTGGCGGCCGAACCCGGCGGCGACCAGTACGCGGCCCTGCTGCGCGAGCTGTTCGACCTCAAGGTGCCGCAGACGTCCCCGGTCGACAACGTCCCCGACATCGTGGCCGGCGACGCCGCGCCGCCGTTCGGCCTCGCCGACGTCCTGCCACCCGGCGGCCTCGCCGACAATCTGCCGTCCGTCGGCCTCGCCGACATCCCGCCGTCGACGGGTTCCGCCGACGTCCCGCCCCTCGGAGGTGAGCGATGAGCACGCCCCTGCGCCTCGGTACCCGGGGCAGCAAACTGGCGATGGCCCAGTCCGGCCACGTCGCGGAGGCCCTGACCGCCGCCACCGGCCGGCCCGTCGAGCTGGTCGAGGTGGTCACCGCCGGCGACCGCTCGTCCGCGCCGGTGCACCGGCTCGGCGTCGGCGTCTTCGTCTCCGCCCTGCGGGACGCCCTGACCGCCGGCACCATCGACTTCGCGGTGCACTCCTACAAGGACCTGCCCACCGCGGCGGCGGCCGGGCTGCACATCGCGGCGGTGCCGGTGCGGCAGGACCCGCGGGACGCGCTTGTCGCCCGGGACGGCCGGACGCTCGCCGAGCTGCCCTCCGGCGCGACCGTGGGCACCGGAGCGCTGCGCCGCATCGCCCAGCTGCACGCCCTCGGGATGCAGCTGGAGGTCACCCCGATCCGCGGCAACGTCGACAGCCGCCTCGCGCGGGTGCTCGGCCCGGAGGCCGACCTCGACGCGGTCGTCCTGGCCCGGGCCGGGCTGGCCCGGCTCGGGCGTACCGACGTGATCACCGAGACGCTCGACCCGATGCTGATGCTGCCCGCGCCCGCCCAGGGCGCGCTGGCGGTGGAGTGCCGGGTCGACGACACGGACCTGGTCGAGCTGCTCGCCGTGCTCGACCACGCACCGTCCCACGCCGCGGTCACCGCGGAACGGGCGCTGCTGGCCACCCTGGAGGCCGGATGCTCCGCCCCGGTCGCCGCCTACGCCGTCGTCGCCGAAGGCGAGCCAACCGGCTCGGGCGTCGAGGGTGACTTCGTCCAGGAGATCTATCTGCGCGGGGCGGTGATCAGTCCGGACGGCACGAGAGACCTCCGGCTGTCCCGCACCGGAACGCTCGCCGACGCGGCGGAGATCGGCAAGGCACTCGCCGCCGAACTCCTCGACCTCGGCGCCGACTCGATCCTCGGCCACGATGGACACGCCGGCCCGGGGACCCAGCAATTTGGGAGCACAGAATGACCCGCACCCGTAAGCCCGTAGGCCGCATCGCCTTCGTCGGGGCCGGTCCCGGCGACCCGGGCCTGCTGACCCGCCGGGCGCACGACGCTCTGGTCGACGCCGACCAGGTGGTGTACGACCGGGGAGTCCCCGAGTCGCTGCTCGACGCCGTCCGCGCCCAGGCCAGGGAAGACGCCCAGTTCACTCCGGCGGAGGGCGCGCCGGGTGACGTGGCGAAGGTGCTGATCTCGGCGGCCCGTTCCGGGCTGAACGCGGTGCACCTGGTCGCCGGCGACCCGTTCGGCCACGATTCGGTCGTCAAGGAGGTGCAGGCGGTCGCGCGGACCGCCGCGCACTTTGAGGTGGTTCCCGGGGTCGGCCAGGCCGAGGGGGTGGCGACCTACGCGGGCGTGCCGCTGCCGGGCGTACGGACGGCGGCCGACGTCGAGGACGTCAGCACGCTGGACTTCGACGCGCTGGCCGCAGCCGTCGGCCGGGGCTCGTTGGCCTTGGCCGTGGACGCCGGCGACCTCGCCGCGATCCGCGACGGGCTGCTCGCGGCCGGGGTGGAGGGCACCACCGGCGTCGGGGTGACCGGTGACGGCACCGGCGAGACGCAGTACACCACCACGTCGACCGTCGACTCGTTCGTCGCGGCGGCGCTCGGCTTCACCGGCCGGGTGGTCCTCACCGTCGGCGAGGGTGTGGGCCAGCGGGACAAGCTGAGCTGGTGGGAGAACCGGCCGCTGTACGGCTGGAAGGTCCTCGTGCCCCGCACCAAGGAGCAGGCCGGCGTGATGAGCGCCCGGCTGCGCGCGTACGGGGCCATCCCCTGCGAGGTGCCGACGATCGCGGTCGAGCCGCCGCGCACCCCGGCCCAGATGGAGCGGGCGGTCAAGGGCCTGGTCGACGGCCGGTACGCCTGGGTGATCTTCACCTCCGTCAACGCGGTCCGCGCGGTCTGGGAGAAGTTCGCCGAGCACGGTCTCGACGCCCGGCACTTCGGCGGCGTCAAGATCGCCTGCATCGGTGAGGCGACCGCCGACGCCGTCCGCGCGTTCGGCATCCAGCCCGAGCTGATCCCGTCGGGGGAGCAGTCCTCCGAGGGGCTGCTGGCCGAGTTCTCGCCGCACGACGAGATCCTCGACCCGGTCGGTCGGGTGCTGCTGCCGCGCGCCGACATCGCCACCGAGACCCTCGCCGCCGGCCTCACCGAGCGCGGTTGGGAGGTCGACGACGTGACCGCCTACCGGACGGTCCGGGCCGCCCCGCCGCCCGCCGAGATCCGGGACGCGATCAAGTCGGGTGGCTTCGACGCGGTGCTCTTCACGTCCAGCTCGACGGTGCGCAATCTGGTGGGTATCGCGGGGAAGCCGCATGCCCGTACCGTCGTTGCAGTGATCGGGCCCAAGACGGCGGAGACCGCGACGGAGTTCGGCCTGCGGGTCGACGTCCAGCCGCCGCACGCCTCGGTCCCCGATCTGGTGGAGGCGCTCGCCGCCTACGCCGTCGAGCTGCGCGAGAAGCTCGCCGCCATGCCGGCGAAGCAGCGCCGTGGCTCGAAGGTGCAGGGGCCGACCGCCCTGAGGTTCCGGTAGTCGTAGCAGGAGGTCCGTGATGCCGTACCCCGAGATCCGGCCCCGCCGGCTGCGCCGCAACGCGGCCATCCGGCGGCTGGTCTCCGAGACCCGCGTCGACCCGGCCGAGCTGGTCGTGCCGATGTTCGTCAGGGAGGGGTTGACGGAACCGCGGGCGATCGCGTCGCTCCCGGGGGTGCTCCAGCACTCCCGGGACTCGCTCCGCAAGGCCGCGGCCGAGGCGGTCCAGGCGGGCGTCGGCGGCATCATGCTCTTCGGCGTGCCGGAGCGGCGGGACGCCACCGGCTCCGGCGGGATCGACCCGAACGGCATCCTCAACGTCGCGATCCGCGACGTCGTCGCCGAGGTGGGCGACGCCACTGTGGTGATGAGCGACCTCTGCCTGGACGAGTTCACCTCGCACGGGCACTGCGGCCTGCTCACCCCCGACGGTGACGTCAACAACGACGCCACGCTGGAGGCGTACGCCGAGATGGCGGTCGCCCAGGCCGCCGCCGGGGTCGGTGTGGTCGGGCCGTCCGGCATGATGGACGGCCAGATCGCCGTGGTACGCCGGGCGCTCGACGCCGCGGGCCACCAGGACGTGGCGGTGCTGGCGTACGCCGTCAAGTACGCCTCGGCCTTCTACGGCCCGTTCCGGGACGCGGTGGAGTCGGCCCTGGAGGGCGACCGCCGCACCTACCAGCAGGACCCCGCCAACCTGCGGGAGTCGCTGCGCGAGGTCGAGCTGGACGTCGCCGAGGGCGCCGACATGGTGATGGTCAAGCCGGCCCTGCCGTACCTCGACGTGGTGTCGGCGGTCCGTGCGGCGGTGGACGTTCCCGTCGCCGCCTACCAGGTCTCCGGCGAGTACGCGATGGTCGAGGCGGCTGCCGCCAACGGCTGGATCGACCGGGAGCGGGTGATGCTGGAGACGCTCACCTCGATCCGTCGGGCCGGCGCGCAGATCATCCTCACCTACTGGGCGGTCGAGGCCGCCGGACTCCTTCGCCAGCGCTACTGACCCAACCCGACCCAGCGTGGCTTGGTCCGGCGCGGCTTGGTCCGGCGCGGCTTGGTCCTGTGCGGCGTGGCCTGGCCTGCCTGGTCCTGCCCGGCGCTACCTGGTCTGGCGCACCTTGATCCGGTCCGGCCTTCGGGTCTCCGACCCGTCCCGGGCAGCGAGGCGGGTTCCGATCGAGCCAACCCATTCCTCCGCCGCCCGTCTCGGGGCACTCGCCGGACCATCACCTGCCCGCTCGTCGTCCGGTGCGGTGCTGGTGCGTGTCGCTGTCTTCCCTTGCGGGCATACGCAGGCGTCAGTGGTGGTTGCCGCCTTCGAGTAGACGCCCGCGCCGCAGACCAGCAGTCCCTACCGTAACGCTGGGTACTCAACCTGTGCCCCGAAGCCCACCACCCTTCGGACGCTTTGCTCTGCATCGTCATACGCACCAGTAACGAAGAGTGCCTGTTGCGTATAAGGATGCAGAGCAAAGGGCGCGCGGAGGTTCGTCGCTCCCGACGAGGGCCCACACTGAACTCGCTGTCCACAGCGTTGTGACCGTCAGCGGCGGCGATCCAGGGTCGTTCAGGGCCGGATTTACAATCACTTAGCGTATGCACCTGCGGGAGAACCGCTCCGGTTGCGGTGCGTGCCCGCCGCGCAGGGTTCGTCCGGGCTGTTGGGGCAGGACCGGGCGCTGGTTTTCCACAGGCGGCTGCGTTGTCCACAGGCTGAGCGGGCGGGATTGCGGGAGAGGCATCGCAGCCGGGAGCGTGAAGGGATGACCGAGCCTCCCGCCGAACCGGAAATCGACCGGGATTCCGACCGACCAGCTGGCTCCGACCAGTTGCCCGGTGCCGCCGGGCCGTCGGGACCCGCGGGGCCGTCGGGCGGCGCTGGGCCGTCGGGCGCCGCTGGGCCGTCGGGCGCCGCTGGGCCGTCGGGCGGCGTCGGGGCGACGGGTGGCGACCAGGCGGTGGGTACCGATCAGGGCACGGGATCGCGCGAGCCGCCCGTGATGCTGACCGAGCCGTTCGACACCCCATGGCCGGCCGCGGGCATCGTCCGGGCGGTCCGGCGGCATGCCAGCCTCAGCCAGCGGGAGCTGGCCCGGTGGGCCGGGGTGAACCATTCCACCGTCGGGCGGATCGAGGCGGGCCGGATGGTGCCGAGCATCCTGCTCCTGCGCCGCATCATCGGGGTCGCCGGGTTCCGGCTGGCCGTCGTCGACGAGTTCGGGCGGGTGCTGAAGCCGATGCGGGACTGGCAGGACACCCGCGACGGGGCGGGGCGTCGCTACCCCTCGCACCTGGACACCATTCTCGACCCCGAGCCGGGCGAGTGGTGGGCGGACATCTACGGGCTGGCCCGCCCGCCGGAGACGTTCTACCGCGACCGCCGGGTCCGCGACGCCATGCGGCGGCGCAGCCAGTGGGAGGTGCGGGTGGCGAAGTACCGCAGCGTGCCCCCGCCGCCGCGCGTGCCTCCGCCGCCGCGCGTGCCCCCGCCGTCGCGGCTGCCCGGCCCGGGCCTCCCGTGGTGAGCGGACGGCCCGCCGGCCAGGACGTTCCTGGGCGGCGGGCCGTCGGGGCGGGCTGCGGTGTGACGTCAGTCGTCGTCGGTGATGGTGCCCACGGCGAGAGGATCGGCCAGCCGCAGGCCGGGCACCCCGGCCACGACCAGGTTCACCTTCTCGTCGGCCTCCCGCTTCCGGTCACCGCGTACGGTCACCGGGAAGGCCAGCGACGTCTGCCCGGCGGCCAGGACCTTGCAGCCGACGTACGGGTCGTAGTCGGCGCCGGCCTGGGCCGTGGTGCCGTACGTGGCGGCGCAGAGCAGCACCGGCTGGGACAGCGGGCGCGACACGGTGACCGTGTAGGTCAGCGGCCGGGTGCCCCGGTCGCCCTCGACCACCGAGGCGTCGCCGACGCTCAGCGACGCGCGGGAGCGGAAGCGGGCCACCTGCGGGTCGTGGTCGCTGGAACCCCGGCTGCCGTCGGCCGCGTGGTCGGCCGGCCAGTCGGCGTTGATGTGCGCGGCCCGCATCTGCACCAGGTCCCGGTGCAGCGCGCCGTTCACGAACAGGTGGTCCAGCGTCTGCGCCTGCCCCTCGAAGCTGTACGAGTAGGCGGACGACGGCGCGTCGGCGAGCAGGTCGTCCCACAGGTTGCGCAGGCCCGCCTCGTACAGCGGCCCGAGCTGGTCCGACGGGGTGGGATCCGCCGCCGTGGCGATGGGGTCGTCGGGGCGGGGGAACACGTTCAGGTCCCCGCCGTAGACCACCCGAGCGTGCGGGTCCGACGCCTCGATCGCGGTGACGATCGCAGCCCCGTACGCCGCCTGCTCCCGGCGCTGCCCGACCCGGCTGTCCGGCCCGGACGAGTAGTGGTTGCTCGCGGCCCAGAGCGTGTAACGCTCGGCGGAGCCGGGCGCGGCGGCGACCGTGAACTTGCCGAGCTGCGGCGCGCGGGTGAAGACGTTGTTCCCGTCCTTGCCGGTGGACGTGTCCACGTCGTCCGGAAGCACCGCGTTGAGCGCCTTCGGGTTCTGCACGTCCGCGTTGCCCGGCAGCGCCGCCCCCCGGTACTCGACGGTCGGCGCCGAGCCCAGCAGCGGGTCGCCGGCGGTGGGCGCCGCCAGCGACACCCGGTCGGTGCGGAACAGGAACGCCGCGGTGATGCCCCGGGCGTCCGCGCCGGTGCGGTCGTACGCGGCCTGGTAGGCGGGGCCACCGGCGGCCGTGATGGCCAGCGCCAGGTCCTGGAGGCTGTCCGGTGCGCCGTCGGCGTTGTCCGTGGTGCCGCAGACCAGCGCGCCGCCGGAGACCGAGCAGATGTCCTGGTCCTCGGCCTCCTGCACCAGGATCAGGTCCGGGGAGTGCAGGTCGGTGGTGATCTGGTCGGCCAGTGCCACGAGCTGCTCGCGGTACTCCTGCTCGCTGCCCGGGACGTAGTCGAACGGCGGGCGTACCCCGGTGCAGCCGGCGTTGCCGGCGAAGTCGCAGCCGTCGAACGGGTCGTCACGGTAGTCGTACAGGTTCTCGACGTTGTAGGTCGCGACCGCGACCTCCTCCGACCGGTTGGCGGGCTTCGGCGGGTTGTTCGCCGACGGGTCGGCCCCGCCGGTGAACGCTGCCGCCTCGACCTGCACGCCGTACTTCTCGAACGAGTAGTAGAGCCCGCCGACCGCGTCGGCGGTCAGCGTGTCGAAGGTGCGCGCCGGCGGGAGCAGCGCGGCGCTGTCGCCCGTGCTGCCCTTCACGCCCATGCTGCCGAGCAGGACGCGCCGGCCGTTGCCGTCGTCGAAGCGGCGGCCCGGGTCGTTGTCGAGCGGGTGCGCGTCCCGGAACACCCGGCGGGCGTACGCGTCGGCGCGGTCGAGCAGCGGGTCGTCCCGGTCGATCACGAAGATCTCGGCGTCGGCGGTGGAGGCGAAGACGTTGCGCCCGCTCACCGCGCCGCTGCCGGCACGTACGCGCAGCCGGGCGCCCTCGTGCCGCTCGAAGAAGCGCTGCGCCGCCGCCACCTCGACCGGCGGCACGGCGTCGGTCACCTGGACCTCGGCGTTCACGTCCACGCCGGAGGCGGTCCGGCGCACCAGCGACGCGCCGGAGAGCTGGGTGAAGTTGAAGTACTCGGAGACCCGGGCGCGCAGCACCACCTCGTCGCCGACCGTCGGCACGTAGCCGCCGATCAGCGAGGTGAACGAGCCCATGAAGACGAAGATGCCGTCCGAGCTGGTCGGGTCGCCGTCGGTGGCGTCCTTCCGGCTCTGCAGGAAGAACCCGTGCTGGTCGCGGCCCGACGAGTCACGCGCGAGGGTCCGCTGGGTGATCACGCCGCGTACGTCGTACAGCGTGCTGCTGGTCCCGTTGCCGGTGGCCGGCGCGAGCGGCGACCGGTCGGCGGGGCCGGACTCGCCGTCGGTGGTCGGGCCCTGCACCTCGCCGACGGTCAACTCCCGGGTCACCTGCACGGCCAGGGTGCAGGTGGCGGTGCCGCCGTCCGCGTCGGTGGCGGTCAGCACCACGGTGTACGCCCCGGCGGCCAGGTCGGCGCTCGTGCCGACCGTGGCGCGGGCGGTGCCGCCGACCGCGTCGGCCGGGGTGACCGCCGAGCGGCTGACGGAGCCGGTGGCCGGGGTCGGGTCGACCGAGGTGACCACCAGGTCGACGATCCGGTCGTCCGGGTCGGTGGCGGTGACCTCCCGGGTGGCGGCCGTGCCGGCCGAGGTCACCAGCGCCGGGCCGCAGGTGAGCGTGGCGGGCGCGTCGACCGGGCCACCGCCGTCGACGGCGTGCGCGCCGAGGCCGTCGAACGTGTCGACGGGGAAGCCGGCCCACTGCGCGGCCGGGTCGAACGCGTCGGAGGGGTCGGTGTCGCCCGAGGTCACGGCGGCCGACCGACGCAGCGTGTTGTCGGCGGTGCTGGTGACGCCGGTGCCCCACTCGGTGCCCGGGTCGACGCCGACCTGGCCGATCGAGTCGAGCACGGTGCCGCCCCGACGCAGCACGATGGCGTCGTCGCCGTTGAACAGGCTGGCACCGGTGGTCTGGTCGGCCCGGTCCAGGATGCCCGGCGCGGCCGAGGCGGCGGCGAGGACGAAGGCGTCGCCGGCCGCGACGGTGCCGGTGAGGGCCAGGTTCGTCGGCGTGGTGGAGCCGTTGAAGTGCAACTGGAGCTGGTACCCGCCGGCGGCCAGGTCGACGGCGGCGCCGGTGCCGTTGAACAGCTCGATCGCCTTGTTGTTCGACGAGCCTTCGACGTACTCGGAGATGAAGAGGTCGGTGGGCGCGGCGCTGGCCGCGGTGGGTGCGACGCCGACAGCCGTTACGGTCACGGCGGCGGTGGCGGTCGCGAGCGCGGCAAGAGTGCGGCGCGGGCGCATGAGGCCTCCACGATGGGTGGACGGGGAACTAACGCACGTTAAGGGTCGGTGCTGACCGCCGTCCATCCCCCACCGGACAGTTTCGTGAACGTTCCGGTCAGCGTCCGGCGTCGAGGCGGTGCACCAGCTCAGCCACGTCGATGCTGTATTCGCACCACTCGCGGTCCGGGCGGTAGCCCAACTCGGCGTTGACCTTGAGCATGGCCTCGTTGGCCTGCGCGTTCCAGGTCTGCACCTCGGTCAGCTCCGCCTCCGCCGAGCGCAGCTCCATCAGCATCCGGGCCTTGATCGCCCGGTCGATGCCGTAGCCCCGGTGGTCCTGCACGACGATGGTGTCGTACTGGTCGGCGCGGGTGGGATGCTGGACCGGCACGACCACCTCGGTCAGCCCGGCCACCTCCCCGGTCTGCTCGTGCAGGGCGAGCACGATGTAGGGCTTCATGCCCCGCCGGTGCAGGCAGTCCAGACTGTCGCGCAGCCGCTGCGGGTCGTAGGAGCTGGGGCGCAGCTCGCCGTCCTCGACGTCGCGCACCTCCGCCTTGGCCCGCGCGTACGCCTCGATCAGCTCGTCCGGCGGGCCGCCGGGGTGGAACTCCAGGTGGTAGCCCGCGCCGATGCCGGTGGCCATCTCGGACAGCTCGGCCCAGTCCACCCCGGACAGGTCCAGCACGCTGCGGGTCTCGACGTACTCCTTCGAGAAGCCCAGCGACTCGTAGAAGGCGACGGCCGGCGTGTCGCCGACGACCTCGACCCCGATCGACTGGAAGCCCTCCTGATAGACCCGCCTGGCGGCGGTCAGGACGAGGTCCCGCCCGAGGCCCGTGCGCCGCTCCGCCGGGTGCACCAGCACCTCCAGCACCCCGATGTCACCGAGCAGCAGCACGTGCACGTGGCCCAGGATCGCCCCCGGGCTGCCGTCGGTCGCCGGCTCCGCCTGGGCGACCCAGGAGATCCGCCGCTCGCCGGGCATCACCTCGGCGAGGTATTCCCGCATGGAATTCTCCCGCCACGGCGGGTCCTGCGGCAGATCGGCCGCCAGGACCGCGTTCAGCGTGTCCAGCAGCGACGCGATCTCGGCGGACGACGCGGTCCTGGGGTCCCACTCGCGCACCATCACCCGTCTAGCTTGCCGCTAACCGCTGCCCGGGGGAAGTGTCCAGTTCTCCAATGTATGCGGACGATCACTTCACGTGCGGCTCGCCTGTCCGTACCGGTTGGCGGTGTCGTAGACGTCCTGGGCGTACCGGCGGACGTCGTTGTAGGACAGGATCGCGTTCCACCAGTCGGCGGGGATGGTCAGGTTCCGGCCGCCCTTGCAGAGGTAGTTGCCGGCGGCGAGGGCGGCGTCGTCCAGGTCGTGCGGGTCCTTGACGCCGTCGTTGTCGGCGTCGGCCCCGATCTCCTGCCAGGTCGTCGGGATGAACTGCATCGGCCCGACCGCCCGGTCGAGGACCGTGTCCTTGTCCATCACGCCGCGGTCGGTGTCGGGGATGCGCATTCGGCCGCCCTGCCCGTCGAGCGGCAGGCCGATGATCTCGGGCAGCGCCTTGCCGTCCGGGCGGAGCGTCGCGTTGTTGGCCTGACCGTGCCCCGACTCGACGAACCCGATGGCCGCCAGGGTGGTCCAGCTCAGCCCGCAGCTGCGGTTGGTCTGGGCGAGCACCACCTCGGCGTAGCCGTACGCCTGCATGGCCACCGGCGAGATGCCGACCTTCGGCCCGACCTGGGCGGCCCAGCCGGCCAGCGCGTCCGACGGCCGGCCGGTGATCCCGCCGGGGAGCGGACCGGGCGGCACCGTCCCGCCGGGCAGTGGCGTCTGACCGGGCAGCACCGTGCCGCCGGGCAGTGGCGCCTGCGGAACGGTGGCCGGCGCGGTGGAGGTGGCGTCGACCGCGACCGGACGGGGTCCCCGGGCCGTCGCGGGCACCAGCAGCGCACCCGCCGCAGCCGTCGCCGCGACCAGGGCGAGCAGGAACACCCCGGGCAGGGTGAGCCGCCCGCTGGGCCGCCGCGACCAGTCCCGGGTCGCGCGGGCGGCGCCCATCGCGACGCGGTGCGGCGGCCGGCGTACGGCGTGCGCGAACTGCACCCGGCGGCGCCGGGGCCCGGTGGCCGGCTTCGCGGCGGGCACGTCGACCTTCGTCTCCGCGAGGTCGCCCGCGCCCGTGGCCGACGCCGCGCCAGCGTCGTCACCGGTCTTCGCCCCGGACCCGGTCGTCGAGGCCCCGACCGCGCCGCCGGCCTTCGTGCCGGGAGCGGTTCCGTCGCCCGACTTCGCGGCCGTGTCGGCGCTGTCGCTCGATTTCCCGGTCGTGGCCGCGCTGTCGCTCGATTTCCCGGTCGTGGCCGCGCTGTCGCCCGGCTTCGCGGTCGTGCCGGCGCTGTCGCCTGACTTCCCGGTCGTGGCCGGCTTCGCGTCGGCGGCCGACCCGTCGCCCGACTTCGCTTCTTCCGCCGCCTTCGCTTCGGCAGTGGGCTCGGTGACCGGCCTGGTGCCGGTCGCCGGCTTCGCGTCGTCGGTCGGCTTCGCCTTCTCGGCGGTGGCCTCGGTCGCCGGCTCGGATCCGGTCGCCGGCTTGGATCCGGTGGCCGGCTTCGTGTCGGCGATGGGCTCGGTCGCCGGCTTGGCCTCGGTGGCCGGCTTCGCGTCGCCGGCGGCGGTGGATCTCAGCCAGGGGCGGCGGGGACGCGGCAACCGCGTCGCGGGTTCGGGCGCGGCGCCGGAACCGGCGAGCGGCCCGTCGATCGGTGCCGCCGGCCGCAGGGGCCGAAGGGTCGTCCTGTCCTCGCCGTCCACCACAAGTTGAGTATCACCCATGTCCCCCCGTTCGTCAGGACCGGTCGTACCCTGGTGCCATGCCCCGGTACGAGTTCCGTTGCCGCGCCTGCGGCGACACCTTCGAGGTCAACCGCCCGATGTCGCAGGCCGCTGAGCCGGCGTCCTGCCCGCAGGGGCACGCCGACACGGTCAAGCTCCTCTCCACCGTCGCGATCACCGGCCGGGGTGGCGGCGGTGTGGCCGGTGGCGCGCCGGCGCCGGCCGGTGGGGGTTGTTGCGGCGGTGGCTGCG
Organism: Micromonospora reichwaldensis; assembly: GCF_031845925.1. Taxonomy (NCBI): domain Bacteria; kingdom Bacillati; phylum Actinomycetota; class Actinomycetes; order Micromonosporales; family Micromonosporaceae; genus Micromonospora; species Micromonospora reichwaldensis. The sequence continues at coordinate 77,298 of NZ_JAVRFL010000023.1, read as the reverse complement.
GCTGCTGACCTGCGGGCCCGCAGTCGGCTCCGGCCGACCGTTCTCACGATGCGTGATGGTCCGGTATCAGGCAGCATGAGTCCGACGTCACGGGCGGAGGTTCCACCATGTCGCCACGGATCCACCTTCCGAGCGGGTTGGTGACCTTCGTCTTCACCGACATCGAGGGTTCCACCCGGCTGGCCCAGCTGCTCGGCCCGGACTACCGCCCGGTGCTGCGGGAGCACCGCCGCCTGCTGCGCCGCACGATCGCCGCGACCGAGGGCGCGGAGCTGCTGACCGAGGGGGACTCGTTCTTCCTCGCCTTTCCCGACGCGGCCGCCGCGCTGACGGCCTGCCTGACCGCGCAGCGGGCGCTGGCCAGCCACGAGTGGCCCACCGCCGAGGCCATGCCCCGGGTCCGGATGGGGCTGCACACCGGCTGGGCGGAGCCGCGCGACGGCGAGTACGTCAGCCCGGAGGTGCACCGCGCGGCCCGGATCGCCGCTGCCGCCCACGGTGGCCAGGTGCTCTGCTCGGCGTCGACGGCGCGGCACGCGGAGCCGCTGCCGCCCGACGTGTCCCTGCACGACCTGGGCCTGCACCGGTTGCGCGGCTTCGACGACCGGGAGCGGCTCTTCCAACTGGTCGCGCCCGGCCTGGAGCGGCAGTTCCCGCGGCCCCGCACCGCCGACGCGTCCGCGCACAACCTGCCGACCCCGGTCACCTCGTTCGTCGGCCGGCACGCGGAGCGGACCGAGCTGAAGCGGCTGGTGGAGGCTCACCGGCTGGTGACCGTCCTCGGCGCGGGGGGTGCGGGCAAGACGCGGCTGGCCGTGGAGCTCGCCGTCGACCTCGTGGAGTCGCATCCGGACGGTGTCTGGTTCGTCGACATCGCCGCGGTCACCGACCCGGGTCTGGTGGCGTTCGAGGTCGCCGCCGTGCTCGGTCTGCGTCCCGAGCCGGGCCGCCCGATGGTCGACACACTTGTGGAGTACGCGGCCGCGCGCCGGATGCTCGTGCTGCTGGACACCTGCGACGCCCAGCCGGCCGCCTCGGCCGACGTGATCTCCCGGCTGCTCGCCGGCGGGGTGGGCGTCCGGGTGCTCGCCACCAGCCGGGAGTCGTTCGGCCTGCCGGGCGAGGTGGTCTGGCGGATCCCGTCGCTGTCGGTCGATCCGCCCGTGGACGGGGCGGAGAGCGACGCGGTCGCGCTGCTGCTGGACCGGACGGCGGCGGCCCGGGGCGGCCGGCCACCGGACCCGGGAGAGTCGGCCGACCTGCGGCGGGTGGTGCGGCGGTTGGACGGGCTGCCGCTCGCCATTGAGCTGGCCGCCGCCCGGCTGCGGGTGCTCTCCGTCGGGCAGCTCGCCGAGCGCCTCGACGACGTGCTGGGCACCCTCGACGCGGGCCGTGCGGACCCGGACTCGCCAGCGGACCCGGACTGGCCGGTGGAGCCGGACTCGCCGGTGGAGCCGGACCGGCCGGGCGGTCGGCCGGAGACGGTGGACCTGGTGGCGGCGGCCGTGGGGATGGTGCCGCCCAGCCCGGCCGTCCGGGCGGTGCAGCGTTCCGCCACCGAGCGGCACCTGACGATGCAGGCCACGGTCACCTGGTCGTACCGCACGCTGGGGCCGCGCGCCGCCCGGCTGCTGCGCTGGCTGGCGGTCTTCGCCGGCCCGGTCGACCTGGCGACGGTGGAGTGGCTGCTCGGCGACGACCCGCTCGATCCGCTCTCGGTGCTGGTCGACAAGTCGATGGTGCTGGCGGAGCCGCACGCCTCGGGCAGCACGTACCGGATGCTCGACCCGATCCGGGCGTACGCGGCGCGGCGGCTGGCGGAGGCGGGAGAGGAGAGGTCGGCCCGCAACCGGCACGTGGCGTGGTCGACGCACGCGATGGAGCGCGCCCACCTGGGCCCGGACGGGCGGCCGGTGACCCTGTCGCTCTACGCTCTCGACCCGCTCGCCGGCGAGCTGCGCGCCGCGCTGCGCTGGTGCGCCACCGGCGGCAGTGCCCGGGCCGGCCTGCGGCTGGCCGGGGGCCTCGACCAGTGGTGGCGGGAGCGGGGCCTGGCGCGGGAGGGGCGACTCTGGCTGTTCCGGCTGTACGGGCGGATCGCCGAGACGGGGGAGCGGATCCCGGAGGCCGAGCTGGCGGCGGCGTACCACATGCACTCGCTGCACGCCGGCGCGGACGGCGAGTTCGCCGAGGAGCTGCGCTACTCCCAGCGGGCGGAGGCGGCGGCCCGGCAGGCGGGCGACGCCGGCCTGCTCGCCCGGGTGCTCGCCGGGCGGGCGGCCCCGCTGGTCGACATGGGACAGTTCGCGGAGGCGGAGCGGATCTGCCGCGAGGTGATCGACTGGGCGTCCGGCCAGGAGGTGCTCGGCGACGCGCTCTTCGGGGTGTTCAGCCTGGCCGAGCTGCTCTGGCGGCGGGGCGCCCTGGACGAGGCGGCCGAGCTGCTGGGCGCGGCCCGCCCGGTGGAGGCGGCCCGCCCGGTGGAGCGGGGGCGGCGCTCGGTCGACATGCTGCTCGGGATGGTCGCCCTGGCGCGCGGGGACCTGATCGCCGCGCACGAGCATCTCCAGGTGGCGCTGCGCTCGCGGATGAGCCACGGCTTCCACGGTCGGGCCTGCGACACGCTGAACGCGATGGCCGTACGTTGCGCGGCCGGCGGTGACGGGCTCACGGCGGCCCGCCTGTTCGGCGCGGCGGGGGCGACCCGGGCGAGCATGCGCTGCGCCCCGGGCATCTACGGCGGGTACTGGGCACAGCGGCAGGGGGAGCTGCGTCAGGAGCTGGGCGACGCGACCTTCGACGGCGCGTACGGCGAGGGGACCGAGCTGGGGCTGGAGGAGGCGGCGGCGCTGGCCCTCGCCGTCGAGCATCCGGACCTGGCGGTGGGCTCGGCGAGGTTCGGCGCCGGTCACGCCCGCGTGGCTCCCCGCCAGTCCGTCGCCCCGGACCGTCGCCGTCGCCACACCGGCCACGCCTGACGGCGGGGTGGGACCCGCCGGTCGGGGTCCGCGTCCTCGGGCTGGCCGGGGACGCGAACCCCTGGGCGTACGGGCGCGGTCAGCGCAGGGCGGCGCGGCTCTCGGCGTCGGCCTTCATCCGGGCGGCGCGGTCGATGTCGGCCTGCTGCACGGCGGCGAGCGAGCCGAAGGCCTTGACGGCCTGGTAGTACGTCCAGGCGAGGCTGGTGCAGGCGGGCCGCACGGCGGCGTTGTACGTGGCGCAGACCCGCTTCAGGTCGGCGTAGAAGGCGTCGTCGAGGCGGGCCTTGTTCGCCGAGAACCGGCCCATCGCCTTGTAGTTGCGGTAGCCGAAGTCGTGCCGGTAGCAGGAGAGGTTGAACGTGAAGCCGAGCGGGTTGTCCGGGCTCGACGAGCAGTAGTCGGTCGACCAGTTGAAGCCGTACGCCGCCCAGGCGCCCTGGTTGAGCCGGCCGGAGTTCCAGGAGTTGTAGCTGGAGGCGCTCGTCTGCGTCCAGCTGGAGAGGACGGACAGCTTCTGCGAGGTCGTGACGGCGGCGGCGGGGGAGGAGACCCCGAAGACGAAGAGCATCGTGAGCGCGGCCGAGGCGAGCAGGGTGGTGAGGCGTTTGGGCACGGGTACCTCCGCGGGGGATGTGCGGGCGGGACGGGGGTTACCGGCGGGTCACCGGAGTGCCGAACAGTGTCGATCATGAATGGTTCCGGGGGATGCGGTGCCCACCGACATTTGGTGACAGGCGTCGAAACAGACGAATGCCCCGGGCGCCAGGGGCACCCGGGGCATTCGGTGTCACGTCAGCGGACGAACGCCGGCGGGCTCGCCGGGCTCTCGTTCGCCAGCCGGTCGAGCGCGGTCACGTAGTAGGTGTACCGCTTGCCGGCCTCGGCGGTGGTGTCCACCCAGGACTGCGTCCGGCTGTCCGTGTCGGCGCGGACCGTGTCGACGAGGTGCGCCGCGTCGGCGAAGTCGCACCGGCCGGCCAGGCCGGTCCCGTCGAAGCGGTAGACCGCGTACGACGTGGCGGTGCCGAGCGGGCCCACGCCGTTCGCCGGCTGGAGCCAGTTCAGGCGGACCCCGTCGGACTGCCGCGCGGCCTTGGTGACCACCGGCATGAGCAGCGGCTTCTTCGGCAGGTGCGTCATGGTCGGGATCAGCGCCGGGCGGGAGTAGTGCTCGGCGGCGTAGATGTCGGTCGCGCCGAGCCGGTTGGCCCGCACCTGCACGGCCGAGAAGTGGACGTTGCCCAGGACCTCCGGGTACTGCCGGTTCAGCGTCAGGTGGTTGGACAACTCCTGCGGGTTCATCCAGAAGGAGCCGTAGGCCGGGTCACCGCTCTTGTAGTCGGCCTGCCCGATGTAGAGCTGCACCCGGGTGCCCTTGACCACGTCCGCCCACCACGGCACCAGCCGGGTGTAGTCGGCGGCCGGGTACTGGCCCATGTACCAGTAGAGCTGCGGCACGATGTAGTCGATCCACTCCTCCTTGACCCACTTGCGGGTGTCGGCGGAGATGATGTCGTACGACTGGCTGCCGGTGGTGTCCGAGCCCAGCGGGTCGGCCGACTGGTTGCGCCAGATGCCGAACGGGCTGACGCCGAACTTCACCCACGGCTTCTCGGCCTTGATCTTGGCGTTCATCTCCTGGACCAGCAGGTTGATGTTGTCCCGCCGCCAGTCGGCCTTGTCGGTGAAGCCCCGGTTGTGCGCCGCGAAGGTGGCGTCGTCGGGCACCTGGTGGGTGCCGCTCGGGTAGGGGTAGAAGTAGTCGTCGAAGTGCACGCCGTCGACGTCGTACCGCTTGACCGCGTCCATCATCGCGGTCTGCACGAACTCGCGGACCTCGGGGATGCCGGGGTTGTAGTAGAGCCGGCTGCCGGCGACCCCGGCCGGCGGGTAGGCGAAGGTCCACTCGGGGTGCTCGCGGACCGGGTGGTTGGGCGCGAGCTGGTTGATGTCGGCGCCGGCGCCGCCCGGGGCGGGCATGGAGATGCGGTACGGGTTGAACCAGGCGTGGAACTCCAGGTTGCGCTTGTGCGCCTCCTCGACCACGAACTTCAGCGGGTCCCAGCCCGGGTTCTCGCCGCGGACCCCGGTCAGGTACTCCGACCAGGGCTCGTGGGGCGAGGGCCAGAACGCGTCGGCGGTCGGCCGGATCTGGACGACCACGGCGTTGTGGTTGAGCCGCTCGGCGAGGTCGAGCAGCTGGCGGTACTCGGCCTGCTGCGTGGCGACGCGGTCCGGCGACGTCTGGGACGCCTTGCTCGGCCAGTCGATGTTGACGACCGAGGAGATCCACATGGCCCGGAACTGCCGCTTCGGCGTGGCCGGGTCGGTGACGCAGGAGGTGGTGGAGGCGGCGGTGGTCGCCGCGTCGGGTGCCGCGCTCGCCGGGGTGGCGGCGACGAGCGCGCCGAGCAGTGCGGCGGCCAGCCCGGCGGCTCCGAGCCGAGTTGCCTTCATGCGGTGTGTCCCTTCGTTGGGGCTCCCGTGTCAGGGGTTCATCGCGGCGCAGACGGCAAGATTCGCCGTTGACATTCTGCCGCTGGTAGGAAATTTTCACACCTCACGGGCTCTGCGCAAGAGTCTGGGCGCGATCGATCCGTCCGTCCACGCCGGCTCCCCCTAGTGGCCGGGCTCACGAAACGCGCCGTGGCGGAGTGCACACGGCGGGTGCTGGCCCGAATGGCCCGAGACGTGGGGATTGAGGGGGGTCCACCCTGGGTAGCAACGCCGGTCACCGGCCGCCACCAGGGTGGTCCGGACGGTGGGAGGTGACCACGGTGTCCGTGCTGCGTACCAAACCGATCGGGGACGTGATCGCGCAGAGCGAGGCCGACGGTGAGGACGGCGGGCCCGGCCTGAAGCGCCGGCTCGGCGCCCGCGACCTCACCGGCTTCGGCATCGGCATCGTGATCGGCACCGGCATCTTCACGCTCACCGGCATCGAGGCCCGCGACAGCGCGGGGCCCGGCGTGGTGATCTCGTTCGCCATCGCCGGCCTGGTCGCCCTGCTCGCCGCCCTCTGCTACGCCGAACTGGCCTCCAGCGTGCCGGCCGCCGGCAGCGCCTACACCTACGCGTACGCGACCATGGGCGAGATCGTCGCCTGGATCATCGGTTGGGACCTGCTGCTGGAGTTCGCCCTCGGCGCGGCGGTGGTGGCGCGCGGCTGGTCCGGCTACCTGGCCGAACTCGTCGGCCTGCCCACCGCCTGGTTCGGCGAGGAGGGCAGCGTCGTCAACGTCGGCGCGATCGGCATCGTGCTGCTGCTCGGCGTCGTGGCGATCGTCGGCATCCGCGAGTCGGCCCGGGTGACCAACCTGCTGGTGCTGGTCAAGGTCGCCATCTGCGTCTTCATCGTGGTCGCCGGCCTGTTCTTCGTGAAGGCCGCCAACCTCACCCCGTTCATCCCGCCGGCGCAGCCCGCAGACGGCAGCGAGGACGGCATCAAGCAGCCCGTCACCCAGGCGCTCTTCGGCCTGGAGCCCTCGGTGTTCGGCTTCGTGGGCGTGCTCAGCGCCGCCGCGGTGGTCTTCTTCGCGTACACCGGCTTCGAGGCGGTCGCCAACCTCGGCGAGGAGACCAAGCGGCCCCGCCGGGACCTCACCCTCGGCCTGCTCGGCACGCTGCTGATCTCCACGGTGCTGTACATCGGCGTCTCGCTGGTCGTGGTGGGCATGGTGCCGTACGACCAGATCGACCGGGGCGCCCCGATCGCGGCGGCCTTCAACGCGGTCGGCGCCGAGTGGGCCGGCATCCTCGTCTCCATCGCCGCCGTCGCCGGCCTGACCAGCGTGATCCTGGTCGACCTCGTGGCCATGGGCCGGATCGGCTTCGCCATCAGCCGCGACGGGCTGATCCCGCCGTCGATCGCGAAGGTGCACCCGCGCTGGGGCACCCCGTACCGGATCTCGGCCGTCATGACGGTGGCGGTCGCGCTGCTCGCCGGCTTCCTGCCGCTGTCGGCCCTGGCCGACCTGGTCAGCATCGGCGCGCTCGCGGCGTTCGTGATCGTCTCGATCGCGGTGCCGGTCCTGCGCCGCAAGCGCCCGGACCTGGACCGGCCGTTCCGGGTGCCGTTCTCCCCGGTGCTGCCGATCTTCTCGGCGCTGGCCTGCTTCTACCTGATGCTGAACCTGTCGGTGGAGACCTGGCTGCGGTTCGCCGCGTGGATGCTGCTCGGCGTGCTGATCTACTTCGGCTACGGCTACCGCCGCAACCGCCTCGCCCGGCGTTCCTCGTCCCCGGACTCCCGGGAACCGGCTTCCGTCTGATCCGGCTGGTCGCGGGGTGGGGTTTCCGGGGAGCCCGGCCCGCTCCGGGCGGTCAGGCCCTGGTGTACGAGGACAGCGCGGCACCCCTGTCGGGTGCCGCGCTGTCGGTGTCTCCCCGTGCGTGTGGTCTTCCGGGCTCGCCGCCTTCCGGAAGGCTCCCGGTCAGGGCCGCTGCTGCGGCCCCGCCGTCGGGCCCTTGACGACGGGCTTGCCGTCGGTCCAGACGACCTCGTCGAGCCAGATTTGGCGGCCCGGGTCGACGGTGCCCTCCTGGCCGGGCGGCCAGGCGTGGTAGAGCAGCCAGGTGCGCCCGTCCTCGACCACCATCGAGGCGTGCCCCGGCCCGGAGGCGACCTCGTTGGTCTTCAGGATCGGGTTCTCCGGGGCCTTCACGCACGGCCCGGTGGGCGACTCGCAGATCGCGTAGCCCTCCGCGTACTCGGCGCGGTCGTAGGCGTTCGCGGCGAAGAACAGGAACAGCCTGCCGTCGTGGCGGTGCAGGAACGGGCCCTCGATCAGGGTGCCCTCCCACGGCTCGGTCTGCTTCAGCAGCTTCGTCGGCTCGCCGACCAGGCGCAGCCCGTCGTCGGAGAGGCGCTGCGACCAGATCCAGGTGTCCACCCCGATGGCGTTGCCGTCGTTCTTCCACAGCAGCCAGAGGCTGCCGTCGGCGTCCCGGAACGGGCTGGCGTCGATCGCCCCGCCCAGCTCCGCCTGGCAGATCAGCGGACCGGTCGAGTCGTCCCGGTACGGCCCCTGCGGCGCGCCCGCCACGGCCCGCCCGACGCACTGCCGCCCCGACTCGCGCCCGGCGACGGTGTAGTAGAGCGCGAACCGGCCCGGGGCCAGCTCGATCGCCTCGGGCGCCCAGGTCTTCCCGGCGTCCGCCCACCCCGGCAGTTCCGGCAGCGCGTCCCCGGCCGGGGTCCAGTCGACCAGGTCCGGGGAAGTGAGCACCGGGACGTTGCGGCCACCGGCGTTCGTGTGGAACAGGTACCAGGTGTCGCCCACCCGGATCGCCTGCGGGTCGGGCGCGTCGGTGCGTACGACCGGGTTGGTGAACATGCGCGCGTCGTCTCCCGTGCTCGAAGGTTCTTCTCCACCACCGCAACCGGCGGCGAGCAGCGCGGCGGCGAGCACCGCCGCCGCGCCGCGCCGCCGGGTGGTCCCGACCGTCATCCCTTCAGCCCGCTGCGGGAGACGCCCTGGATGATGTGCCGCTGGGCGAGCACGAAGAGGATCAGCACCGGCACGCTGGCCAGCACCGCCCCCGCCATGATCACCGGGTAGTCGGTGACGTAGGCGCCCTGGAGCAGGCCCAGCCCCGGCGGCAGGGTGAGCGTCTCCGGGCTGAACAGCACGAAGATCGGCCAGAGGAAGTCGTTCCAGTTGGTGAGGAACGACAGCACCGCCAGCGTGGCCAGCGCCGGCCTGGACAGCGGCAGCACCACCTTCCAGAAGATCTGCCACTGGTTGGCCCCGTCCAGCACCGCGGCCTCCTCCAGCTCCCGGGGCAGGGAGAGGAAGAACTGCCGCAGGAAGAACACCCCGAACGCGCTCGCCGCCCCGGGGACGATCACCACGGCCAGGGTGTCGATCCAGTTCAGCTCGTCGACGATCAGGAAGTTCGGGATGATCAGCGAGGTCGGCGGGATGAACAGCGTCCCGACGATCAGCGCGAAGAGCACCCCGCGGCCGCGGAACCGCATCCGGGCCAGGGCGTACGCGGCCATCGAGGCCGTCGCCAGCACCAGCAGCGCGTGCGCGGTGGCGGCCAGCATGCTGTTGGCGAACCAGCGCAGCACGGGGTTGGCGGAGTTGTTCAGGATCTGCCCGTAGCCGTACCCGGAGATCGGGTCGGGCAGCCAGGTCGGCGGGATCTGCTGGGCCCCGGTGTAGGTCTTCAGCGAGGTGATGACCATCCACCCCAGCGGCAGCAGGAAGACCAGGGCGAGCGCGACCAGGGTGGCGTAGAGCGCGGTGCGGCGCAGCGCGCTCCCCGGGGCGCGGCCGGTCGCCGGGGCGCGGGTCGGCGCGGGGGCGCGCGTGGGCGTCGTCATGGCGGTCCCCTCAGTCTTCCCGGTAGCGGAAGAGGCGGAAGTTGGCGATGCTCACGACCGCCAGCATCAGCGCGAACACGATGCTCATCGCGGCGGCACGGCCCGCGTCGTTGTCCCGCAGCCCCTCCTCGACGATGAACCAGACCACCGTGCGGGTCTCCGTGCCCGGCGCGCCCTGGGTGATCAGGAACGACTGACCGAACACGTTCGCCGAGGCGAGCACGGTCGTGGTGATCACGAAGAGCAGCACCGGACGCAGCCCGGGGAGCGTGACGTGCCGGAACCGTTCCCAGGCGCTCGCGCCGTCCACCTTCGCCGCCTCGTACAGCTCCTGCGGAATGTCCTGAAGCCCGGCCAGGTAGATCACCGCGTTGAAGCCGGAGGTCCACCACACGGTCACCCCGACCAGCGAGACCCAGGCCCACGGCACGTCCGTCACCCACGGGGTGTCGGCCGGCAGCCCGACCATCCCGGCGATCCGGTTGACCAGGCCCAGGTTGGCGTCGAGCAGGAACCGCCAGAGCAGGCCGATCACCGCCACGCCCAGCACGTACGGCGCGAAGTAGATCGCCCGGAAGAAGGTCCGGCCGGGGAACGAGCGGTTCAGCAGCAGCGCCAGCCCGAGCGGGACGACCACCAGCAGCGGCACCGCGAAGACGGTGAAGATCGCCGTCGCCCGGACGCTCTGCCACCAGTCGCCGTAGACGGCCGAGTCGCTGGAGAACAGCTCCTGGTAGTTGTCCAGCCCGACGAAGGGCCGGTTGGGCAGCTGGAAGTCCCACTGGTGCACGGAGAGCCAGAGGCCGAGCAGGATCGGCAGCAGCCCGAAGACCCCGAACAGCAGCAGGTACGGGGCGAGGAAGAGGTACGGCGTCGCCCGCCCGGCCCGGCCCGCCCGGGCGCCGCCACGGGGGGCGTCGGCCGCCGGGGGCGGCGCGTCAGCACGCGCCGCCCCCGCCTCGATCACGTCCGCCACGGGGACTCAGCTCCCGTACTTCTTGCGGTTGTCCTCCAGCTGCTTGTTCGCCTTGGTCACCCCGTCGTCCAGCGCCTGCTTCGGCGACTTCTTGCCCAGCGCCGCCTCGTTGAACGAGTTGTAGAAGGTCGTCATGACCTCACCCAGGCCCGGGGCCGCCGGCGGGAAGGCCGCGTACTCCAGCTCGGGGGCGAGCGCGTTGACCTCGGCCAGCGCCTTGAAGTCGGCGCCGTCCCGTACGGCCTTGCGGGCCGGGACCTGGCCGCCCTTGGCCCACTCCAGGGAGTGCTGGCTGAGCCAGTTGATGAAGACCTTCGCCGCCGAGACCTTGTTGGCGTCGTTGGCCCGCTGCTTGACGATCGTGAAGTTGTGCGAGTTGGCCCAGGCGGCCGGCTGCGAGCCGATCTGCGGCAGGGGCGCGACGCCCCACTGGATGTCCGGGCTCTTCTTCAGGTCGTTGATCTGCCAGATGCCGTTCCAGTTGAACGCGTTCTTGCCGCTCTTGAAGGCGAGGTAGTCGGCGTCCTGGCCGACGTTGGCCGGGGAGTGGCCCTGCTTGATCAGGTCGGTCAGCCAGGTGCACGCCTCGACGGCCTGGTCGGAGTTGAAGGTGGCCTTGGTGGCCTCGGCGTCGAAGACGCTGCCGCCCCACTGGTGCAGCAGCGAGTAGAAGGTCATGCCGCCGGTGAACTGGAACGGGCTGACCCAGAAGCCCTGCACCCCGGACTTCTTCAGCTCGGTCAGCGCGGCGGTGTAGTCGTCCTTCGTCGTCGGCGGCTTGTTCGGGTCCAGGCCGGCCTTCTGCATGACCCCCTTGTTGTAGTAGAAGCCGAGGGGGTGCATGTCCAGCGGGATGCCGTACCGCTTGGAGTTGTAGAGCCCGCCCTTCCAGACGGTGGGGGCGAAGTCGCCCTCCGACAGCTCCAGGGTCTTGGCGACGTCGTCCAGCTCGGTGATCACGCCGCGCGCGGCGAACGTGGCGAGCTGGTCCATGTGCATGACCGCGATGTCCGGGCCGGCGCCGCTGGAGGCCGCGCCGGGGAGCTTGTTGTAGTAGTCCTCCCACTGGTACGTGGCGATCGAGACGGCGATGTTCTGGTGCTCGGTGTTGAACTGGTTCACCAGCGCCTTGAAGATGTCGCCGTCGCCGCCGGTGAAGCCGTTCCACAGCTTCAGGTCCACCTTCGGGCCGGTGTAGTCCTTGCCGCCGTTGCCGGCCGCCGGGCCCGAACTGTCGTCGCCGCCGCCGCACCCGGCCAGGGTCAACGACGCCGCGGCGCCGAGCCCGAGGCCGAGGCCGAGCAGGCGCCGCCGGCTCATTTCGTTCTGCATCATGGGGTTTCGCTCCTTGGGGGACGGGATGAAGTGTGCCTGCTCAGGACCGGTGCGGTGTCAGCCGCCGGTGGGGGAGAAGCGCAGCACGTTCCAGGAGACGGCCGGAAGGCGCACGGAGCACCGGCCGCCGTCGGTGGTGGGGTCGGGCAGCTGCCGGGGCGTCACCCGGTCGGGCTCGGCCTCGGTGTTCGTCGCCGTCGGGTCGTCCCCGGCGGCGAGGCAGAGGTGGGATTGACCGGATAGTCCTGCGAGGCCGCGCAGGTCGAGGTGCAGCTCCAGGTCCGTGTTGCCCCGGTTGACCGCGAACACGGTCAGCTCGCCGGTCTCCTCGTCGTGCACGGCGACCGTGTCGAGCACGGGGACCTCGCCGTACCGCTTCGTCTCGTAGGTCGGGCCGACCGGCTCGGTGCGCAGCACGGTGCCGCGGGCGTGCCGGGCGGTCAGCGCGAACGGGTGGAAGATGCTCTGCCGCCAGGCGGGGCCGCCGGTGCGGGTGCGGATCGGGGCGATCACGTTGGCGAGCTGGGCCTGGCAGGCCACCCCGACCCGGTCGGCGTGCCGGAGCAGGGTGATCAGCAGGTCGCCGACCACCACCGCGTCGACGGCGGTGAAGTCGTCCTCGATCAGCGCCGGTGCCTCGACCCAGCCGCGCCGGTCCAGGTCGGCCTGGAGACGGGACTGGTACCAGACGTTCCACTCGTCGAAGGAGATCTTCAGCTTCCGCCGGTGCCGCTGCTTGGCGGCCACGTGGTCGGCTGTGGCCACGACGTCGCGGATGAAGTTGTCCATGTCGACGGCGGAGGCCAGGATGCTGGCCCGGTCGCCGTCGGACGGGTCGTAGTAGGTGTGCGCGGAGATGTAGTCGACGTGCTCGTAGGTGTGCTCCAGCACGGTCGCCTCCCAGGAGGCGAAGGTGGACATCGTCCGGTTGGAGCTGCCGCAGGCCACCAGGCTGATCGACGGGTCGATCATCTTCATGGCGCGGGCGGTCTCGGCGGCGAGCCGGCCGTACTCGTCGGCGGTCTTGTGGCCGACCTGCCACGGGCCGTCCAGCTCGTTGCCCAGGCACCAGAGCCGCACCCCGTACGGCTCCTCGGCGCCGTGCTTGCGGCGCAGGTCGGACAGCTGGGTCCCGCCCGGATGGTTCGTGTACTCCAGCAGGTCGCAGGCCTCCTGCACGCCCCGGGTGCCGAGGTTGACGGCCATCATCGGCTCGACGCCCGCCTCGGCGGCCCAGGTCATGAACTCGTCGAGCCCGAAGGCGTTGGTCTCGACGGTCTTCCAGGCCAGGTCGAGCCGGCGGGGGCGGTCACCGACCGGGCCGACGCCGTCCTCCCAGCGGTAGCCGGAGACGAAGTTGCCGCCGGGGTAGCGGACCACGGAGACGCCCAGCTCCCGGGTCAGCTCCAGCACGTCGCCGCGCAGGCCGCGCGCGTCGGCGGTGGGGTGCCCGGGCTCGTAGACCCCGCCGTAGACGCAGCGACCCATGTGCTCGACGAACGAGCCGAAGAGCCGCCGGTCGGCCGGTCCGACGGCGAAGGCCGGGTCGATGGTGAGCTGCGCGGTCCGCAAGGGGTGCCACCTTTCCTCGTTGCCGGTCCCGGGTGACCGTGGTCACCTGGTGCTCCTGGTTTCTACAACGTTGTAAGCAACGTTGTAAAGGGCCGCCCACGCGGTAAAGTGCGCGCCATGGGGGAGGGCGACGTGGTGCGGCACAGGCTGAAGGACGTGGCGGAGCGCGCCGGCGTGTCGGTGAAGACCGTCTCCAACGTGGTCAACGGCTACGTGCACGTCCGGCCCGACACCCGCGCCCGGGTCGAGGAGGCCATCGCCGAGCTGAACTACCGGCCCAACCTCTCCGCGCGCAACCTCCGCAAGGGGCGCACCGGGATCATCGCGTTCGCGGTCCCCGAACTGGACATCCCCTACTTCGCGGAGCTGGCCCGGCACGTCGTCACGGCCGCGGCCGAGCTGGGCTGGACGGTGCTGATCGACCAGACCGGCGGCGGTCGGGAGCAGGAGCGGGTGGCCGCGTCGGGCATCACCGAGCACCTGATCGACGGGCTGATCTTCAGCCCGCTGGCGCTCACCGCCGAGGACCTCACCGGGCTGGCCGGCACCCCGATGGTGCTGCTCGGCGAGCGGGTCGACCACGGTCCCGCCGATCACGTCGGGATCGACAACGTGGGCGCCGCCCGGGAGATCACCACCCACCTGGCCGGTCTCGGCCGGCGCCGGATCGCCGCCATCGGCTCGCAGCGCACCCCCGAGGGGGCCAGCGCCCGGCTGCGGCTCGCCGGCTACACCGCCGCGCTCGCCGACGCCGGCCTCCCGTACGACGAGCGGCTGGTGGCGCCCGCGACGGCCTGGCACCGCGCGGACGGCGCCGCCGCGATGCGCGGCCTGCTGACCTCCGGCGTACGCCCCGACGCGGTCTTCTGCTTCAACGACACGCTCGCCCTGGGCGTCCTGCGCGCCCTGCACGAGGCGGGCCTGCGCGTCCCCGAGGACGTGGCGGTGGCCGGTTTCGACGACATCGAGGACGGCCGCTTCTCCGTGCCCACCCTGAGCACCATCGCGCCGGACAAGGAGCGCATCGCCCGGCTGGCGGTGGAACTGCTCGCCGGCCGGATCGACGGCGACCGCACCGCCCCGCCCCGTGAACTCTCGGCCCCCTGGCGCCTGGCGCCCCGCGAGAGCACCCTCGGCCGCTGACCCCCCGCTGGCCAGGGGCGGCGGTCAGTCGAAGAAGCGGGCCAGGTGGGCGGGGGTGGGGCCGTCCGCGTCCGGGGGCAGCGGGGTGAGGTCGGCGAAGATCGAGGCGCCGTCGCAGCCGACGTGCAGGGGATACCAGCGCGGGGTGCCCGGCGGGCGCTGGAGGCAGACGCCCTTGACCGTCTGCACGTCGAGCAGCCGGACGTGGGTCGGGTCGGCGACGGCGTTCACGTGCCGCCACCACGGGCTCATCACGTGCAGCACGCCGCCCGGCCGGAGCGCCCGGTGGCACTCGTCGACCAGCGGCAGGAAGTCGATCAGGTGCTCCAGGATGTGCACCGCGAAGAAGACGTCCACCGAGTCGTCGGCCAGCGGCAGCGAGCCGGAGAGGTCCGCCACCGCGTCCACCCCCGGGGCCGGGAAGATGTCCAGCCCCAGGTTGCCCGGCCACTGCTTGGTGGCGCCGCAGCCCAGGTCGACCACCACCGGGTCGCGCCCGCCGACGCGTACCCGGCACCAGACGCCGAGCACGCCGGCGAGCCGGCCGACCCGGTCCCGGACCATGCGCAGCTCGTCCTGCCCGGCGACCTCGCCGCTGAGGTGGGCCACCCCCCGGTCGAAGCGCACCTCGACCGCGAGGTCTCGCAGCCGGTCGTCGTGCCGGGCCTGGTCGACCCAGGCCTCGGTGAGGAATCCGTCGACCGCCCGCAGCCGCTCGGCCGAGGGCGGGTTCTGTGCCAGCGCGACCATCCGGGCCACCTCCCGCCGGCCGATACCCGGATCCCCGCCCGTTATGCCCCGGACGCCCCGAGCCGGGCGGGCGGTCAGCCACCGATCGTCCGCCGGGGGCGTCCGCCGCCGCGCATCCGCTGCCGGGGCGGCGGGGCGGCCGCCTTGGGCCGCTTGAGGTGATAGCGGTGCAGCTCGCTGTTGCCGGGCATGGACGGGTCCTCGCTCATCGAGACCAGCTCCCAGCCCTGGTCACCGGCCCGGTTGAGATGGGCCAGCGCGGTGTCGCCGTAGGGCGTCACGTCGACCATGGAGCCGTCCGGGCCGTACCAGACGAAGACGATCTCCCAGCCGATGTCGGTGGTGGCCGCCTGGCGGCGGCGGACCAGCAGCGCGTACTCCCACTTGAGCATGGGGTCATTCTCACCCGGCGCGAGCGGGTCGGCAGGGATCAATCCTCGGCGATCCGCCCGGCGGCCACCCGCAGCCGTCGGTTCGTGGTCACGGCGTCGAGCATCCGCCGGTCGTGGGTGACCAGCAGCAGCGTGCCCGGATAGCTGGCCAGCGCCGACTCCAACTGCTCGATGGCGGGCAGGTCCAGGTGGTTCGTCGGCTCGTCCAGCACCAGCAGGTTCACCCCGCGCCCCTGGAGCAGCGCCAGCGCCGCCCGGGTCCGCTCGCCCGGCGACAGGGTCGCCGCCGGCCGCAGCACGTGCCCCGAGCGCAGGCCGAACTTGGCCAGCAGCGTGCGCGCGTCCGCCGGCGACAGCTGCGGTACGGCGGCACCGAACGCGTCGATCAGCGGCACGTCGCCGAGGAACAGCCCCCGGGCCTGGTCCACCTCGCCGACCACCACGCCCGGGCCGAGCGCGGCGTGCCCGGAGTCCAGCGGGAGCCGGCCCAGCAGGGCGGCGAGCAGGGTGGACTTGCCGGAGCCGTTCGCCCCGGTCACCGCCACCTTGTCGGCCCAGTCGACCTGGAGGGTCACCGGGCCGAGGGTGAAGTCGCCCCGGCGTACGACGGCGTCGCGCAGCGAGGCCACGACGGCGCCGGCGCGGGGCGCGGCGGCGATCTCCATCCGCAGCTCCCACTCCTTGCGCGGCTCCTCGACCACCTCCAGCCGCTCGATCAGGCGCTCGGTCTGCTTGGCCTTGGCCGCCTGCTTCTCGGTCGACTCGGCGCGGAACTTGCGGCCGATCTTGTCGTTGTCGGTGGCCTTGCGGCGGGCGTTCTTCACGCCCTTCTCCATCCAGGCCCGCTGGGTGCGGGCGCGCGCCTCCAGGCCGGCCCGGGTGTCGGCGTACTCCTCGTAGTACTCCCGCGCGTGCCGGCGGGCGACCTCGCGCTCCTCCAGGTAGCCCGCGTAGCCGCCGCCGTAGTGCCGGATCTGCTGCTGGTGCAGGTCCAGTTCCAGCACGCGGGTGACCGTGCGGGCGAGGAACTCCCGGTCGTGGCTGACCAGCACCGTGCCGGCGCGCAGCCCGGTGACGAACTCCTCCAGCCGCTCCAGGCCGGCCAGGTCCAGGTCGTTGGTCGGCTCGTCGAGCAGGAACACGTCGTAGCGGCTGAGCAGCAGCGAGGCCAGCCCGGCCCGGGCCGCCTGACCGCCGGAGAGGCCGGTCATCGGGTGCTCCAGGTCGACCGTGAGCCCCAGCTCGGCGGCCACCTGCTCGGCCCGTTCCTCCAGGTCCGCCCCGCCGAGGGCGAGCCAGCGCTCCAGGGACTCGGCGTAGGCGTCGTCGGCGCCGGGCACGCCGTCGGTGAGCGCGGCCGTCGCCGCGTCCAGCGCGGCCTGCGCGGCGGTGACCCCGGTGCGCCGGGCCAGGAAGTCCCGCACGGTCTCGCCGGGCCGCCGCTCGGGCTCCTGCGGCAGGTGCCCGACGCTCGCCGTGGGCGGGCTCAGGGTCACGCTGCCGGCCTCCACCGGCAGCAGTCCGGCGAGGGTACGCAGCAGCGTCGACTTGCCGGCCCCGTTCGGCCCGACCAGCCCCACCACGTCCCCCGGTGCGACCACCAGGTCCAGCCCGGCGAACAGTGCCCGGTCCCCGTGCCCCGCGGCCAGCCCCTTGACGATCATCGTCGCGCTCATCAGTGTCCGACCCTATCCGCCCCGATCGCCCACCCTTGCTTCGCGCCCCGGCAGCCGCGCGGCACACTGCTCGGGTGGTGACCACACTGGCGATCGACTGTGGCGGCGGCGGGATCAAGGCGTCCGTGCTGGACGAGGCGGGCACGATGCGCGCCCAGCCGCTGCGGGTGCCCACCCCGTACCCCCTGCCGCCGGCGCTCTTCGTGAAGACGCTGCTGGACCTCGCCGGCCGGCTGCCCACGGCGGACCGGCTCACCGTCGGCCTGCCGGGCATGATCCGGCACGGGGTGGTGGTCGCCACCCCGCACTACGTGACCCGCTCCGGCCCCCGGTCGAAGGTCGACCCGGGCCTGGTCGCCCAGTGGTCCGGGTACGACGCGCGGACCGCGCTCGCCGAGGCGTTCGGGGTACCCGCGCTGGTACTCAACGACGCCGAGGTGCACGGCGCCGGCGTGGTCGCCGGGACCGGCTGCGAGCTGGTGCTGACCCTCGGCACCGGGCTGGGCAGCGCGCTCTTCGACGGCGGGGTGCTCGCCCCGCACCTGGAGCTGTCCCACGCGCCGGTGCGCTGGAACACCACCTACGACACGTACGTGGGGGAGCCGGAGCGGCGCCGGCTCGGGGACGCGTTCTGGTCCCGCCGCATCCGCCAGGTCGTGGACGGGCTGCGCCCGGTGTTCCGCTGGGACCGGCTCTACCTGGGCGGCGGCAACTCCCGACTGATCCGCCCCGAGCAGCTCGTGCGGATGGGCGACGACGTGGTGGTGGTGCCCAACACCGCCGGCATCGTCGGCGGCGTACGCGCCTGGGAGCTGGCCGCCGGCCGGCACGGTGCCCCCACCTGACCCCGCCCGCGCGGCTCCCGGCCCCCGGGAACAGTCGCGGTACGGCTGATGTTGTGCCAGCGTCGGGACAGTGGCGCGACACGAGGGGGTGGGTCGGATGGACCTTCTGGCCGAGTACCGGCGGGCGACCATGTTCTTCGAGGCCGGTGACCCGACCGGGGCTGCCCGGCTGCTCGAACCGATCGTCGAGGCCGAGCCCGGCAACGCCTCGGTACGCCAGCTGCTCGCCCGCGCGTACTTCCAGTCGGCCCAGCTCAACCGGGCCGAGGCGCAGCTGCGGGAGCTGATCGACCGGGACCCCGCCGACCACTACGCCCACCACGTGCTGGGCCGCACGCTGGAGCGGCTCAGCCGGCACGCCGACGCGCTGCGGCACCTGCGCATCGCGGCGGCCATGGACAGCGGCAACGACGACTACCGCACCGCCCTGGACCGGGTGCAGACCCGGGTCGAGGGCACCCGCTGACAGCGGACGGACCGACGCCCAGGGCGGGGCAGCTCTGCCGAGCTGCCCCGCCCTCGCGCTCGTCGCGGGCGCCGCGGGACGCCTACCATCGGCGTCATGGGACGTGAGCTGCCGGCGGGTGCGCGATGAAGCTGAAGCTGGACCTGCACGACATCTTCAACAAGGGCCAGGACATCGACCGGGCCCTGCGCGGGATCATGGACGAGGCGGTGGCGAAGAAGGCCACGCTCGTCGAGATCATCCCCGGCAAGGGCTCCGGCCAGCTCAAGAAGCGGGTGCTGCGCTTTCTCGACCAGAAGGACGTCAAGCAGCTCTACCACCGGGTCGAGAAGGACTCGAAGAACTTCGGCCGCCTCTTCGTCCACTTCCGCTGGAAGTAAGAGCCCCCGTCTCCCGACCTCCCACGCTGCCCCCGGCATAGCTCCTGGCCTGCTGAAACGCCTTCCATCGGTTTCCGGCGTCTTCCGCCGCTACTCGCGCTCGGTTGTGCCGGATCTGTGCCCAGCCCTGAACTTGCGGATCGCCGGCGAGGCGGTTGCTGACGGCCCCGGCATGCAGGCCGCAGCGCGGGCCCGTTGATCGAGGGCTGTGAGGTGCACGCTGCTTTCTTGCTGCTCGCTGATGCCTCGCGCCGTGCTTGCGGGCACCGCGACCTCGCCGCCAGCGGCTCCCCGGTTCATGGGTGAGCGGTTGCCCGGTCTCACGAGCAACCGCTCACCAGCGCGCCTCCGGGGTGCCTACTCTTCCCGGCGCCCCCTCCTCGCGGTCCAGACCCGCAGGCCGTACACGGCCAATGAAACCACGGTGACCACCGCCATCGCCCAAACCCTGACCACGACGGGAGCGCCCGCGAGCCAGAGGAGAAGCGTCACCCCGGCCGGCCAGACCAGGACGGAAGCCACCTCCAAGAGGTGGGACCAGCTCGACGCCGTCTTGCCTGCCCCGTCGCGGAGACGGAACTTTCCCTGGAAGGGCCCGGCCTTCAACTCCGCCTCGGCCTCGATGTCCTCGGCCTGCCCCCGGCAGGTGGGATCGGTCTCCGGATACCCCTGCTGCGTCAGATCTTCCTCGACCTGCCGCTCAGGCTGGGTGGGACTTGTCATCCCCCTTTTCACCCTTCTGCCAGTTGGTAGGGCTACTCCCCCGCCAGAGCCCTCTCCACCCATTTGTGTAGACCCAGCAGGGCTACGGCCAGTCACGATAGCACCCTCGATCACACGATTGCTGGTCGCGAACGCCCATTTCAGTCGTACGTCCGTACGGCTAGCACGCAAGTTGATTTAATCCACATATGCGACAAAATGGACAGAGTGGTAGGTGGTTACGAACCGTCTGCAGAGGGTCACGGTTGCCCATTGCCTGCCCGTCGGATGCTCGTTAGGCCAGGTGATGCTCCGATCCCTACACAGGACACGTACGAGGAAGGTCTGCGTGCCAGCCCTTCGCGTTGCCTGCCTCACGCCTCAGATGCCCGCATCTCCCAACTTTTAGGGGTGCCTGTTATCGTGCCGCGACTGGTTAGCACTAGTCGTAGGTGTGTCAGTGTGAGACATTGGAACAGTCATAGCTGATGCATACGTTGTATGACTACTACGACAGCCAGCGGGTAGGCCTGAGCTGCCAAGCTCTCGGCCTCGTGGGACGGCGGGCAAAGTGAGCCAGCCGTTGCCATGTCGGGGCGTACCCGCGCCTAGAGGAGAAGGAGTGCGTCGTGGCTAAGACGGGAAGTGTGCTGGGCGGACCAGGGGCGGGACTGGGAACTCAGCTCACGACCCTTGACTATCCGAGAGGAGTGGACGTGGGCAGCCGATCCACCGAAGATCGACGCCGGGCAGGCACGGAGCAGCCTGGGGGCCTCCAGAACAACCGCGCCAACGACAGCGGCGACAACGGTGGCGGTGGGGGTGGCGGTAGCTCGCTAGTGCGCGTCACCGTAAATCTAGCGCCGCGTGCAGTCGAAGCCCTCGATCAAGCTTGTGAGAAGACTCGAGACACCAAGACGGATACGATAAATCGCGCCTTGGTGGTTTATAACCTCGTGCTTGAATTGCTGGAGCGCGGGGGCGGTCGCCTTAAGCTTCAAACTCGCGAAGGTGAAACGGAGATCGTCCATATCCTGTAATCGCTTGCGGTTAGCGCAACCCCGCCCGCACCCCTTGTGCGCAATACTGCAAGTGTGACACGTGAAGCCCGGCGAGTCGCCGGGCTTCACGCGTGTTGGATGCAATAAGTGCATCGAAGGCTACCTACGGTCGACAGCGGCCCGCCATGCTCGTGTTCAACTCGCATCTTCACGAGGAGTTATCGGCCGATAAACAGCGAGAGGAATGATGGCCATTCCGGGGTAGGTGGGAGATTCGTTTGCGCCATGCGATTCCATAATCTTAGAAAAATGCTGAACTAACGCATCGAGCTTATCCCGCTCAAATCCTGGCTGAGAACTGGCAGCGTTGTCGGGAAGCGAGGGGACGGGGCCAGACCGGCGTTCACCCCTTCGTGCGACGACGCCAACCGTTATCCAGTCTCGGGCCTCATTGCCATAGCGACCATACAGTGCACTCCTTTCCGGTCCGATGTAGTCAGATCTCTCCAACAGAGTGCCAACGAAACCGTGGTTCGGCTTACTCGGACCGCATGGCATTATTCGAATCATCACCCCCTTCGGGTACATCATCTTGGCCATGTGAAAGATTGTCTTGGCCTGGGCCTGGTTCTTCTTGAGGACACCCGACTCCAGCATGTGCCCAACCATTTCAGAGAAGTGCTGCCCATCGGTGATATTCGAAGGTGCCTCGATTCGCACGATTGAACCCTCGGGTGCAACTTCTGCAATTCTATCGGACTCCCAGATTCGATGATCGGCAGCAACGTCTGAGATGTCGGTGAGAAACCCCGTTGCTTCGGCCGACTGTTCGAACATCGTGAAATGCAGTTCCCCGAAACTCCGGGTTTCCTGGTTCCGTGAGATCGATTGGCGTCCGGCCTCGCCCTTTGCCACACCGAGGGATGCCCCAAGGCCCCACCGGTTAAGGCGCTCGGTGATTTCCTCGACCTTATCCGGGGTGCCCTGATACAGCTGCCCAAGAAGGGACCGCACGCGTGGCACGTCAACGTAAAGGAAGTCCTGCAACACAGGCGTGCCGTCCTCCGGGATGCTCATGCTCATACCTCGAACCTGCCTCACGTTCGAGGTGGCTCCATGCGACACGCCGTCTGAGACTCGGTCGGCCTTACGACAGCCTGACGCAGCAGCCGCGCCTCGCCATCCCGTCTGCCATCGACCCGCCCTCCGGGGAGCGGGCCGCCGCCCGGCCCGCCACGTCAAGACGGCCTTGACGCAAGTTCGGACGCTGGCGGATCGGGCGGTGGTCTGCTCGGCTTGCCCGGGTCGATGGCGGGCGGGATGGCCTACCGCTACCACCCACGGACCGCAACGCGCCGACGCAGCCCCGGCCATCCTGGAGCCGGAGCGCCCCCGCCGGAGGCGCAGTAACCGCAACCCCGCGACCACCGCCAGCTCGCCAACGCGGCCGGCGTCCGCTCCCTCACGCCGCGCGGGCTCGTGGCCGCGCGGCCCGGCCGGCTGCCGGCCCAACCCCCAACCGGTCAATACCCCTGTCGTCCTCGGCGGCCCACCGGGCTTCCCGCTCTCCGCGCCAGCCGCCGGGCGTATTGCGTGGCCGGAGTCGGAGCGCCAGCGCAGCGACGGACGCGCGCCCTGGCGGCGGCGCGTGCGGCCCGTCAAGGGCCGCCATGAAGACGTACAGAAAGTTTGAACGGGGCCGGCAGCCGGTTGTCAGGACAGGGGAGCCGGTCGCCTCGTCCTGCTAACGGCGCCAGACCTACCCGGTTATCACTGGCCGGGGGTCAGGTCCCGGGATAGGAATCTCCAACATGCTCCGGATCTCTATGAACTCGTTCCCAGGGGGGCCCAGGCGCTTCTTCGAGCTGAGGAAGGTGACCGTTCCGAGGCTGATCCGATCGGCCCAGGCGCACATCGTGACGTAGTACTGGTCGTTGCGGCCGTTACCGCAGCGGGCCACGCCGCCCAAGGGGCCAGGGTCCACCGCTCGGATCTCACGCACTTGCGGAAAAAACCTGAACACCTCGTCCAGCGTTGCTTCCTCGTCGCTCACGGTGCCAGCTACAGCGCTGACCAGTACCGCATAGTCGGCGTCACTCTCGCCGTTGTAGACCTGCCCGGCTTCGTCCCTTGGATCGTCCACTAGCCGACTCAGTCGCTCAAGGTCGTCGCCCAGAGCGAAGAGCAGCGGCCTATGGAAGAACCGGGAGCGGTTACCCAGCCGCATCGGCAGTTCAAGGCGTGCCCGCATACTGGACGGGTTCGCGGTGGGCTGCACCGACGTAGAAGGTGAGGGTGCCGCCGCCTGCCGTCCGGACTGGGGCGAGCAGCCGAGTACGGCGGTCCCGACCATCACAGCTACCACCCCCCGGGCGAACATCCTCGTGACGGCCTTGCTCATGCCCGACTCCCTTGGCGATCATCAGTCGACAGGACAATACAGATGCTGTCGGCTCAGTAGGCGATCGTGAGGACTGACGGGCTAGCCGGACATGTCAAGCAAGTCCCGATACCGATCTGTCACGTAGGCCTGAGACCCGACATCCCGGCAGCCGGCCCCGCCTTCGCCTCGATGACGCTGCTGATCCATGGCGGGGCGAGCGTGAAGACGGTTCAGATGGCGCTGGGGCATGCAACGCCGATCATCACCCTGAACACGTACGCGGGGGAGTGGCCGGAGGCAATTGACCGGACGCGGAACCTGGTTGACGCGGCCCTATCTGGCCCTCGGCTGGCGGGATCCCGGTGATGCGCCGAGTTGTGCCCGATCTGTTCCCGCGATCCTGCGGTGGCGGTGCGGCGCAGGTCAACGCGTTAATCTGGGTCCGTTCGTGCGCTTCCGCTGGAAGTAGGAACGCCCGCTTCCCCGACCCATTTGGGGGCGGAAAAGTCGGGCTGACGACGGACATCCACCGATGCTTGCGGCCACGCGGCAACATCATGATCCATGGAACTTCTACGGTGGCCGCTGCGTGTCGCGACCGCGGCGCTGCTGTGCGGACCGCTGCTGGCGCTGTACTGGACGGATCCCTGGGAGCTGGCCTGCCTCGCCGTCACCGGGGTCCTGCACGTCGAGGTGGGACTGCGGCTGTGGCGGGAGCGCCCCGACAACCGCATCGGGCCGCTGCTGGTGGTCTGCGGCCTGGTGTGGCTGCTGGACGCCTGGGGTCGCGTCACCCTGCCCGCCCTGTTCACCGCCGGCATGATGCTGAGCATCGTGCACGATCCGATGCACCTGCACGCCGGTCTCATCGTGTCGTCGGGCCGCCTGCGGGGGCGGTGGGAGCGGCTCGTCGCCGCGGCCGGCTACGCGTACTGGCCGGTGCTCGTTGCCGGGGCCATGGTGGCCGGGACGCTGAGCACCGGTCATCTGCTGCACCTGCGGGCGTGGTCCTATCCGCTGGTCGGCGTGTTTCTCGCCGGGCTGTTCATCGTGCGGTACCGCCGGGCCGACCGCGCCGAACGGCACGTGTACGCCCCGTTCTGGGCCGCGTTGGCAGTGAACGGCCTGTGCACGGCGATGCTGAGCACTGTCGCCTACGGCCCCGGGCACTGGCCGACCACGCTCTACGCCCTCGGTGCGGCGCTGATCCCGGTCGGGGCCGCGCTCAGCATGCACCGCGCCGAGCGCCGCCACCTGATCCGGGCTCGCGACCGGGAGCGTCGTCGGGTGGAGCGTGACGTGCACGACGGAGTGCAACAGCGGCTGCTCGTCGCCGCCATGATGCTGCGGCAGGAGGATCCCGCCCTGGTCGCGCGCGGCGCGGCGGAGGTCGAGCAGGCGATCGCCGATCTGCGCGACCTCGTCCGGGGCATGAACCCGGCGGCCCTGGTGTGCCACGGCCTCTCCGGGGCGGTGGCCGCCATCGCCGAGCGCGCCGCGGTCCCCGTCCTGGTCGACGATCGGGTCAGCCACCTCACGCTCCCCGAACCGGTCGCGGTCGCCGCCTACTTCGTCACGATGGAGGCGGTGACGAACAGCCAGAAGCACGCCCAAGCGGGCCAGGTGTCCGTCACACTCGCCGCCAGCGGGGGCCGGGTCGAGGTCACCGTCCACGACGACGGGATCGGCGGCGCGCTCGCGGTGCCGGGTGGCGGGCTGCACGGCCTGCGGGAGCGTGTCGAGTCGTGCGGCGGGACCCTGCGGGTGTCGAGCAGCCGGGGGCGTGGCACGGCGGTACGCGCCGTCATGCCACTCGCGGCGTCATGACCCGGGCCGTACCGGTCGCCGCACGGGACGGTGGTGTGCGGGCGGTTCTGGCCGACGACTCCGTACTGCTGCGCAGCGGCCTGGCGCTGTTGCTTCAGCAGCAGGGCATCACGGTCGTGGC
The DNA here is from genome assembly GCF_031845925.1 of Micromonospora reichwaldensis. Taxonomy (NCBI): domain Bacteria; kingdom Bacillati; phylum Actinomycetota; class Actinomycetes; order Micromonosporales; family Micromonosporaceae; genus Micromonospora; species Micromonospora reichwaldensis. The sequence goes on along the minus strand of NZ_JAVRFL010000023.1, from coordinate 52,417 downwards.
CGAGGTGGGCGACGGCGAGCAGCTGCTGGCCGCTGTCGCCGAGCACCAGCCGGACGTCGCGATCGTCGACATCCGCATGCCGCCCAGCTTCACCGTGGAGGGCGTCCGCGCCGCGCTGGCCGTACGCCGTCGTTACCCCGGAGTCGCCGTGCTGCTGCTGTCCCAGCACCTCGAGCACCGGGAGGCCCTGGCGCTGCTCCAGCAGCCCGGTGGCGGGGTCGGCTATCTGCTCAAGGACAGGATCACCGACGTCGCCGGGTTCCTCCGCGACGTGCGCAGAGTCGCGGCGTCGGGCACGGCGATCGATCCGATCGTGGTCGACCGGCTGTTGCGCCGCCCGCGCGTGTCGGTGGGTGTCGGCGCGCTGTCACCGCGTGAGCGGGAGATCCTGGCCCGGATGGCCGCAGGTCGGGCCAACCGGGGCATCTCCGCCGAACTCCACCTCTCCGAGCGCACCGTGGAGACCCACGTACGCAGCATCTTCGTCAAGCTCGGCCTGGCCGACGAGCCGGACACCCACCGGCGGGTGCTCGCGGTGCTGACCTTCCTGGCGGACTGACCCGGACTGACCCCTGGCCGACATCAATTACGTGCTTGCACTGAGGTGCCCCGACGTTCGGATTCCTAGTGTTGATCTCCGTAACGGCAACCATTTCGAGGGGGGACCACATGAGATTCAAGACGGTATCGGCCCGGCTGGCGGTGGCGGCGGCCGTGGCGGGCAGCGCGCTGGTCGGTGTGACGCCGGCACAGGCGGCGGCCACCAGCACGATCGTCTGCGAGGAGACCAAGCAGGTCGAGGAGGCGTCGTACGACGTCAACTCCGGCTGCTGGCTGCAGTACGGCGACCGGGTCCAGATCAGCGCCTACGGGTCGATCTGGTCCGGCGTGTGGCTCACCGGGCAGAACGGGCCGCAGGGCTGGACGAACATGGCGGGCGACTCGAAGTTCCCGATGACGAACGCCCGCGCCTTCTCGCTGCTGGCCAAGACCAACGGCAACTACCGGTACGCCGGGACGGGCACGACGTTCACCTACTACGGCTCCGGCAGCACGCTGTACCTGCGGATCAACGACGACGCGCCGGGCAACGGCAGCGGCGCCTTCACCGCCGAGGTCACGGTCACCCGAGGCTGAGTCACCTGACAGGTGCGGGTGTGGCTCGGGAACCGATCGTTCCCCGAGCCACACCCGCAGGCCGCCGCCACCTCGCCTAGAGCGGATAGGTGCGGGCCACGGCCAGCATCTCCGAGCTGTGCGAGCCCACGATCCCCACGTCCGGCGGGCGCGGGCGGAAGCCGGGCAGGGCGTCCAGGCCGTCGCTGGCGTCCATCGCGCGCAGCGCCACCTGCCCCGCCTTCGGCGTCACGGTCAGCGTCACCTCGATGCCTTCCGGCGGCGGGGCGTGGAAGACCAGGCCGAAGCCCCAGCGGCCCTCCCGGGCCTCCACCGGCACCGCCCGGCCGGCCACCTCCGCCCGCAGTACCGTCGCGGTCGCCGCGTCGACGTGCAGGGTGGTCAGGCGGACCTGGCGTTGCGGGACGAGCCGCAGGCGCAGCGTGCGCTCGGCGCCGGCGGTGGTGTCGGCGAGCACCTCCAGCTTGGGGGCGGACAGGTTCGCCGGCTGCGCCGGGCCGGCGCGCAGCTCGGCGTCGCCCAGGCCGGGGAAGTCGGCGACCTCGGTCACCCCGTCGACGTAGCCGTCGGTCCAGGGCTGGGGGTCCTCCTCGTGGCTGAGCCAGCGGGCCTGGCCGGTGCCGGCGTCGAGGGCGTACATCAGGTGGGTGGGCGCGGGGTGCGCGGCGTCGAAGCGGTCGACGGCGAGCCCGACCCCGGCGAAGACCACGGCCGCCAGGGTGGTGGCGGCGGCCGGCAGCGCGCCGAGTCGGCGCGCGCGCACGGCGAGCAGTCCGCGCTGCCCGCCGGCCTGCGGGTGCAGCAGGTCGACCACCGGCAGCGCGGCGAGGCCGAGCAGCACCGCGACCAGCGCCGCGACCCCGCCCATGGCCATGCCGAGCGCCGGGAAGAGCAGGACGACGGTGGGCAGCAGGATCACCACGGCCACCGCGGCGGCCAGGGTGGTCGCGACCACCGGCCACGGACCGTCGATCCGCACGCTCAGCGCGACCAGCCCGGCCAGCGCGCCGGCCAGGGCCGGGAGGGTGACCAGGTACGCCCCGCCGGGCACCAGCACGGCGAGCAGCACCCCGAGCACGGCCAGCCAGCCCAGCCCTCCGATGGCGAGCGCGGCCGGGCCGACCCGGCGGCGGGTGAGCGCGTACCAGGTGCACAGGACGGCGGCGGCGAGCGCCACCACGGCCAGCCGGTACCAGGTGGGCCGGTACGGGTCGAGCAGCTCGGCGTAGCCGGGCCGCAGCGCGGTGATCGCCGCCCAGAGCAGCTGCGCGGCGAGCGGGGCGAGCACGAGCGGCAGCAGCGCCAGCCCGAACCCGGCGGCGAGCCGGCCCCCGGTGGTGCGGCCCCGCCGCAGGGCGAGCCAGCCGAGGGCCGCCACGGCGGCGAGCGCCAGCAGCGCCAGGGGCAGGACCAGCCAGCCGGGGTAGCGGACCAGCCCGCCCGGGACGGGGAAGTAGGTGGCGTCGTGCCCGGAGTCCAGCGCCCTCAGGTCGACGCGGCCGAACTCGCGGGCCAGGCCGAGGGCGTTGTCGCCGTGGTGCTGGAGGCTGGCCCGGTCCATGGCGGCGGGAGTGTCCAGGGGGGTGTGGTAGATCGCCCCGCCGTCGATGTACGCCGAGTTCAGCCCGACGAAGTCGTTGTCGAGGAACGCCGTGAAGTCGGTGTCGTTGGGCAGCGCGCGGTAGATCTCCACGGCGAACGAGGTGCCCACGGGGTGCGGGGCGGCCCGGCCGAAGGCGTCCACCAGGGCGGCGTTGTCCCGCGACGTCTCGAACATGATCACCGGGCCGGTCGAGCCGCGCGCCTCCAGGTTGAGCACGACGCCACCGCCGGCGGCCAGCGGGTGGCTGGACGCGAACGCCGCCGCCCCGCACAGGCACGCCTCCTCGGCGTCGGTGAGCACGAAGACGATGTCGTTGCGCGGCCGGGGGCCGGCGGCCAGGGCGCGGGCCACCTCCAGGATGGCCGAGGTGCCGGCGGCGTCGTCGTTGCCGCCCGGCCCGGACTGCACCGAGTCGTAGTGCGAGACGAGGAAGACCTTGCCGGTGGGATCGGTGCCGGGCAGCCGGGCCACCACGTTGCGTACCCGGGCCAGGGTGGCCCCGCCGGCCGCCCCGCTGAGCTGGCCGGCCTCGGGCGCGACCGTGTCCTGCACCTCGGTCTCCAGGCCGAGGCCGCGCAGCACCCCCTCGACGTGGGCGCGGACCTGGTCGTTGGCGGGGCTGCCCGCCACGTGCGTCCGCGCGGCGACGACCTCGACGTGCGCGTACGCCCGGGCGGCGCTGAACTCGCCCGACGGCGCGTCGGCCGGGCGCGGCGCGGGGGTGCGCAGGTCGAGCAGGGTGCCGGCGCCGACGGCGACGAGCGCGGCGAGCGCCGCCGCGGCGGCGGCCAGCCGGCGACGGGGCCGGGCCAGCGCGCGGTCGGCGGGGCGGGTGGGGGGTGCGCCCACGGGGTCTCCTCGGGACTGGTCTCAGGTGGGCACCATCCTGCACCCCGGCGGCCGTCAGCGGGACTCCCGGTGTGGGCCGGGGGAGCGCGGACGCCCGCTTTGCCCCTCGCCGCACAGTGATCCGACCCATGCCCGCGCATGCGGAGCCCGTCGTGTTGTGTGCGAACGTTGTCTAATACAGGATCAGCAGGGCACTCGGAAGGAGCCCGACATCACCAGCGATCTCCCGCGTCTCGCGGCGGTGACCCGGCCGCACCGGGGGACCGGCCTGGCCGGTTCCTCCGTCGCGCCGTATCCGCACGGCGGCATGGGACGTCATCCCAACCTGCCTCCCGGCGAGCGGCTGCGGGTGCTGCTGGTGGAGGACGACGAGGGCGACGCCTTCCTGGTCGGTGAGCTGCTCGCCGAGACGAACTCGATGATCGACCTGCTGGTGGCCACCAGCCTCAGCGAGGCCCGGCAGCGCGTGATGGGCGTCGACTGCGTCCTGCTCGACCTGGGCCTGCCCGACGCGCAGGGCCTCGACGGGCTGCGGCAGGTGCTGGAGATGGCCAGCGGCGCCGCCGTCTGCGTGCTGACCGGCCGCTCCGACGAGCACCTCGGCATCGTCGCGGTCGCCGAGGGCGCCCAGGACTACCTGGTCAAGGGCCAGGTCGACGGCGTGCTGCTGACCCGGGCGCTGCGCTACGCGGTGGAGCGCAAGCGGGCCGACGAGAACGCCCGGCGACTGCGCGAGGTCGAGCTGCGCCAGGCCGAGTCCGCCCGCCTCGAACGGGGCCTGCTGCCCCAGCCACTGATGACCACCGACGTCGTCGCGGTGCACACCTTCTACCGGCCCGGCCGGCACGCCGCCCTGATCGGCGGTGACTTCTACGACGTGGTGCAGACCCGGCCCGACCGGCTCGACCTGATCGTCGGCGACGTCTGCGGGCACGGCGTGGACGAGGCGGCCCTCGGCGTCGAGCTCCGGGTCGCCTGGCGGGCGCTGATCCTCGCCGGCGTGCCCGACGACGAGGTGCTCCCGGCGCTGGAACAGGTGCTGATGAGCGAGCGCCGGCTCCAGGAGATCTTCGCGACCGTCGCGACCGTGCGGCTGGACCTCGACGCCAACCGGGCCACCGTCCGGCTGGCCGGGCACCCGCCGCCGCTGCTGCTCGCCGGGGGCAAGGTGGTGCCGGTTCCGGCGCCAGGCGGCCTGCTGCTCGGCGTACGACCCCGCCGGCCCGTGGCCTACGACCTGGAGTTCGACACCGATGACTGGTCCCTGTTGATGTACACCGACGGCCTCATCGAGGGCCGGATCGGCGAGGGCGACGAGCGCCTCGACGTGCCGGGCCTCAGCGGACTGCTCGCCGACCCGGCGACCCTCGCGGTGCCGCTGTCGGAGCTGCCGGCCTGGCTGGTCGGGCGCGCCGAGCAGCTCAACGGCGGTCCGTTCGCCGACGACGTCGCCATGCTCCTGGTGAGCCGGGGCGGTGGCCGGTGACGCGCGTCGGCGACTGGACCCTGCGCCGGCGGGTCGTCACGCTGCTCACCGTCGTCGCGATCCTGCTGATCGGGCTGGCCGGCGGCGAGGTGGCGCTGGCGGCGAAGAACCGGACGCACATCGACGCGATCCTGTACAAGACCGGCCCGCTGCGGGTGCAGGCGCAGGAGCTGCTGAACGCGTTGCTGGACCAGGAGACGGCGATCCGCGGCTACGCGGTCAGCGGCAACCCGGCCGACCTGACGCCGTACGAGGCGGGCCGCAAGCGCGAGCAGGACCTGGTCGCCTCGATGCAGCGGCTGGTCGACGACTATCCGGAGCTTCGGCAGGAGATCCGGCTGGTCGAGCAACGGGCCGAGGCGTGGCGCCAGGCGGTGGCGGTGCCGGTGGTCACCACGACGCAGCAGAACGGCACGGCCGCGGGGCAGGCGCTCATCACCGACCAGGCGCGGGAGCAGTTCGACGACGTACGCGGCGCCGTCGACCATCTCCAGCAGGAGATCTTCGAGGCCCGGCAGCGCAGTGCCGAGGACGTCCTGCGGACGAGCAACCTGCTGGTCGTCCTGCTGATCGCCGCCCTCGCGGTGGTGATCATCGCCGGCAGCATGCTGCTGGTCTCCCTGGACAAGATGGTGATCCGCCCGCTGACCGGCCTCGCCGACCAGGTCCGCGAGGTGGCCGAGGGCGACTACCAGCACGGCATCGCCGGCGCCGGCCCGCCCGAGTTCCTCCGGCTCGCCGAGGACGTGGACGCCATGCGGCGCAAGATCGCCAAGGACCTGGCCGAGGTACGGGAGGCCCGGGAGCGGATCGAGTGGGTCAACAGCCAGCTCCAGAAGCAGGCCGAGGAACTCACCCGCTCCAACCGTGACCTGGAGCAGTTCGCGTACGTCGCCTCGCACGACCTCCAGGAGCCGCTGCGCAAGGTGGCCAGCTTCTGCCAGCTCCTCCAGCGCCGCTACGCGGGGCAGTTGGACGAGCGGGCCGACCAGTACATCGCGTTCGCGGTCGACGGCGCGCAGCGGATGCAGCGCCTGATCAACGACCTGCTCGCCTTCTCCCGGATCGGCCGGCTCACCACCGGCTTCACCGAGGTCGACATGAACAAGGTCATGGGCGACGTGGCCGGCCAGACCGAGGCGGCCCGGCAGTACGCCGACGCGGAGCTGACCTGGGGCGAGCTGCCCGTCATCCGTGGCGAGGAGCCGCTGCTGACGAACCTGCTGGCCAACCTGGTCAGCAACTCGGTCAAGTTCCGCCGCCCCGACGTGCCCCCGAAGGTGCACGTCTCGGCCCGTCTCGTGGGCGACGAGTGGGAGATCAGCTGCCAGGACAACGGCATCGGGATCGAGCCGGAGTTCGCCGACAAGATCTTCGTCATCTTCCAGCGGCTGCACGCCAAGGACGCGTACCCGGGCACCGGGATCGGGCTGGCGATCGTCAAGAAGATCGTGGAGTACCACGGCGGTCGGGTCTGGGTGGACACGGGCACCGAGGAGGGCACGGCGATCCGCTTCACCCTCCCGGCGCTCCCCGAGGACGTCGAGGCGGCCGCCGCGTCGACGGCGGACGAGCCGGCGCCCGGGGACGGCGCGAGCGCGGACGGTGAAGCCGGGGACGGTGTGGCCGGGGACGGCGACGGGACGCCCGGGAACGGCGACGAGCCCGCCGCCGGGGCCGGCACGGGCGGTGTCCCGGCGCAGGCCGACCGGCGCGACGACGAGACGGAGACCACGGACGGGCCCGGCCGGGCACCGGAAGGCGGTAGAACGGGTGACATGAGGGAGACGGTGGGATGACCGCGCCGGCGGACGGCAAGAGCCCGATCGAGGTCCTGCTGGTCGAGGACGATCCGGGTGACGTGTTGATGACCCAGGAGGCGTTCGAGGAGCACAAGCTCCGCAACCGGCTGACCGTCGTCTCCGACGGCGCCGAGGCGCTCGCCTACCTGCGGCGGGAGGGCCAGTACGCCGACGTGGTGCAGCCGGACCTGATCCTGCTCGACCTGAACCTGCCGCGCCGCGACGGCCGGGAGGTGCTGGAGGAGATCAAGAAGGACGAGCAGCTCTGCCGGATCCCGGTGGTGGTGCTGACGACCTCCCAGGCCGACGAGGACATCCTGCGCAGCTACCAGCTGCACGCCAACGCGTACGTGACGAAGCCGGTGGACTTCGAGCGCTTCATCTCGGTGGTCCGGCAGATCGACGAGTTCTTCGTCAGCGTGGTGAAGCTGCCGCCGCGTGGCTGACACCCTGCTCGACGACGTCGGTGGTCTGCTGCGTGAGACCGCCGACCAGGTCGTGCTTCCGCTGTTCCGCAAGCTCGACGACGCCGACGTGAGCGAGAAGGCGCCGGGCGACCTCGTCACCGTCGCCGACCGCCGCGCCGAGGAGGTGATCTCGGCGGCCCTGCGCCGACTGCGTCCCGGCTCGGTCGTGGTGGGCGAGGAGGCGGTCGCCGACGACCCGGCCCTGCTGGAGCACCTGCGCGGCTCCGGCGACGTGTGGCTCGTCGACCCGGTCGACGGCACCTCGAACTTCGCCGCGGGCCGGCAGCCGTTCGCGCTGATGGTGGCGCTGCTGACCGACGGGGATCCCGTCGCCGCGTGGGTGCTCGACCCGCTCGCCGGGACGCTGGCCGTCGCGCGGGCCGGCGAGGGCACCTGGCTCGACGGCCAACCTGTGCGGACCGGCGACCGGGCGCCCGCGCTCGACGCGGTGCGCGGCGCCGCGATGTCGCACGCGCTGCCGGCCGCGCCGCGCGCGCTGGTCGAGGAGGGCGGCGCGCGGCTGGGCGAGATGCTGCCCGGCCAGCACTGCGCCGGCCGGGAATACCTGGACGTGCTGACCGGGGACCAGGACTTCGTGCTCTTCTGGCGCACCCTGCCGTGGGACCACGCCCCGGGCGCCCTGCTGGTCCGGGCGGCGGGCGGGGTAGCCCGGCGCTTCGACGGCACCGACTACCGCCCGGGCGACGACGGCCACGGCCTCCTGGTCGCCGCGAGCGAGCAGGTCTGGATGGGCGTGCGCGAGGCCCTGCTCGACGGGGCGTGACGCCGTTGCGACCCTGCGTGGACGTTCGACGGTCCGGGCGTTCGCGGGCCTGGCCCGGCGTGCTCCGTCCGGTATCCTGACCGCCGGTCTCCGCCAGCAGGCCGCCGACCGGCGCCCGGCGGGGGCCGCCGCCGCGCCGTGTTGTCATCCGGGGCCGGCGGCCGACGGAAGGATGCTTTCGTGCGCAGGACCATGCCCGTCGGGCGTCGCGGCCGCCGTCCGCTGACCGCCCTGTCGGCCGGGCGGCATGCCCGCCGTCCGCTGACCGCCCTGCTCGTCGCCGTCACGCTGCTCTTCGGCGTGGGCGCCGTGCCGGCGTACGCGGAGCCCAACGAGGGCGGCACCAAGAAGCTCCGGGACGCCCTGGAAGCCACCGCCAAGGCGCACATCGAGGCCAAGGGGAAGCTGGAGAACTCGAAGGTCCGGCAGAAGCAGCTGGCCGTGCAGCTGGGCGCCGTGGAGGTCCGGCTGGTCGAGCTGACCGCGCAGGTCGGCGAGGTGGCCGCCCAGTCCTACCGGCTGGGCCGGCTGACGCCCACGTCGATGCTGCTCAACAGCGCCTCCCCGGAGGCGTTCCTGGACCGGGCGGCCAGCCTCGACCTGATGGCGCAGCGCGACAGCAGGCGGCTGCGCAGCCTGATCGAGGCGCGGGAGCAGGCGCGACAGGCCAAGATCGCCATCGACACCGAGGTGCGGGAGCAGCAGAAGCAGCTCGCCGTGATGGCGAAGAAGAAGAAGGAGGCCGAGGCGGCGCTCGCGGAGGTCAGCTCGGGCAGCAGCGGCGGCTTCAGCGGCGGCAACTCCTCCTCGGCGAAGCCGGCCCCCCGCAACTCGGACGGGTCCTGGCCGTCGGAGTCCTGCTCGGTGAACGACCCGACCACCTCCGGCTGCATCACCCCGCGCACGCTCAACGCCCTCAAGCAGACCCAGGCCGCGGGCTACAAGCGGCACGTCTCCTGCTACCGCAGCGGCGGCTCCGGCGAGCACCCCAAGGGCCGGGCCTGCGACTTCTCGGCCGCCACCGGCGGGTTCGAGGACAAGACCGCCACCGGCGGGGACAAGTCGTACGGGGACAGCCTCGCCGCCTGGCACGTGCGCAACGCCAGCAGGCTGGGCGTGCTCTACGTGATCTGGTACCGGCAGATCTGGCACCCCGGCACCGGCTGGCGGGCGTACGGCGGCAGCGGCAGCCCCGCCGCCGACCACACGAACCATGTTCATCTCTCGATGTACTGACCCGGGGGCCCAGTTTTCCTGCGTACCATCGCGCGGGTGAGCTCCCCATCCTCCGACGTCACGGTCCCGCCCGCCACTCCGGCGGCCTCCACCGCCCGGGCCCTGCCCAACGGCCTCGCCGCGTTCCTGGTCTTCTTCTCCAGCGGCGCCGTCCTGGTGCTGGAGACCGCCGCGCTGCGGCTGGTCGGGCCGTACGTCGGGGTGACCCTCCAGGTGACCAGCTCGGTCATCGGCATCGCCCTGGCCGCCATCGCCTACGGCGCGTGGACGGGCGGCTGGCTGGCCGACCGGCGCAACCCGAGGGCGATGCTGGCCCCGGCGCTGGTGCTGGCCGGCATCGCCACGGCCGTCACCCTGCCCGTCGTCCGGTACGCCGGCGAGGTGCTGCGCGGCGGGGCGGCCTCGGCCATCCTGCTGCTCGTCGCGCTGGCTGTCTTCGTGCCGGCGGCCCTGCTCGCCGCCGTCACCCCGCTGGTCGTCAAGCTCCAGCTCGCCGACCTGCGGCGCACCGGCCAGGTGGTCGGCCGGCTCTCCAGCGTAGGCACGCTGGGCGCGGTCACGGCCACCCTGGTCACCGGTTTCGTGCTGGTGGCCGCGCTGCCCAGCACGGTCATCCTGTTCGCCCTGGCGGCCTCGCTCGGGCTCACCGGGCTCGGCCTCGGGGTGTGGCTGCGCCGCCAGGACCGCGCGGAGCTGCCCGGCCCCGCCCGCGCCAAGGCCGCCCTGGCGGTGCTCGGTCTCGTCGGCGCCGGCCTGACCACCGTCGCCCCGAACCCGTGCGACATCGAGACCGCCTACCACTGCGCCAGCGTGGAGGTCGATCCCGCCCGGGACTCCGGCCGCACCCTGCTGCTCAACTCGGCCCAGCACTCGTACGTGGACCTCGCCGACCCCACCCACCTGGAGTACGCGTACACCCGGTGGATCGGGGCGGTGGCCGACGTGGTCGCCCCGCAGGGGCAGCGGCTCGACGCGCTGCACCTGGGCGGCGGCGGGTTCACCGTGCCCCGCTACCTGACCGCCACCCGCCCGGGCACGGACAACGTCGTGTTCGAGATCGACGGCGGGCTGGTGGAGCTGGGCGAGCGTCAGCTCGGCGTACGCCAGGGGCCGGACCTGCGGGCGGTGGTGGGTGACGCCCGGCTGCTCGTCGCGGGGGAGGCCACCGACAGCCGCGACCTCGTGGTCGGCGACGCGTTCGGGCACCTGGTGGTGCCCTGGCACCTCGCCACCCGGGAGATGGCCGCCGAGGTCCGCCGGGTGACCCGCCCGGGCGGCGTCTACGTGCAGAACGTCATCGACTACCCGCCGCTGCGCTTCATCCGCAGCGAGCTGGCCACCGTCGCCGCCGAGTTCCGGCACGTCGCCCTGATCGCCCCGGCGGCGGCGCTCGCCGGTCGGGAGGGCTCGAACTTCCTCATCGTCGCCTCCGACACCCCGCTGCCGCTGGAGGCGGTCCGCGCCCGGCTGGCCGAGCTGCGGGAGGACGCCAGCCTGCTGGCGGGCGCGGACCTCACCGCGTTCGTCGGCGAGGCGCTGGTGCTGACCGACGACTACGCGCCCGTGGACCAGCTCCTCGCCACCGCCTGAACGGGTGAATCGCTGACCGATTCCGACCCTTCAGGTGTAGCCGGGCCGGTCCGGGGCAACAACGACCTTCATGGGTGGACCGATCCGGGACGGCGCACAACTGCTGGGCGAGCGGTACCGGCTGATCGAGCAGCTGGGGGCGGGCGGCATGTCCGTGGTCTGGCGCGGCTACGACGAGGTGCTGGGCCGGCAGGTGGCGGTCAAGGTGCTCGCGTCGCGGCTGGCCGCCGACCGCGCGTTCCGGCACCGCATCCGGATCGAGGCGCAGGCCGCCGCAAGGCTGTGCCACCCCAACATCACCAACGTCTACGACTACGGCGAGTCGGAGCAGGTCGGCCTGACCGTGCCGTACGTCGTCATGGAGCTGGTCGACGGGGAGTCGCTGACCGGCCGGCTGCGCCGGGGCAGTCTGCCCTGGCGGGAGGCGGTGACGATCGGCGCGGAGGTCACCTCGGCGCTGGCCACCGCGCACGCCCGCGGCGTGGTGCACCGCGATGTCACCCCGGGCAACGTCATGCTGACCGCCACCGGCGTGAAGGTGGTCGACTTCGGCATCTCCGCGCTGGTGGGGGAGAAGGAGAAGGGGCCGGACGGCACACTGCTCGGCACCCCCGCGTACCTCGCCCCGGAGCGGCTCGACAACGGCCAGGTCTCCCCGGCCACCGACGTGTACGCGGTCGGCCTGCTGCTCTACCGGATGCTCACCGGCCGGCTGCCGTGGCAGGCGAGCACCACCACGCAGATGTTGCGCGCGCACATGTACAACGAGCCGGAGCCGATGCCGCCGGTGCCGGGGCTGCCCGACGAGGTGCGCGAGCTCGTGAGCCGCTGCCTGGCCAAGCGCCCGGGTGACCGGCCCGCCACCGCCGAGGTCGCGCGTACGCTCGCCGAGGCCGCCGGCATGATCTCCGCCGTGCCGGTCTCCCCTGCGGCGGGGCCCGTGGACGAGGCCGCGTTCGCCGCCGCCGGCACCACGATCCTGCCCTGGTCCGCCGCGACCGACGCGCTGCCGTTCTCCCGTACGCGCAACCGGCGGGCGGCGACCCGGCGCCGGCGGATCGAGGCGGGGGTGGCCGCCGCCGGGCTGGTGGCGGTGACCGCGGCGCTGTGGGGGGTGACCTCGCACAGTCCCGCCAGCGGCGGCATCGACCAGCCGACGGAGGCGCGGATGGGGGCGGAGACGCCGCCGCCGTGCCGGGTCACGTACGCGCTGCGCACGGACTCCGGCAAGGACTTCGCCGCCGAGCTGACCCTGACCAACACCGGCATGCGCGAGTTGCGCGACTGGCGGCTGAGCTTCACCTTCCCCAGCCAGCAGACGGTGACGAAGGCGACCCCCGTCCCGGTGCGCCAGCAGGGGCGCACGGTGCTCGTGGAGCCGGCTCCGGAGCGGGCCGCGCTGGCCCCCGGCGCGTCCGAGAAACTCACTTTGACCGGCCGCCACGGCGGGGCCAACCCGCTGCCGCTGGAGTTCCGCCTCGGCGACGAGGCCTGCGGGGCGCAGGTCTCCGGGGTGGCCGGCGCGGCGCCCAGCGTGGCACCCACGAAGGCGCCGGCCAAGGCACCGGTCAAGGCGCCCACCGTCAAGGCCCCGACGAAGAAGGCCGGCACGTCGGCCGGGAGTTCCGGCGGGTCGAAGGCCAAGTCCGACAACTCCGGCAAGGGCAAGGCGGGTGGTGGAAAAAAAGTAAGCCAGGAAACGGAAAGGGAAAGGGACACGGAAAGGGACGATGACGATGACGACTGAGCCCGCCGGGGTCAGCTGAACTCCGCGAACCGTTGCACCTGCTCGATGTCCCCCTCGACGATCAGCATGCTGCCCGGGGCGATCACGGTGGCGTCGGTGGCGTACCGGAAGCGTTCCCCGGGCAGCTTCACGCCCACCACGCGCACCCCGTAGCGCCCGGTGGGCGTCAGTTCCGAGAGCGGCCGGCCGAGCATCGCCTCCGGGGCGCACACCTTGGCGATGGCGAAGTCGTCGCCGAACTCGATGAAGTCGAGCATCCTGCTGACGATGAGGTGGGCCAGCCGCTCCCCGGTCTCCGCCTCGGGAAAGATCACGTGGTGCGCGCCGACCGAGTCCAGGATCTTGGCGTGCTTCGTCGAGGTGGCCCGCGCCCAGATCTGCGGTACGCCCAGCTCGACCAGCGCCAACACCGTCAGCACGCTCGCCTCCAACGAGGCGCCGATGGCGACCACCGCCCGGCCGAAGTCCGCCACGCCGAGCTGGCGCAGCGACCCCTCCTCGGTGGCGTCGGCCTGCACGACGCGGTCGAGCTGCGCCGACCACCGCTGCACCTGCTCCGGGTTGCGGTCGATGGCCAGCACCTCGTGGTTCATCGCGGCCAGCGCGCCGGACAGGTGACACCCGAACCGGCCCAGCCCGATCACCACGACACTGCCCTCGTCCGTCCTCCTAGCCGACAATGGGTTGCTCCTCCGGGTAGCGGTACAGCCGCCGGCGGGTGTTCAGGGCGAGCGCCGACCCGAGGGTCAGCGGCCCGATCCGGCCGACGAACATGAGGATGATCAGGGCGAGCTGGCCGTTCTCCGGCAGCGACGCGGCGACCCCGAGGCTGAGGCCGGTGGTGGTGAGCGCCGAGGTGACCTCGAACAGCGCCGCGTAGTAGGGGACTCCCTCGGTGAGGAAGATCAGCAGTACCGTGCCGCAGGCCACCAGCGCGACGCTGAGCAGGGCGACGGTGATGGCCTGCCGCTGGCTGGCGGTGGCCACCCGGCGTTTCCCGACCGTCACGTCCGGCTCTCCCCGTAGTTCCGCCCACATCACGAAGGCGAGCAGGAAGAAGGTCGTCACCTTGATCCCGCCGGCCGTGCTGGCGCTGCCGCCGCCGATGAACATCAGCGCGATGAGGAGGGGATAGCTCTCCTCCTCAAGGCCGCCCATGTCCAGGACGTTGAAACCGCCGGTGCGGATGTACGAGTTCTGGGCGAACGCCACCAGGAGCTTGTCCGGCCAGGTGTAGATGCCCAGGGTGCGCGGGTTGGCCCACTCGATGGTCAGCAGGGCGGTGAAGCCCACCACCAGCAGTGTCAGGCTGCCCCAGACGGTCAGCTTGGTGGAGACCGCCCACCGGGTGGGCTGCCGCCACTCCCGCACCGCCTCGAAGAGCGCCGGGAAGCCCAGCCCGCCGACGATCGTGCCGATCGCCAGCGGCAGGGTGACCCAGGCGTCGGTCGAGAAGGCGACCAGATTGTCGGTGTAGAGGGCGAACCCGCCGTTGTTGAACGCCTGGACGGCGTGGAAGACGCTGCCCCAGAGGGCCCGGCCGAACGGGTAGTCGTAGGTAATCCACAGCCGGGCGGTCAGGATCGCGGTGATGACCGCCTCGCAGGCCAGCGCGAGGCCGGCGATGCGCAGCAGCAGCCGGCGTACGTCGCCGATGCCGAACTCGGCGGTCTCGGCCTGCACCAGCAGCCGGCTGCGCAGCCCCAGCCGCCGGGCCACCACGAGGATCACCAGGGTCGCACCGGTCACGATGCCGAGGCCGCCGACCTGGGTGAGCACGGTGATCATCACGAGCCCGAACCCGTTCCAGTAGTTCGGGGTGTCCACCACCGCCATCCCGGTCACCGAGACCGCCGAGGTGGCGGTGAAGAGGGCGGTCAGGAACGGGGTGTGCCGGTACTCGCTGGTGGCCCAGGGCAGCATCAGCAGTCCGGTGCCGACCAGGATCGTCACCAGGAAGCCGAGCGGCACGAGCCGCACGGGGTGACGAAGAAGCCGGCGCACCAGACAATCTTCCTTTTCCGCTGCGGATCGGGTGTGGAAACCGGCATCCCGAGGGTTCATCCGCCGGCCAGGCACCGACCAACTCGCCGTCAACGCGGGCCTGTCTGCTGAGGCGGATTCCTCGACGACAAGGAGACTGCGTTGCGACGTACCCTTTCCGCCCTCGGCCTGGCCGGCGCCCTGCTCGCGGCGGCCGTGGCCGTGCCGGCGCTGACGGCCTCGGCCGCCCCGGCACCCGCCGCCGAGCGTGCCCGGGCGGCGGACCGGCCGCTCGTGATCGGTCACCGGGGCGCCAGCGGCTACCGGCCCGAGCACACCCTGGAGGCCTACCGGTTGGCGATCCGGCAGGGCGCGGACTACATCGAGCCGGACCTGGTCGCCACCCGCGACGGCGCGCTGGTCGCGCGGCACGAGAACGAGATCAGCGGTACGACCGACGTGGCCGCCCGACCCGAGTTCGCCGCGCGCCGGGCCACGAAGACCATCGACGGCGTCGCGGTCACCGGCTGGTTCACGGAGGACTTCACCCTCGCGGAGCTGCGGACCCTGCGGGCCAAGGAGCGGCTGCCCAAGGTGCGTGTCGCCAACACCGCCTTCGACGGCCGGTTCCAGGTGCCCACCCTCCAGGATGTGATCGACCTGGCCCGGAGCGAGGGGCGGGCGCGGGGCCGGACGATCGGCGTCTATCCGGAGACCAAGCACCCCAGCTACTTCGCGTCCATCGGCCTGCCGCTGGAGGAGCCGCTGGTCGAGGTGCTGCGGCGCAACGGGCTGACCCGCCGCAACTCGCCGGTCATCATCCAGTCGTTCGAGACGGCCAACCTGCGCAAGCTCGACAAGATGATCGACGTCCGGCTCGCGCAGCTCCTCGACGCCACCGGCCGCCCTTACGACTTCACCGTCGCCGGCGACGCCCGCACCTACCAGGACCTGGCGAAGCCGGCCGGCCTGAAGTGGATCGCCTCGTACGCCGACGGCGTCGGTGCCAACAAGAACCTGATCGTCCCTCGGGACGCCACCGGCCGGCTGCTCGCCCCGACCACCCTGGTGCGGGACGCGCACCGCGAGCGGCTGATCGTGCACGCCTGGACGTTCCGGGCCGAGAACCAGTTCCTGCCGACCGACCTGCGTATCGGCGCCGACCCCAACGCTCGCGGCGACATCCAGTCCGAGTACGAGCTGTTCCTCGCCCTCGGCCTCGACGGCGTCTTCACCGACCACCCGGACACCGCCGTCGCCGCCCGCGAGGGCCTCGCCCGCCGCTGACCTCGCCCTGCGCTGACCTCCCCGCACGGGCTGCCCTGACGGAGACGGTGCCGCCGCCTCCGGCCAGCCCGGCCCGTCCCTCGCCGGCCCGCCACCCCACTTCCCGGGGCCGGCGGGCCGGCCCCGTTGTCGGGGCGATCCGCGTCGTGGCGGATCGGTCGACGGCACGCCGCTTCCCAACTCGACGCCGCCCCGGTCGACGTCTCGCGACATCTCATGCGGCCGACGCCGCAGATCTTGGTAGGAAACGGCCCCTCAAGGGGCACTTTCCTACCAAGATCTCGACGGTCCCGACCGGCCCGGTGTGGGTATCGGTGGCGCGGAGCGACACAGCATCACTTCCGTCGATGGGGCGGGCGCCCATCGCGGACGGGTGGGGTCGCCACCGCGTCGTGATCGTTGTAACCCCCGACCACCCCACCCCTGTTACTTGTGTGTTTCGGCCACATAGCCCGTGGGTGACGTCACTTCTAGCGTGAGCCGTCATATGAGTTCCCTACCTCCGAGTCCTCACGTGGAGTCGCAATGACGGTCCGGACGACGCGGCGGGTGTTCCTCTCCGCCGCCACGATGATGGCCGCGGCGCTCGCCGCCACGGCCTGTGGCAGCCCGCAGGACACCGCCTCCGGTGGCGGCGACAGCGCCGCCCCGGTGAAGGTTGGCCTGGTCTACTCCCAGTCGGGAGCCCTCGCCAGCTACGGCAAGCAGTACATCGAGGGATTCAAGGCCGGCCTCGACTTCGCCACCAAGGGCACCAACAAGGTGGGCGACCGGGCCGTCGAGGTCACCGAGGTCGACGACGCGGGTGACCCGGCGAAGGCGGTCTCCGCGGCCAAGGACCTGATCGGCAAGGGCAACAAGATCATCGCGGGCTCGACGGCTTCCGGCGTGGCCCTCCAGGTCGCCCCGATCGCCGCGCAGAACAAGGTCCTCTTCATCTCCGGTCCCGCCGCCACCGACGCGGTGACCGGCGCCAACAAGTACACGTTCCGCTCCGGGCGGCAGTCGTACCAGGACGTGGTCACCGCCAAGTCGTTCATCGGCGATCCGGCCGGCAAGAAGGTCGTGGTCTTCGCCCAGGACGGCGCCTTCGGCGACGCCAACGAGGCGGCCGTGAAGGCCGTCATCGGCGGCGCGGGCGCGGCCGTCAGCAGCGTCCGGGCGCCGGCCAGCGCCACCGAGTTCACCCCGTTCGCCAGCCAGATCAAGTCCGCCAAGCCGGACCTGCTCTTCGTCGCCTGGGCCGGCACCACCGCCCCCGCGATGTGGCAGACGCTCGACCAGCAGGGCGTGCTCTCCTCCACCACGGTCGTCACCGGTCTGGACATCCGCGCCTCGTGGCCGACCTTCGGCGCCGCCGGCAGCAAGATCTCCTTCCTGTCGCACTACTTCGACGGGGCCTCCGACAACGAGGCCGTGAAGGCGCTGAAGGCCAAGGTCGGCACCGTCGACCTGTTCCACCCGGACGGCTTCGCCGCCGCGCAGATGGTCGTACGGGCCATCGAGGAGGGCGGCGACGACGTCGAGAAGATGGTGAAGGCGCTGGAGGGCTGGAGCTTCGACGGGGTCAAGGGCAAGATGACCATCCGCGCCGAGGACCACGCGCTGCTCCAGCCGATGTTCCAGGCCAAGCTGTCCGGCAGCGGCACCGCGTTCACGGCCACCGCCCAGAAGGCGCTGACCGGGGACGAGTCCGCGCCGCCGGCCGTGGCGATGAAGGGCTGACACCAGATGCTCGCCACCCGCGGTCTGACCTGGCGGATCGGTGAGGTCGCCATCGTCGACAGCGTCTACCTCGACCTGGCGCCCGGGGAGTTCCTCGGCGTCATCGGGCCCAACGGCGCCGGCAAGACCTCACTGTTCAACCTGATCACCGGTATCCGCCGGGCCACGGAAGGACGGATCACCCTCGACGGGCAGGACATCGGCTCCCTGCCGCCGCACCAGCGGGCCCGTCTCGGCCTCGGCCGTACCTTCCAGGCAAGCTCGGTCTTCGGCTCGCTCAGCGTGCGGGAGAACGTCCGGCTCGCCGTGCAGGCGCACCGCGGGGGCTCGATGAAGCTGTGGCGGCGGGCGGCGGCCGACCGGGAGGTCGCCGCCGCCGCCGACGCGGCGCTCGACCGGGTCGGCCTCGCCCACCGGGGTACGGCGCTGGCCGGCACCCTCGCCCACGGCGAGAAGCGGAAGCTGGAGATCGCCCTGCTGCTCGCCGGGGAGCCCCGGGTCATGCTGCTCGACGAGCCGATGGCCGGGGTCAGCGCCGAGGACGTGCCCGAGCTGGTCGCGGTGATCCGCTCGCTCACCGGCGACAGCGGCCGGTCGGTGCTGATGGTCGAGCACCACATGGACGTCATCCTGGAACTGGCCGACCGGATCGCCGTGATGCACCACGGCGCGCTGCTGGCCTGCGACACCCCGGAGACGGTGATGGCCAACCCCACCGTGCAAGAGGCCTACCTGGGGGAGTCGCTCTAGTGGAACCCATTCTCAGTGTGGAGAACCTGTCGGTCCGCATCGCCGGGCTGCACATCCTCCAGGGGGTGTCCTTCACGGTCGCCCCGACCGGCGTCACCGTCCTGCTCGGGCGCAACGGCGTGGGCAAGACGACCACGCTGCGCGCGATCGTCGGCCTCACCCCGCCCGCCGGCGAGGTGCGCGGCGCCGTCCGGATGGGCGCCCAGAGCCTGCTGGCCCGGCCCACCCACCGGCTGGTCCGCGGCGGGCTGGGCTACGTGCCCGAGGACCGGTGCGTCTTCGCCGGGCTCACCGTCGCGGAGAACCTCCGGCTCGCCGAGCGGCGGGGCAGCACCCCGGCGTACGACAAGGTGTTCGCGCTCTTCCCGGAGCTGGACCGGCGCGGACGGCAACGGGCCGGCTCGCTCTCCGGCGGGCAGCAGCAGATGCTCGCGATCGGCCGGGTGCTGCTCAACGACAACCGGCTGCTGCTGGTCGACGAGCCGACCAAGGGGCTCGCGCCGAAGGTGGTGACCGAGGTGGCCGAGGTGCTGGAACGGGTCGCCGAATCCGTGCCGGTGCTGCTGGTCGAGCAGAACCTGGCCGTGGTCCGGCGGCTCGCCCGGGACGCGGTCGTGCTGGCCGCCGGCCGGGTCGCCTGGACCGGCGACGCGCAGGAACTGCTGCTGGAGACCGCCCTGACCAAGTCGCTGCTGGGCGTCGGCTCGGCCGAGGGACACCACCCCGCCGGTACGCCGGCCGGCGCACGGAAGGACGAGCACTGATGGACACCGTCATCCTGTTGACGCTGACCGGGCTCGGCCTGGCGGCGCTCTACTTCCTGGTCGCCAGCGGGCTCTCCCTGGTCTTCGGCCTGGCCGACGTGCTCAACTTCGCGCACGGCGTCTTCCTCGGCGTCGGCGCGTACGGGACCTGGTGGGCGGCGGGCAACCTGCCGGGCGCCGGGTCGGACGGCTTCGGCTTCGTGGTCGCGGTCGCCTTCGGGGTGGCCGCCGGCACGCTGGTGGCGGTGCTCGTCGAGCTGGTGCTGATCCGGCCGCTCTACTCCCGCACCATCGAGCAGGTGCTGGTCACCGTCGGCCTTTCGCTGGCCGGCGTGGCGCTGCTCCAGGCGACCTGGGGCGCGGACGCCCGGCCGTTCCCGCGCCCCGAGTGGACCCGGCAGGTCACCGGGATCCTCGGCGCCAACGTGCCCAACGGCGGCCTGCTGCTGATCATCGCCGCGGTGCTGGTGCTCGGCGCGATCCTGGCCTTCCTCCGCTGGACCCGCTACGGCCTGATCATCCGGGCCGGCGTGGAGAACCGGGAGATGGTCACCGCGCTCGGCATCGACGTGCGCAAGGCGTTCACCCTGGTCTTCGCGATCGGCGGGGCGGCGGCGGCGCTGGCCGGCGCGCTCGGCGGCGTCTACTTCGGCACCGTCTCGCCCGGCCAGGGCGGCTCGCTGCTGATCTTCGCGTTCATCGTGGTGGTCATCGGCGGAATGGGCTCGGTGATCGGGTCCGCGTACGCGGCCGTCGCCGTCGGCCTGACCCAACAGTTCGTCAACTACTACGGCACCTCCGGGCTGGGCGACATCTGCGTGGTCGCGCTGCTGGCCGTGGTGCTGCTGCTGCGCCCGCAGGGCATCGCCGGAAAGGTGGCAACGGCATGACCGAGGTCAAGAGCCCCGAGGTGCCGGCGCCGCCGGCCGCCGTGCCCGACGAGCTGACGCCGGGGCGCCGACGGTGGCACGGGCTGCGCCCGTACCTGCCGCTGGTCGCGCTGGTGGTCGCGCTGATCCTGCCGTACTCGACGCTGCACCTGCCGGGGATCTTCGAGGGGGCGCTGAACTCCCCGGGCACCCTGCAACTGCTCGCCGTCTGCCTGGTCTTCGGCGGCCTGGCGGCCGGGTACGACCTGCTCTTCGGGCGGACCGGGATGCTCTCCTTCGGGCACGCCCTCTACTTCGCCGCCGGCGTCTACGGCACCGACATCCTCGTCACCAAGGCGGGGCTGCCGCTGTGGCAGGCCGCGCTGCTCGCGACCACCGGCGGGACGATCCTCGCCGCGCTGCTCGGCGCGGTGGCGCTGCGTACCGTCGGCATCGCGTTCGCCATGGTGACGCTCGCCTTCGCCCAGGTCGGGGCGATCCTGGTGGCCCGCGACTTCGGCGGGCTCACCGGCGGCGAGGAAGGGCTGCCGCTGGACGTCTCCGGGCTGCCCGAGGGGCTGGTCGGGGTCACCAACACCGTCAACCTCTACTGGCTGGCGCTGGCGTACCTGGTCGTGGTGGTCTTCGTGGTGCACCGGGTCTCCGGCTCGCCGACCGGGCGGGTGCTCGCCGGCCTGCGCGACGACGAGCGGCGGATCGGGGTGCTCGGGCTCGACCCGTACCGGTTCAAGCTGGTGGCGTTCACCCTGGCCGGCGGACTGGCGGCGGCCGGGGGCGCGGTCTACGTCCTGATCGTCGGCGGCGCCTCGCCGCACATCACCTCCTCCGAGTGGACCCTGGCGCTGCTGGTCATGGTGGTGCTCGGCGGGCCGGGCACCCGGTGGGGCCCGGTGATCGGCGGGATCCTCTACATGTACCTGGACCACCGGCTGGTCGCGTTCGGCACGTCCGACGCGGTGGAGGCCCTGCCGGCGTTCCTGAGCAACCCGCTGTCGCAGCCGCTCTTCGTGCTCGGCACGGTCTTCATCCTGGCCGTCTACTTCTTCCCCGGCGGCCTGGCCAGCCTCGCCCCGCGCCTGGCACTCCTGAAGCACTCCCTGCGCACCCCGTCCCGCCGCCCCTGACGGCGCGGGCCCAGGCCCGCCGATGACGCAGCCGCCGCCGCCCGGCGCCGGCTCGTCATCGGCGGGGCCTGCACGTGGACGGGGACCGACGGCCCGCGGGAGTCGGGGCCGCGGCCCTCTCGTGCGACCGCGGCCCCTTCCTGTCCTCGTACGTCAGCTGTTCAGCAGCTCGTATGCCGACGCCGGAGCCTTCTGCGCCTGGCTGCCCGTCGGCACGGTGACCTTCGGGGCCTTGCCGAAGTCGAAGTACTTCACCACGTACTTCGTGGCCTTGAGCTTGCCGACCGCCGGGATCTCCAGGGTCAGCGAGGTGAGGTTCCCGTCCGCCCCGACGACGGCCGTGAACGGGATCGTCTTCGCCGCGGCGCCCAGCGCGTCGACGTCCACGGCGTCGGCCATGGCCTGGCGCACGTGCTCGCCGTGGGTCAGGTCCACGGTCCCGGTGTAGGTCCCGCCGCCCTGGTCCGTCACGGTGTCTCCCATCGCCCCGAGGATCGCGCCGGTGTTGCCCGGGTCGGCACCCTCGTAGTAGGGCACGCTGGCCGGGTCGGTCAGCTTCGCGTGGTCCAGCTCCATCCACTTCTTCGGCAGCTTGAGCATGCTGCTGAGCTCCTCGGCGCCGTCGAAGCTCACCTTCATCCAGGAGCGCTGCTCGATCAGGCGGAAGGAGAGCTTCATCGTGAAGTCGAGCTCCTTGTCCTTCTCGGTCACGGTGAGGTCCATGCCCTTGCCCGCCGGGTCCACCACGCCGGTGACGACGCCGGTCGGGTCGCTGCCGCTGAACCGGAAGGCCGGGTCCTCCTCGTCCGGCACCGCCGCCAGGAGCGTGCTCTTCGGGTTGGCCGACGGGGACGCCGACGGGACCGGCGAGGAGGCCGCCGGGGCGTCCTGGGCGTCGTCGTTGCCACACCCGGCCACCAGGGAGGTCGCGGCCACCAGGGAGACGGCTGCCGCCGCGACCCGCCGGACCCTGCCGGCGCGGCCGGTCTGCTGCGTCATTCGCATGATTCTCTTTCCTAGCTGGACAGTTGCCGCCGCAGATCTTGGCACGCGCCCGTGCCGCCGCGTTGGCCCTGAGGGCCCGCCCGGCCGTCCGTGCGGTCGTCCGGCACGCCGTCGACCGGGCCGAGCGTGGTGGTGACGCGGGCCCCCGGCTGCACCGGTGGCCGACCCGCACGCGGACCGTCCCCGTCCGAGGGCGTTCGGGCGCCGTGCCCCCGGACGGTCCGCCGTCTCGCGGAAGCGGGCAACGTCCGCCGGAGCTGGTAGAAATGCCGGATGAGCCAGGATCGGACGGCGGTACGGGAGCGGGCCGAGGCGGTGCTGCGGCGGTTGGCCGGCGAGCACGCCCGGCTCCGGGAGGACCAGTGGCGGGCGATCGAGGCGCTGGTGGTCGACCGTCGTCGGGTCCTCTGCGTGCAGCGCACCGGGTGGGGCAAGTCGGCGGTCTACTTCGTGGCCACCGCCCTGCTGCGGGACCGGGAGGCGGCCGGCGCAGAAGGCGTCGCCGGGCCCACCGTGATCGTCTCGCCGCTGCTGGCGCTCATGCGCAACCAGGTCGAGTCGGCGGCCCGGGCCGGCATCCGGGCGCGCACGATCAACTCCGCCAACCTCGACGAGTGGGACGAGATCACCGCCGAGATCCACGCCGGCGCCGTGGATGTGCTGCTGATCAGCCCGGAGCGGCTCAACAATCCGGACTTCCGGGACACCGTGCTGCCGAAGCTGGCCGCCACCACCGGCCTGCTGGTGGTCGACGAGGCGCACTGCGTCTCCGACTGGGGGCACGACTTCCGGCCGGACTACCGCCGGCTGCGTACGTTCCTGGGCAACCTGCCCGAGCGCACCCCGGTGCTGGCCACCACGGCCACCGCCAACGCCCGGGTCACCGCCGACGTGGCGGAGCAGTTGGGCGACGCCCTCGTGCTGCGCGGCAGCCTGGACCGGGAGTCGCTGCGCCTCGGCGTGGTCGAGCTGCCGAGCCCGGCACACCGGCTGGGCTGGCTCGCCGACCGCCTGGACCGGCTCCCCGGCTCGGGCATCGTCTACACGCTGACGGTCGCCGCGGCGGGGGAGACCGCCGAGTTCCTGCGTTCCCGGGGCTACGCCGTCGCCTCCTACACGGGGCAGGCCGAGGACGCCGACCGGCGGGCCGCCGAGCAGGACCTGCTGGACAACAAGATCAAGGCGCTCGTCGCCACGAGCGCGCTGGGCATGGGCTTCGACAAGCCCGACCTCGGCTTCGTCGTGCACCTCGGCGCGCCGCCGTCCCCGATCGCGTACTACCAGCAGGTCGGCCGTGCCGGCCGCGCCGTCGCGCACGCCGAGGTGCTGCTGCTGCCCGGCACCGAGGACGCCGCGATCTGGCGCTACTTCGCCTCGCTCGCCTTCCCGCCCGAGGCGCAGGTCCGCGCCGTCCTGGCCGCCCTGCACACCGACCGTCCGCTCTCCACCCAGGCCCTCGAACCGATCGTCGACCTGCGCCGGGCCCGGCTGGAGCTGATGCTCAAGGTGCTCGACGTCGACGGCGCGGTCCGCCGGGTGCGCGGCGGCTGGCTCGCCACCGGGGAGCCCTGGGTCTACGACGAGGCCCGGTTGCGCCGCGTCGCCGAGGCGCGCACCGCCGAGCAGCAGGCCATGCGGGAGTACGCGAGCACCGCCGACTGCCGGCTGCGCTACCTGCGCGAGTGCCTGGACGACGCCGGGGCCGCCGACTGCGGCCGCTGTGACCGTTGCGCCGGCCCGCTGTTCACGGCCGACGTGTCGGACGTGGCGCTGAGCGCCGCGCAGACCTTCCTCGGCCGGCCGGGGGTGGAGATCACGCCGAAGAAGCTCTGGCCGACGGGGCTGGAGGCGGTCGGCGTACCGCTGAAGGGGCGGATCGCCCCGGCGGAGCAGGCGCTGCCGGGGCGCGCGGTGGGGCGGCTCTCCGACCTGGGGTGGGGCGGCCGGCTGCGCGACCTGGTCGGGCCGGAGGCGGCGGACGTGGCCGTACCCGACGACGTGGCCGCCGCCGTGGTCGAGGTGTTGAAGGCGTGGGCGCACGGCGACGAGCGGTGGCCGCGCCGCCCGGTCGGGGTGGTCGCGGTCGGCTCGCGCCGCCGGCCCCGGCTGGTCGGCTCGCTCGCCGAGCGGATCGCCGCCGTGGGCCGGCTGCCGCTGCTCGGCCAGGTGACGCCGACCGGCGCGCCGGCCGGCGGCCCGCGCGGCAACAGCGCCCAGCGGGTACGCGCCCTGCACGGCGCCTTCGCCGTGCCGGAGGACCTGGCCGCCGCCCTCGCCGGGCTCGACGGGCCCGTGCTCCTCGTCGACGACCTGGTCGACTCGGGCTGGACGATGACGATGGCCGCCCGGGAGCTACGCCGGGCCGGCGCCCCCGACGTGCTCCCGCTCGCCCTGGCCGTGGCGGGCTGAGCGTCCGGCGCCGCCCGCCCACCGCCGGCTGCCCGCCCACCGCCCGGCGTCGTGTCCGGACCGGTCGGGACAGTTCCCGGTGGGGGCGGACTGCGACCGTCGCCACGCCGCGCCACCGGCGGGCCGGCGCGGTGCCGACGGGCGGTAGCGTGGGCGGCATGACCGATGAGCAGCCCGTTCGCGACCGGGACGGCGGCGGTGCCTGACCAGGTGTCGGCCGCGCCGGAGCACGCCTCGGCCGCGCCGGAGCACGTGCCGACCGCGCCCGACGGCGGGCCGACCGCGCCGGACCAGGCGCCGGTCGCGTCCGACGGCGCGCCGGTCTCGCCGGAGCAGGCGTCCGCCGGGCCGGAGCACGTGTCGGCCGTGCCGGACCGCGGCACCGTCCGGCTGGCGCTGGTCGTCGGCGGGTTGGTGCTCGCCGTCCTGCTCGGCTTCGGCCTCGGTCGGCTGAACGGCGGCGGCCCGTCCGCGGCGGCGGGACCGGACAGCGCCCTCACCGGCCACAGCCACCCGCCGGGCACGGGCGCCCACGAGCACGGCGTCGACCAGGCCGCGGCGGCGCAGGCCGCCGGTCTCTCGATCAGCTCGGCGGGCTACACGCTCACCCCCCTGACCGCCACGTTCACCGCCGGCCGCGCGGGCGAGCTGCGCTTCCTGGTCCGGGACGCGCAACGCCGCCCGGTGACCCGGTTCGCGGTCGTGCACGAGAAGCCGATGCACCTCATCGTGGTACGTCGGGACCTGACCGGCTACCAGCACCTGCACCCCACGATGGCGGCCGACGGCACCTGGTCGGTGCCGCTGGCCCTGCCGCAGCCGGGCGTCTGGCGGGCGTACGCCGACTTCACCGCGCTCGCCGACGACGGCCGGCAGACCGCCGTGACCCTCGGGGTGGACCTGACCGCGCCGGGCGGCTACCAGCCGAGGCCGCTGCCGGCGCCGGCGTCCTCGGCCACGGTCGACGGCTTCACCGTCAGCCACCAGGGGACCCCGCAGGCCGGCGTGACCGTGCCGCTGACCTTCCGTGTCGACTCGGCCGGCGGGCCCTCGGCGCTGGAGCGTTACCTCGGCGCGTACGGACACCTGGTCGCCCTGCGCGAGGGGGATCTCGGCTACCTGCACGTCCACCCCGAGCCGCAGCCGGTCGACGGGGCGGTGACGTTCTGGGTGACCACGCCCGACCCGGGCCGTTACCGGCTCTACCTGGACTTCCAGGTCGCCGGCGTGGTGCGCACCGCCGAGTTCACGCTCACGGTGCCCTGACCTCGCGGATGCCGCCCGAAGCCGGGTGAGGCACGTTTCCGCTGGTGGTGCTCAGCCGGCGCGGCGGATGGGGCGGCGGGCCAGGTAGCGCAGCAGGTCGCGGATGTGGTGCTTCTCCTCGGCCGGCACGGTGGGGTCGGCGAGCCGTTGCAGGATCACCCGGACGTCCGCCTCGACCGGGCCGTCGTCGACGCGCCGGCGGGGCGTGGGACCGGCGTCGGGCAGGCCGAGCGCGCGGAACGCGGCCGCGACCGGCAGGTCCAGCGCGGCGCAGAAGCCGCGCACCTTGGCCAGCTCGGGGTAGTCCTGCCAGTCTCCGGCGAGCCAACGGAACACGGTCGACCGACCGACGCCGGTGTGGGACGCCAGGTCGGTGACGGTCCAGCCGCGTTCCTCGCGGGCGTCGTCGATGGCGCGCCGTACGAAACGTGCGAAGGCCATCTGTGGAGAAACCTCTACGGAACCCATCCCTGCGGGTCTTCCCTCCCGACCGGCACCCGGCGGTGCGACTCCGAGGGTAGTACGGAAAGGCAGGGAAACAGTTGACTGATCGACCAGACCGTCTCGTGAGCGGGACTCCGTACCCTGCGGAATGGCGTGGATCACACGCGGCTGGCGGTCTCCGTGACCGCCCGACCACGCTCGTCCGGCGCGGGCACCGGCGGCAGCAGCGCCGACAGCCGTGGGGTGACCGCCCACTGGTCGACGAGTTCCCGGTACTCCGTCCGCTGGGCGGCGGTGGGCGCGGTGCCGGTGCGTCGTGCCCGGATGAGCAGGTTGCGCGGGGTGTGCCGGGAGTCGACGAACTCCACCACCTCGGCCCGGTAGCCGTGCAGCCGGAGCAGCCCGGCGCGCAGCGCGTCGGTGAGGACGTCCGCGAAGCGCTCCCGGAGGATGCCCTGCCGGGTCAGCAGCTCGTACGGGGCCGGGGCCGGCCGCGCCCGCAGCTGGGCCGCGACGTCGTGGTGGCAGCACGGCGCGGCGAGCACCCAGCGGGCCTGCCAGCGCACCGCCCGGGCCAGCGCCTCGTCGGTGGCGGTGTCACAGGCGTGCAGGGCCAGCACCAGGTCGGGGGCGGGTTCCACGACGGCGTCGGCGATCGTGCCGGCCACGAAGCTGACCCGGTCGGCCCAGCCCAGCCGCTCGGCCAGCTCGGTGTTGCGTCGCCGCTGGTCCTCCCGGACGTCCACGCCGACCAGCTCGACGTCGACCCCCCGCTGCGCCAGCCACCGGTACGCGGCGAAGGTCAGGTACGCGTTGCCGCAGCCCAGGTCGACCACCCGCAGCGGACCGGTCAGGTCGTCCGGGAGGGTCGCCGCCAGCGCCCGCAGGAACGCGTCGACCTGCCGCCGCTTCGCCGCCGAGCCGCCGATCTCGGCGAAGATCGGGTCACCGGGGTCGAGCAGGTACTCCTTCGCCCGGTCGTGCCCACCCGGCTCGGCGGCGGGCCGGGCCGCGGTGGCCCGGTGCACCTGCGCCTCGCCGGACTTGGTGACCCGCAGTTGGAGCGTCGCGTCGGCCGTCTCCACGTGCCAGTTGCCGAACGGCTCGGCCAGCAGCGCGTCCACCGCCGCGTCCGCCTCCGGGCCGGGGGCCACGTTTCGGGTGTACGGGCGGGAGCCGTCGGAGGTGGAGATCTGCAACCGGGGGCCCGCCTTGAGCGCGACCGGCCGCAGTTCGGCGCGGACCATCGAGGGGCGGTGTCCACGCCGGCGCCCGGCGGCCACCGCACGGGTGAGCGCCGGGTCGAGCAGCAGTGCCCGGACCTCGGTCAGGGCGGCGTCCAGTGGTTCGGGCATTGCTCCATCTTCCTCGTCGACCGGCGGTCTGCCCGGCGCGCGTCCCGGCGGGGGCTCGCCGGTGGTGTCGCGTCCGCCCAGCCCGCGGGTCACGGCCCGGACGAGGAGATCCCCCGGCACCGGGTGCACCGGTCCGGGGGATCTCGGGTGACGTACGTCGGTCAGTCGGCGGTCGCCTCGGCCGGCGTACCGGCGGCGGAGCCACCACCACGACGGCGCCGGCGGCGGCGGGGCTTCGCGGCCTCGCCCTCGGCGGCGGCCGGGGCGTCGGTGGCCTCGGCGGTGATCACCGTGGTCGGCTCGCCCGCGACGGTCTCGCCGGCGCGGCGACGCCGACGGCGACGCGGGACGCGGGGACCCTCCTCGTCGGCGGTGTCGGCCGGCGCGTCGGCCTCGGGCGCGCTGGTCGCAGCGCCGGCGCGGCCCGAGCGGCGCTCGCCGCGACCACGGCCCTCGCCACGCTCGCCACGGCCCTCGCCGCGCCGGGCGCCCCGGCCGCCCTCACCCCGGCGGGACCGTCCGCCGCCGAGGTCCTCCTCGACCTCGGCCGACAGCCCGGCGCGGGTGCGCTCGGCGGTCGGCAGGGTGCCGCTGACGTCGGTGGGGATGTGCAGGTCCGTGTAGAGGTGCGGGGACGTGTGGTACGTCTCCGCGGGCTCCGGCTTGTCCAGGCCCAGCGTCTTGTCGATGATCCGCCAGCGGGGCATGTCGTCCCAGTCGACAAAGGTCACCGCGACGCCCGTCGCCCCGGCCCGGCCGGTACGACCGATCCGGTGGGTGTACGTGTCCTGGTCCTCGGGGCAGTCGTAGTTGATGACGTGGGTGACGCCGCTGACGTCGATGCCCCGGGCGGCCACGTCCGTGGCGACCAGGGTGTCGATCTTGCCGGCGCGGAACGCCCGCAGCGCCCGCTCGCGCGCGCCCTGCCCGAGGTCACCGTGCACGGCGGCGACCGCGAAGCCACGGAAGTCGAGGTCCTCGGCGACCCGGTCGGCGGCCCGCTTGGTGCGGGTGAAGATCATGGTCAGCCCGCGCCCCTCGGCCTGGAGGATCCGGGCCACGATCTCGACCTTGTTCATCGAGTGGGTGCGGTAGGCCAGCTGCTCGGTCTGCGGCGACGGGCCGGTCTCGGCGGTGTGCCCGGCGTGGATCGTCATCGGCTGGCGCAGGAAGCGCCGGGAGAGGGTGACGATCGGGTCCGGCATGGTCGCCGAGAAGAGCATGGTCTGCCGGTCCTCCGGCAGCATCGCCAGGATCTTCTCGACGTCGTCGAGGAAGCCCAGGTCGAGCATCCGGTCGGCCTCGTCCAGCACCAGCGCGCGGACCCGGTCCAGCCGCAGGTGCTTCTGCTTCTGCAGGTCCATCAGGCGGCCGGGGGTGCCGACCAGGATCTCCACGCCCTTGCGCAGCGCGTCGATCTGCGGCTCGTACGCCACGCCACCGTAGATCGGCAGCACGCGCACGCCCCGGGTCTTGCCCGCGGCGGCGAGGTCCTTGGCCACCTGGATGCCCAGCTCACGGGTGGGCACGACGACCAGTGCCTGCGGCACGCCGTCGCTGCCCTCGCCCGGCGCGAAGACCCGCTCCAGCAGCGGTACGCCGAAGCCGAGGGTCTTGCCGGTGCCGGTGGGCGCCTGGCCGATCATGTCGACGCCGCGCATCGCGATCGGGATCGCGTACTCCTGGATGGCGAAGGCGCGGGTGATGCCGGCCGCGGCCAGCGCGTCGACGGTCTCCTGACGCGCGCCCAGCTCGGCGAAGGTGGGTGCCTCCGGGCGCACCGGAGCGGTGGCGGCCAGTTCCTGGCCGTCCGTCAGGTCTTGAGTCAGCTCGCTCATATGGATTTGGGGGTGCCCTCTCGTGGGTGCGCCCCGGCATGTCCGTCAGGGCGCGTTCGGTGTGGCGCGGGCCACACGGTCGGCGGCTGAATGCCTCTGCCGGACCGGGCCGCACGCGCGCCGCGGGCCTCACACTTCGACCGGACCGGCTGATCGCTCGGATCAACCTGGGTCAGGTCGGCGCCCGCGGCAACTGCTCCATGCTACCTGAACCGACCCGGAGTCGTCCCGATTCCATCCGCACGCGCCACGCCGGGGGCCACCTGTGTGACCTGTGTCACTTCTGGCCGGTTTGCCGGCGGGCGGTAGCCTGCGCTCGTGCCCGCGACCGATCTGCCCGACCGCGCCGTCGTCGACCTGCTCGGCCTGGTGGCCTTCGGTGAGCTGCTCGCCTTCGAACGGATGGCCGTCGACGCCCGGCTCGCCCCCGACCTGCGCCGGCGGGCGGCGCTGGGCGAGATGGCCGCCGCCGAGATCGGCAACTACCGGCGGCTGGCCGACCGGCTCGCCGCGCTCGGCGTGCTGCCCGACGACGCCATGGCGCCGTACGTCGAGCCGCTCCAGGCGTACCACGACTCGACCGAGCCGAGGGACTGGGCGGAGGCGGTGACGAAGGCGTACGTGGGCGACGCCATCACCGACGACTTCATCCGGGAGATCGCCGCGGCCCTCGCCGAGCCGGACCGTCAGCTCGTCCTCGACGTGCTGCACGACTCGTCGTACGCCGACTTCGCCGTCGCCGAGATCCGGGCGGCCGTCGAGGCCGATCCGAAGGTGGCCGGCCGGCTCTCGATGTGGGCGCGGCGACTGGTCGGCGAGGCACTGTCACAGGCCGGCCGGGTGGCCGCCGCCGAACGGGGGGCGCTCACCGCGCTCGTCGCACAGAGCGGGCGGGTGGACGTGCCGGGGCTGTTCGGGCGGCTGACCGCGGCGCACGCCGCGCGGATGGCCGCCGCCGGGCTGAACAACTGACCGCGAACCGGGCGTCCGCGACGGGCGATCGTCGGGTCACCCGTCGCGGCCGACCGGACCACTCAGCGGACGGTGAACCCGACCGCGCGCGGCGACGCCTCGGCGATCTCGACGTAGGCGACCTTGTTGACCGGCACGATCACCCGCCGGCCCTTCTCGTCGGTCAGGGAGAGGGTGCCCTCGTCCTTGCCGAAGGCGTCGGTCACGATCTGCTCGATCTCGGCCGGCGACTGCGCGCTCTCCAGGACCAGCTCGCGGGGCGCGTACTGCACGCCGATCTTGACCTCCACTGTGCCTCCTCATTCGGGCGAAAGAGCCGCCGTTGGGAAGGCTATCCGATCTCGGGGCCGGATGTTCAGGCTGACTCACCTTGCAGCGGGAAGCTGGCGATGCCCCGCCAGGAGAGCGCCGCGACCAGTGCTTCCGCCTCGGCCTTGGGCAGCTGCCGGCCACGGGCCAGCCAGAACTGCGCGGCGGTCTCGGCCGCGCCGACCAGGCCGGAGGCGAGCAGTTCGGCGTGCGCCCGGCTGATCCCGGTGTCGGAGATGATGGTGTCGGTGATCGCCGCGATGCAGCCCTGCTCCACCCGCTCGACGCGCTGGCGCACCGCCGGGTCGTTGCGCAGGTCCGACTCGAAGACGAGGCGGAACGCCTCGCTCTCGTGGTCGACGAAGTCGAAGTACGCCCGCACCGACGCGCCGACGCGCTCCTTGTTGTCGTTGGTGCCGCGCATGGCGTCGTCGACCTTCGCGAGGATCGCGTCGCAGTGCGTGTCCAGCAGGGCGAGGTAGAGGTCCATCTTGCCGGGGAAGTGCTGGTAGAGCACGGGCTTGGAGACTCCCGCCCGCTCGGCGATGTCATCCATCGCGGCCGCGTGGTAGCCCTGGGCGACGAACACCTCCTGGGCCGCCGCGAGCAGCTGCTTGCGGCGCGCGGAACGGGGCAGGCGGGTGGGCCGGCCGGCGGTCTGGGCACCGTTCCCCACAGCGGTCATGGGAACCTCCGAGTCTCTTCGTACGAGCCGGCAATTCACCCGAACCGGTCGGGGCCCGGGGACCCGTCGCGGAATTGGCCCGCCGCTGTAACTTATCGCCACTGTCACCACACGGTAGCCTCAGCGGGGGCGACCAAGGAGTGCGCGGTGAGTGAAACAGGGCAACCCGGTGCCGCCAACCCGGGGGAGCACGGCGACGGGACGGGTCCGCAGGACGACCTGGCCCGTTCCGGCAACGGGTGGGCGCCCCCGGCGGCCAGTTGGTCCCGGGGCGGGGAGATCTCCGGCCCCCGCGAGCCGGCCTCGCCATGGGGTCCGCCCGAGCCGTCCCCCGGTTGGGCCGCCTCGTCCCCGCAGCACGGCGACCTGCCGCCACCGCTGCCCGGCCCGCCGGCCGCGACCGAGCCGCCGGCCCGGGTCAACGGCCACCACGCCAACGGCGTCGACCACGCCGCCGACGACGCGCCGGTCGACCGCCAGGTCCCGGTGAGCGCCCCGCCCGGCATCCTCGGCGACCAGCGCCGCGACCCGGGCAACGACCGGCTGGTGGTGCCCGCACAGCGCCCGGCGCCGTCGGCCGAGCAGCCGCCCGGGACGCAGCACGGGTTCACCGACCCCGAGGCGCGTCCGGTCCGGCGCTCCGCCGAGGACCCGCCGGCCGGCCGCCAGAACCGCTGGTCGGAGCCGGGGCTGCCGACCTCTGCGCCCCCCGCCGTCCAGGTCCCGCCGGTGGGCACCGCCGCCAGCGGCTTCGAGGTGCCGCCCGGCTTCCACGCGCCGACGGCCGACCGTGCCGCCGCCGACGAGCCCCCGTCGGCCGCAGGCCCGACGCGCGGCTGGAGCGACCACTACGCGCCGGGGCCGTCGGCACCCGATCCGCGCCGCTTCCCGCCGCCCACCGAGCGCCCGCCCACCGAGCGCGCGGTCGATGCCGCGCCCGCCACCGGCGACCGCGCGACGGCCGGCGATCGCGCGACGGCCGGCGATCGGCTCGCCGGCGTCGACCGCGCGCTGGGCGCGGACCGCGCCTTCCGCGAGGACCGGGACGCCGACCCGGTCGCCGCCGGCACGGACGGCGCACGGGGGGAGTTCGACCAGGGCCGGGCCACCGGTGGGCCGGGCCAGGGCCGCGCCCCGGACGGCCCCCACGCGGAGCGGACGCTGGGCGCCCCCGGCCAGGACCGCACGGCTGCCGGCTTCGACCAGGACCGCACGCCCGCCGGTTTCGACCAGGACCACAGGGCGCCCGGGTTCGACCAGGACCGCACGGCGGCTGGATTCGACCAGGACCGTGCGCCGCACGCCGCGGGGCACGAGCGGGTCGGGCGTGGCTTCGGCGCGGACCCGGGTGCCGACCGGTCCCCGGTCGCCGAACCGGCGGCCGGTGCGCAGCACGTTCCGGGCGGCGAGCGGGAACCGTCGTCCCGGTCGGAACCGGGCGGTTCGCGACAGTCGTCCGCCGAGTGGCCGCCGAGCCCCGAACCGGACTGGACCGGCCCGAACTGGAACCGCCCGAGCTGGGGCGCCGCGTGGGCGCCGCCCTGGTCCCGGGAGGAGGCCGAGCCGGTGGGCCGTCGCTCCCGGGAGGACGCCGAGCCGGCGGGGCGCCGAGCCCGCGAGGAGCCCGAGCCCGTCGGTCGCCGGGCCCGCGAGGAACAGCCGCCGGCCTGGGCCGGTGAGCCGCAACGACCGCAGGAGCCGGCGCGCGCCGAGTCTCCCCGCCCCTACGACCCGCCCCGCGAGCCCGGCCGCCCCTACGACGTCGCCCAGACCGCGCCGGTGCCCCGGCCGGCGTACGAGCGACCGTCCGCCCCCGCCGACCGGCTCACGGGTCCCGAGGCCGAACCTTCGGCCCCGACCGAGCGACCGGCCTGGGCGTCGGGCGGGTCGGTCCCCGCGCCGGCGGGCGCGCCCCCGCTCGCGTACGCGCCGGAAACCGCTGCGGCGGCCCGCGCCGAGGACACCCCGGACCGGGTCACCCGGCCGTTCCGGCTCCGGCCGGAAAGCGCGGAGCCGGCTCCGAGGCCGCCGGGCGGCCCGCAGCCCGCCGCCGAGCCCGCCACCAGCGGGTTCGGGCGGCGTGAGCGCACCCCGTCCGGGTCCGCCCCGACGAGCGCACCCCCCTACGCGGCCCGCCGGTCCGCACCCGAGCCGGCCCCGCCGGCCGCCGCCGACCCGGCGCCGGACCCCGCATCGGCGGTGTTGCCGCAGCGCGTCCCCGCCGAGCCGGACGTGCCCGTCGTGCCGGAGCCGCCAGCCGTGGAGCCACCCGCCGAGACCCCCGAACTCGCCCGCATCGCCACGCATCTGCGCCGCGAGGACGAGCCCGCCCCGCCGCGGGAGCGCCCGGAGGGCTTCGACGTCAACGCCATCCTCGACGCCGTCCGTGGCGTGGCCGGTGTCCGCGACGCGGCGCTGCGCCGTACCCCGGCCGGCGCGCACAGCCTGCGGCTCGACCTCGCAGACGGGGCCGACCCGGCCGAGGTGAGCCGGCAGGTCGCCCGCCTGCTCCAGGACCGGATGGGGCTGGCCGCCGCGCCGCAGAACCTGCCGGGCATGCCGGCGGCACCCGCCCCGCCGGTGCGCCGCCGGTCGGCGGAGCCGCGCGGCGTCGACCCCCGGTCGGCGGGCGTCGCGGCACGCCCCGCCGAGCCGTCCTCCGCCGAGCCCCGGGTGCCCGGCGCCAGGGTGACCGGCGGCCCGTCGGAGTCCGCGTCGACCCGGGCCGAACAGCGTCCCGAGGCGGCGCCCGAGGCCCCGCGCCGGCGCCGGCAGCCCGTCGCCCCGCACCGGGGCCGGGCCACGGTGGAGGAGCCCGGCTCGGTCTCCGCCGCCCCGGCCGGGTCTCCGGCCGGTGCCCCGGCGACCGTCGGTACGTCGTACTCCGGTGGGCAGGTGACGACGACGGAGACCGCGCCGTCCCGGCCGCTGGACACCGGCGGCGCGGTGGGCCCCCGGGTGGTGATCGACCACGTCCAGGTGAGCACCTTCGGGCTCGACGCCACCGTGGAGGTACGCCTGCTCGCCGGCGGGGAGAGCGCCGCCGGCTACTCGACCGGGCCGGCCGTCGACGGGTACGTGCTGCGGCTCTGCGCGGTGGCCGCGGCGGCGGCGGTGGACGAGCTGCTGCGCGGCGGCGAGCCCGGCCCCGACGCCGGCCCCGACCGTGGGCGCTGCTTCGTCGAGCACGCCGCCGTGGTGCCCTTCGGCAACTGCGACGTGGCCACGGTCGTGGTGCTGCTGGTCTGCGACGGCTGGGTGGAGCAGCTCGTCGGCTCCGCGCTGGTCGCCGGTGACCCCCGGCAGGCGGTCGTCCGGGCCACCCTGGCCGCGGTCAACCGCCGGATCGAGGCGCTGCTGGCCTGAGCGCTGCCGGTCGTTGCGGCCCCGGGCAGACTGGAGTCATGAAGCGCGCCACCCTCCGGCCGGACCACCTCCTTCCCGAGCACTCCGTCCCACCGCCCTGGCCGGGGCGGGAGGTACGCCTCGACGGCACGGTGACGTACGTCCGGGACACGCCGGCCACCACGCCCGGCGCGGAGCCGGCCCTCTACGTGCACGGGCTCGGCGGTTCGTCGCAGAACTGGACGGACCTGGCGTACCTGCTCGCCGACCACCTCGACGGGCAGGCCATCGACCTGCCGGGGTTCGGCCGCAGTGAGCCGGGCCGCCGGTACACCGTCCCGTCCTTCGCCGACCGGGTGATCCGCTGGATCGAGCACTCCGGCCGGGGGCCGGTGCACCTGTTCGGCAACTCGCTGGGCGGGGCGGTCTCGGTGCAGGTGGCGGCGGTACGGCCGGACCTGGTCCGGAGCCTGACCCTGATCTCGCCGGCGCTGCCGTTCCTGGACTTCCGGCGCTCGTTGCAGGGCCGGATGCTGCCGCTGCTGGCGATCCCCCGGGGCGAGCGCCTGGCCGCCTGGCGGCTGGCCCAGATCGCGCCCGAGGTGATGGCCCAGCAGGTGATGGAGTCCTGCGTGGCCGACCTCACCCGGATCTGCGACCAGCGCCGGGAGGAGGCGCTGGAGGAGATCCGGGTACGGCACGAGGCCGCGCACTACGCCGCCGCGTACGTCCGGACGTTCCGGGGCCTGGTCTCCAGCTTCCTGCGGTCGTACCTGCCGGGGTCGGGGTCGCTGTGGCGGCTCGCCGCGACGGTCGGGGCGCCCACCCTGGTCGTCGGCGGGCGGGCCGACCGGCTGGTGGACGTGCGGGTGGCCCCGCAGACGGCCCGCGTCGTCCCGGACAGCCGGCTGCTGATGCTCGACGGGGTCGGCCATGTGGCGCAACTGGAGGTGCCGCGCCTGGTGGCCCGGGCCGTGCTGGGCCTGCTCACCGAAACGGGGGACACGCTCAGGCGGTCCGACATGGCAGGCTGACCGGGATGTCCCCTGCCCGTCACCCCGCCCCGACCCGTCGTGCCCCGGCTCCCGTCGAGGGCCGCCGTCGCGCCCAGGCCACGTCGTCCCCACGGGACGGCGGCGTGGACCTGACCCGACCGCGGCACCGCCGTCCGGAGCGCCGGCGGCGCCTCACGGGGCTGGTGGCGCTGGTGCTCGCCGTCGGCGCGGCGGTGGCGGTGATCGCCGACCGGCGGGGCGCCGACGTCGCGGCGGAGGCGCTCACCGCCGGGGAGTTGGCCCCCGCGCCGATGCTCGCGCCGGGGGCGGCCTCGCCGCTGCCGTCGGCGCCCGCCGCGACGCCCTCGGCCGCCGAGCCACCGCCGGCCGTGCTCCGGCTGCCCGGGCCGGTGCCGTCGGCGGGCCGGGGCAGCTTCGGCTACGACGACCGGGTGGGCCCGGTGCTGGGTGACGCGGGCACGCTGCGCCGCTACCGGGTCGCCGTGGAGTCGGGCGCCGGCGAGGACGCGGGCGAGTTCGCCGCCGCTGTCGAGCGGGCGCTGGCCGGGCCGGGGAGCTGGGTCGACGGCGAGCTGCGGTTGCAGCAGGTACGCGCCGCCTCCCGGCACGACTTCACGGTCCACCTCGCCACGGCCAGGACGGCGGGCCGGCTGTGCGCCGCCGGAGGGGTGGACATCCGGGTGGGCGGGAAGCCCTACACGTCGTGCCGGGCGCCCGGAAAGGTGATCATCAACCTGGACCGCTGGCGGCTCTCGGTGCCGCACTTCGTGAGCGCGAAGGTGCCGCTGTCGGTCTACCGGACGTACGTCGTGAACCACGAGGTCGGGCACCAGTTGGGGCACCGGCACGAGCGCTGCCCCGGTCGGGGCCGGGTGGCGCCGGTGATGATGCAGCAGACGCTCTTCCTGAACGGCTGTGTCGCCAATCCCTGGCCGTACCGCGACGGTCGCCGGTACGCGGGCCCGCGGCTCTGACCGGCGGCGATCGGGCGTCGGGCGCCAGCCGGGGGGACCGGCCCAGTTCGTCCCTGGGGGGGATGAGCGAGGTTCGCGTTTTTCGCGGCGTAATGCCCGATTGGTGTGGGACGCTCGGCCCATGACGTCGTCGTCCCCTTCCGACCCGCCCGGTCCGGCGCGCCGCCCGACGCCGACCCGACCGTCGTCACCTCGGCCGACGCGCTGGTGGCGACCGCCGTCCCCGCTCCGGAACCGCCGGGTGGTGGTGCTCGGCGTCACCCTCCTGCTCGCGGCGACCGCCGCCGTGACGCTGACCCGGGCCGGCGACCGCGCGCCCGTGCCGACCACGGGCGATGGCAACCGCACGTCGTTCGCGGCGGGGGCGGACGAGCGGCCACGGCCCTCCGCCTACCCCCGCACGGGTACGGGCGACTTCACCACCGCGCCCGGCGACTCCCCGGTGCGGGGCACCGACGGGCCGCTCCGGTACTACCGGGTGGCCGTGGAGCAGGGCACCGACCAGGACGTCGCCGCCTTCGCCGCCACCGTGGACGAGGTGCTGGGCGACCCCCGCAGCTGGATCGCCTCGGAGGAGCTGCGGCTGCGGCGGGTGGCGGAGGCGGACGACGCCGACTTCACCGTCTACCTCGCCACCCCGGAGACCTCGGAGCGGATGTGCGCCGAGGGTGGGCTGAGCACCGAGGGCTACACCTCCTGCCGGCTCCCCGGGCAGGTGATCATCAACCTGGCGCGCTGGCTGGAGGCGGTCCCCGACTACGGGGCGCCGCTGGAGATCTACCGCGCCTACGTGGTCAACCACGAGGTGGGCCACGAACTCGGCGAGGAACACCAGGCCTGCCCGGCGCCCGGCGAGCCGGCGCCGGTGATGCAGCAGCAGACGTACGGCCTGGACGGCTGCGTCGCCAACGCCTGGCCGTACGTCGACGGCTCGCGCTACGACGGCGAACTCGTTCCCGGCACCTGACTTATTCCCCTTCCCGCAGTTCGGGCTACGTGTCGCTCCTCATGGCCGATCGAGGCCGGTGCGAGCGACAATGGGCCGGTTCGCCTTCAGCCGATCCCGGGGAGTCCACCGTGTCGTTGCCCCCGCTCGTCGAGCCCGCCGCCGAGCTGACCGTTGACGAGATCCGCCGCTACTCGCGCCACCTGATCATCCCGGACGTCGGGGTCGAGGGGCAGAAGCGGCTGAAGAACGCCAGGGTGCTCTGTGTCGGCGCCGGCGGCCTCGGCTCGCCGGCCCTGATGTACCTCGCCGCCGCCGGGGTCGGCACGCTCGGCATCATCGACTTCGACACCGTCGACGAGTCCAACCTCCAGCGCCAGATCATCCACGGCGTCTCCGACGTCGGCCGCTCCAAGGCCGAGTCGGCCGCGGCCTCGATCCGCGAGATCAACCCCCTGGTGAACGTGGAGATCCACAACACGGCGCTGGACCGGGAGAACGTGCGGGACATCTTCTCCCGCTACGACCTGATCGTCGACGGCACCGACAACTTCGCCACCCGCTACATGGTCAACGACGCGGCCGTGCTGCTCGGCAAGCCGTACGTCTGGGGGTCGATCTACCGCTTCGACGGCCAGGCGTCGGTGTTCTGGGCCGAGCACGGCCCCTGCTACCGCTGCCTCTACCCGGAGCCCCCGCCGCCCGGCATGGTCCCCTCCTGCGCCGAGGGCGGCGTGCTCGGCGTGCTCTGCGCGTCGATCGGCTCCATCCAGGTCAACGAGGCGATCAAGCTGCTCGCCGGCATCGGCGAGCCGCTGGTCGGCCGGCTGATGGTCTACGACGCCCTGGAGATGAGCTACCGCAAGATCAAGGTCCGCAAGGACCCGAACTGCGTGCTCTGCGGCGAGAACCCCACGGTCACCGACCTGCTGGAGGACTACGAGGACTTCTGCGGCGCGGTGTCGGTGGAGGCCCAGGAGGCGGTGGTCGACGCGACCATCACCGCGCTGGAGCTCAAGGAGTGGCAGGACGCGGGCAAGGACATCTTCCTCGTCGACGTCCGCGAGCCGGCCGAGTACGAGATCGTCCGGATCCCCGGCGCGACGCTGATCCCCAAGGGCGAGATCATCTCGGGCGAGGCGCTCGCCAAGCTGCCGCAGGACCGGCAGATCGTGCTGCACTGCAAGTCCGGGGTCCGCTCGGCGGAGGCGCTCGCCGCGCTCAAGGCGGCCGGCTTCCGCGACTCGGTGCACGTGCAGGGCGGCGTGCTCTCCTGGATCAAGCAGATCGACCCGTCGCTGCCGGCGTACTGACCCGCGCCGTCGGCCGAGGTCGCGGCGGGCCGTCCCGACCCCCGCGGCCTCGGCCGATTCGCCGAGGCGCGATCACGTTTGCGCAGGTAGCGTTGCCGCCGTGGTCGACATCGATGCGGCGGTCGGGTTCGTCGTGGCACACGGGGACGCGGTGGACCGCGCCCGGCTGTCCCGGCTGCGCACCGGCGTGCCGCCACCTCCCGAACTGCTCGACGACGCCGAGGTCGGCCAGGCGCCCGACGGCGGCTGGCCGGCGACGCTGGGCGGGGGAGTCTCCTCCGTGGACGCCACCTGCTTCCGCCTGTCCGAGCTGGACGATCTCGGCGCGCTCGGTCGTCCGGCCGCCCGCCGGGCCCTGGACTGGCTGGCCGCGCGGCAGTCGCCCGACGGCGGCTGGGAGGAGGATCCGGCGCTGGCCGACGTGGCCCCCGAGTGGGCCCGCCCGGGCGACCCCGAGGCGGGGTTCCACCTGACCGCGAACGCCGGGTTCTGGCTGACCGTCGCCGGCCTGGACGCGCGGGCGGCCGGGCCGCTCGACCACCGGGTCGGCGGCGCGTACGCGGGCGTCGTGCACGCCGCCGCCCAGTCGCTCGTCGCCCGGCTGCGCCCGGACGGCAGCTGGCCGTCCTTCCTGCCCGCCGGCTGGCTGAGCGCGGCGGTCCTGCACCGGCAGGAGATGTTCCACGAGGCGGCGCGGATCCAGGTGATCCTCGCCGAGCGGGTGCCGGAGCTGTCCCCGGGCGACGTGGCCTGGCTGGCCGCGACGCTGCGCCGCGCCGGCATCGACGGGCAGGACTGGCTGCTGGGGCGGGCGCGGCGGCGGTTGGCCGAGACCCAGCGCAGCGACGGCGGGTGGGAGAGCGACGACGGGCCCCAGTTCGACGTGCACACCACGCTGAGCGCGATCCGGGCCTGCCGCTGAGGCTCCACCCGCCGACCTCACTTGAGCTGGCTGATCACCAGTGGCCACCAGGCGTCCGGGGCGAACGCGGCGCGGTCGATGCTCTCCAGGACGGTGCGCAGCGTCTCCGCCCGCTCGGCCCGGCCCGGCTTGCCCTCGTCGGCCTCCACGAAGAGCGCGAACTGGTAGAGGAACTCGACGAAGGTGCGGAAGGTGCTGTTGACGGCCTGGATGTCCTGCTGCTCCAGGTCGAACTGGAGGATCTCGCCCGTCCGCGGGTCGAGCACGTAGAGCAGCTCCGGGTTGTCGGCGACCGCGCCGACCACGATCAACCGGATGTCCAGAGAGCCGTCCTCGGTGCTCAGCTGGATCGTGTCGAACAGCTCGATGTCGCCTTCGAGGAACGCGGTGTAGACGACCGCCACGTCGAGCGGGATCTCGTCGCCGGCGGGCAGCAGGTCGGGGTCGAATCCCCCCTCCAGCCACGCCTCGCGCGGGTACGGGATGAGCTCGTCCTCGTTCCACAGTGAGCGGAACCGGGGGTCAGCGGCCATCGGTGGTCCTTTGCGTCTCGGGTGTGGAGGGTGTGCGGGCGCCGCAGGTGGCGGGGCCGGGACGCCAGGTGCCGCAGCGGGCGTCAGGACGCCAGGTCGGCGGCGATCAGCAGGCGCCGCCAGTTATCGGCGTACTCGCCGGCGTGCCGGCCCTTGCGGAGCCGCTGGTCCCGGACGCCGGGCCCGAGGACGACGGCAACCAGCTCCGGGTAGCCGGGACCGAGCACGTGCTCGTCGAAGAACGTGGCCACGTCGGGCGCGACGACGGTGAACTCCACGTCCTCGTCGGGGTGCTCGTACTGGAAGACGTAGTCGTCGGGCTCCATCCAGTAGACGTCGAGGTCCTCGGTGTCGAGGCGGATCGGCGCCCCCGCCCCGATCTCGCCGCGCAGCCGGGGCGGGATGCTGTGCACCTCGTGGCCGACCGCGAGCGGGCTGCCCATCGGGTCGTCCTCGTCCACCGTGCGGGCCGCCCAGGCCGCCGGGCTGCGGATCTCCTCGGGCGGGTCGAACCGGAAGTTGTCGCCGGCCAGCCGGCCGAACAGACCGTAGACCTCGGCCACGCCGGGCAGGTCGGGGATCGGCTCCAGCGGGGTCGGCTCGCCGATGACCACGCCGAAGCCGTGCTCGGCCTCCAGGCGCCGCAGCAGCGCGAGCTTCTCCCGGATCCGGTCCAGGCGCGCCGGGTCCTGGGGGGCGGTCACGGGATCACCTTCACGATGACCGGGGTGCCCTCGGGAACGTCCCGCAGCGCGACGGAGATGTCGCTGCCGAGCTGGCGATTCGTCCAGGCGTCCATCGGCCTGAGGTTATCGTACGTGTCCGTTCCGTCCAGTTGCAGCTCCTGGATGTGGTCGGGGTCGTAGCCCTGGCCCCGGGCGGTGATCGGCCCCTTGCCCGCGTAGAGGCGCTCGACCACGTTCTTGTTGGCCAGGTACTTGTTCGTCTCCGGGGTGCCCATGTCCTGGGTGAGGCGGCCGTCCTTGGTGAGGCTGCGGATCATCCGGTCCCGGTAGATGTTCGTACGGGTGCGGCGCTTGCCGGTGGAGGGGTCGTAGACCTTGTTGCTGTCCCGGTCCGACGGCGCCTTCTTCAGCGCCCCGTCCCGGCCGAGCCGTTGCAGGTCGCGGGCCTTGCGGTCGAAGTCCCGCCGATCGAAGTCCGGCCGGTTCTTCAGCACCAGCACCGCCGGGCCCTTCGGCTTCGTGCCGGCCGACTTGGCGGTGCGGAAGACGTCGGCGTTCTCCAGGTAGGCCGAGACGACGCGGGCACCCTTGGCCTGCGTCTGCCGGGGTGGGCTGGTCCGCTTCCTAGCCATTGAGCACCGTCTCCACGGCCATGCCGATGAGCTGGTCGATGATGAGACCGGTGATCATCTTGAAGATCGGGATCTGGAGGAGGGACGCCCCGAAGGTGACCGCCGCCGTCACGATGGCCTGCGCGATCTGGATCGCCAGCAGGGCCAGTTGGATGATCACCTGGATCTTCAGGGCCAGCACCACGCCCGCCGCGACCATCAGCCCGACGCCGATGACGGTGGCCGGGCGGGCGACGTCGGCGATGTTGCGCGCGGCCGACTCGCCGTCGTTCCACTCGCCCGCGAAGGCGGTGAAGCTCTCGCCCCGGTTGTTGTCGAGCACCGTCCGCGCCGCCGCCTCCAGCTGCGCGACCGACCCGGAGATCTGGCCCGCCATGCCGGTCCACTCCCCGGCGAGCTGGAAGATCGCCGTCTCGTCCGACTGTGGCCACTCGTAGCCGAGCATCGAGAGCAGGGAGGCGAGCTCACCCGGGAGCGTCAGTCCCACCGCGACTCCTTCCGTAGATCGGGCGACTCAGCCACCGGGGCGAGCCGAGTTCGGGC
The DNA here is from genome assembly GCF_031845925.1 of Micromonospora reichwaldensis. Lineage (NCBI taxonomy): Bacteria > Bacillati > Actinomycetota > Actinomycetes > Micromonosporales > Micromonosporaceae > Micromonospora > Micromonospora reichwaldensis. Next base: position 10,000 of record NZ_JAVRFL010000023.1, on the reverse strand, counting down.
GGCTCAGCCACCGGGGTGAGCCGGTCGGGCGGCTCTGGCCTCCAGACGAGCCGGGGCCCGGCGGCTCAGGCACCCAGCGAGCCGAGGATCGAGCGGAAGGACGCGGCCGCGTTCTCCTCGGCGGCGCGGTAGCCGTCGGCCATCCCGCGCAGGCCGTCGACGTAGCTCTCCAACTCGGTGATATTGGTGCCGAGGCACTCGGCCAGCGCGTCCACGCACGCCTGGTGGGCGACGCCGAGCAAGGACCCGATGTCGTCGCCGCCGAAGGCCGCGGCGTAGCCGCCGGCCGCCGCCTGGAAGCCCTCGAAGACCTGGCGGACGGACTCCTTGGCTCGTTCCAGCTCGTCCGCGCCGCGACCCAGCGCGTCGAGGTCGACGTCGAGGCTCTCCACGCTCAGCTCCCGTGCAGTTTCCGCATTGTCTCGCCGACGGCCTGGCTGATCTCCCGCATCTGCCGCAGGCCCTGGTCCTGAAGGCGTTCGATGGTGGCGGTCATCGCGGCGAGGTCGGGCATCGGTTCGGTGGCGGCGATCCCGTCGTCCTGGCCGTCGAGCGCGGCGTTGACCGCCTGGCGCAGCTCGGCGGCGAGGTATTCCGAGCCCTCCCGGAGCACCCGGGGGTCGATGTCGACGGCGCTCACCCGGCCGTCGGTGCCGAGCGTCACCCGGATGCGGCCCTCGGCGGCCTCGGCCACCGACTCCACCCGCTCCCGGGGTGCGGCGGCGCCGCCCACCTCGCGCAGCGCGGCCCGCGTCTGTGCCAGTTGCTGTTCCAGGGCACTCTCGCCCAGCATGCCGCCTCCCCAAGACAAGCCGTGCCGAACCCGACCCAGACTAGCGGTCACCCGCCATTCGGCGGTGGCCCCGCCCACGGCCGTCCGGGCATCCGCGAGCGTCGGCGATGGTTCAGCCGCGCAGGTGGCCGTCCCCGGTCACCACGTACTTGGTGGAGGTCAGCTCGGGCAGGCCCATCGGGCCGCGGGCGTGCAGCTTCTGGGTGGAGATGCCGATCTCGGCGCCGAAGCCGAACTCGCCGCCGTCGGTGAACCGGGTCGAGGCGTTGACCATCACGGCCGCCGCGTCCACCCGGGCCACGAACTCCCGGGCGGCGGTGGTCGAGTCGGTGACGATGGCCTCGGTGTGCCCGGTGCCGTACCGCCGGATGTGCGCGACCGCCGCGTCGAGCGAGTCGACGACGGCGACCGCGATGTCGGCGGAGAGGTACTCGGTGGCGAAGTCGGAGTCGGTGGCCGGCCGCACGGCGGCCGAGTGGGCGGCGACCCGCTCGTCGCCGTGCACGGTGACGCCGGCCTCGGCGAAGGCGGCCAGCATCGGCGGCAGGAAGGCGTCGGCGACCGCCGCGTGCACGAGCAGCGACTCGGCGGTGTTGCAGGTGGAGAGCCGCTGGGTCTTCGCGTTGAGCGCGATCGCGAGGGCCTTCGCCACGTCGGCGGCGGCGTCGACGTAGACGTGGCAGTTGCCCACGCCGGTCTCGATGACCGGCACGGTGGACTCCTCCACGACCGTGCGGATCAGGGACGCGCCGCCGCGCGGGATCAGCACGTCGACCAGGCCCCGGGCGCGCATCAGCTCCTTGACCGAGTCGCGGCTGCTGGCGTCGAGCAGTTGCACCGCGTCCGCCGGCAGCCCGGCGTCGGCCACCGCGTCGCGCAGCACCGCGACCAGGGCGGCGTTGGAGTGGGCCGCCGACGAGGAGCCGCGCAGCAGCGCCGCGTTGCCGGACTTCAGGCAGATGCCGGCGGCGTCGACCGTCACGTTCGGCCGGGCCTCGTAGATGATCCCCACCACGCCGAACGGCACCCGGATCTGGCGCAGCTCCAGCCCGTTGGGCAGGGTCGAGCCCCGGACCACCTCGCCCACCGGGTCCGGCAGCGCGGCCATCTGCCGCAGCGCCTCGGCGATGCCGGCCACCCGCCCCGCGTCGAGGGCCAGCCGGTCCAGCACGGCCGCGCTCAGCCCGGCCTCGCGCCCGGCCGCCAGGTCCGTCGCGTTCGCGGCGAGGATCTCCGGCGTACGCGCCACCAGCGCGTCGGCCATCGCCACCAGCGCGGCGTCCTTCGCCGTACGCGTGGCGACGGCCAGCGCCTCCGCCGCCGTACGCGCCCGCCGGGCCTGTTCGCTCACGCTCATCGCCGCACTCATCTCCTCAGTCGTTAGGAAGGGCCCCTTGCTATACAGAATCCGTTAACAAGGTGCCCTTCCTTACAGCAGTACCAGGTCGTCGCGGTGGACTACCTCACGCTCGTACGCCGGGCCGAGCGCCGCGGCGAGTTCCGTGGTGGACCGGCCGAGCAGCCCGGGCAGCTCGACCGCGTCGTAGTTGACCAGTCCCCGGGCGACGGGGGCGCCCTCGACGTCCACCAGGTCGACCGGGTCGCCCGCGGTGAAGGCCCCGTCCACGGCCGTGATCCCGGCGGGCAGCAGCGACTTGCGGCGGCCCACCACCGCCGCGACCGCGCCCGGGTCGAGGTGCAGCCGCCCCCGGGGAGTGGTGGCGTGGGCCAGCCAGAAGAGCCGGGCCGTCGGGCGGCGGCGGCTCGGGTGGAACAGGGTGCCGACGGGCTCGCCGGCCAGCACGGGGGCGGCCAGCGGCGCGGCGGTCAGCACCACCGGGATGCCGAACCCGGTCGCGATCCGGGCCGCCTCCACCTTCGTCACCATGCCGCCGGTGCCCACGCCGGCCCGGCCGGCGCCGCCGATGTCGACCCCGGTCAGGTCCCGCTCGTCGTGCACCTCGCTGATCCGGCTGGAGCCCGGGCGGGTCGGGTCGCCGGTCCAGAGGGCGTCCACGTCGGAGAGGAGCACCAGCAGGTCGGCGTGGACCAGGGCGGCGACGAGGGCGGCCAGCCGGTCGTTGTCGCCGAAGCGGATCTCCTCGGTGGCGACCGTGTCGTTCTCGTTGACGATCGGCACCGCCCGCAGGTCGAGCAGCTTGCGCAGCGTGCGGTACGCGTTGCGGTAGTGCGCCCGCCGGGTCACGTCGTCGACGGTGAGCAGGACCTGCCCGACGGTCAGCCCGTGCCGGGCGAAGGCGGCCGCGTACCGGCCGATCAGCAGGCCCTGCCCGACGCTGGCGGCGGCCTGCTGGGTGGCCAGGTCGCGCGGGCGCCGGGACAGCCCCAGCGGCGCGAGGCCGGCGGCGATCGCGCCGGAGCTGACCAGCACGACCTCCCGGCCCTCGGCGGCGAGCGCGCCCAGGGTGCCGACGAGCGCGCCGACCCGCCCGTCGTCCAGCCCGCCTTCGGCGGTGGTCAACGAGGAGGATCCGATCTTGACGACGACCCGTCGGGCCGCCGTGACCATGTCACGCACCCGCCCATTCTGCGTGGTCGGTCCCGGCACGCCCCGGCGCGTTCTCATATCGTGGCCGGTCGTGAGACCTGACGAGTACGTCGAGGCGGTGCTGGAGCTCGTCGAGCGGATTCCGCCGGGCCGGGTGATGTCATACGGGGCGGTGGCCGACGCGCTGGCCGAACGTTCGGGGCGGGCGTCGGCCCGGCTGGTCGGCTCGATCATGGCCCGGCACGGCGGGGGAGTGCCCTGGCACCGGGTCGTGAACGCGGCCGGCCGGCTGCCACCCGGTCACGAGCGGGAGGCGCGGGCCCGGCTGCGCGCCGAGGGGACGCCGCTGCGCGGCGACGGGGTGGACATGAGGGCGAGCTGGTCCCCCGAGGAGGGGATGTGACCCGTGCCATAACGTGAGTAACATTCGGCGTCATGGACGCGCCGCCGGGAGAAGCCGGCTCCCCGCCCGCCTCGCCGGCCGCCGCCGGCCCGACGTCCGCGCCGGGCGTGCTGCCGCGCCGGGTGCATGCCGGTTATGCGCTCGGATCGCTGGCGACCGGCGCGTTCGGCACCGTGCCCGGTCTGCTCCTGCTGCCGTACCTGACCGACACCCTCGGCGTCGCGGCGGGCGCGGCAGCCCTGCTGGTGCTGCTGCCGAAGGCGTGGGACGTGCTGGTCAACCCGGTCGCCGGCCGGATCTCCGACCGCACCCGGTCGCGCTGGGGCGCGCGTCGGCCGTACCTGCTGGTCGCCGGGCTCGCGCTCGGCGTGCTCTTCGCCGCCATCTTCGCCGCGCCGTTCGGCGCCGGGCCGGCCGCCGGGGCGTACGTGGCGCTCGCCTTCCTCGCCACCGCCACCGCGTTCGCCTTCTTCCAGGTGCCGTACGTGGCGATGCCGGCGGAGCTGACCGGCGACTACGCCGAACGTACCCGGCTGATGAGCTGGCGGATCGCGGTGCTGGCACTGGCCATCCTGGTCTCCGGCGCGGTGGCCCCGCTGGTGCGCGACGCGGGCGGCGGAGGCGTCCCGGGGCACCGCTGGATGGGGCTCTTCGTCGCCGGGCTGATCGTGCTCGGCGCGGTCGGCGCCTTTTTCGGCACCCGGTCCGCGCCCTCCGGCACGGTGGGGGAGAGCGAGCCGACGCTGCGCGCCCAGCTCGCCGTCGCCGCCCGCAACCGACCGTTCCGGGCGCTGCTGGTCTGCTTCGTGGTGCAGTCCGCCGGGGTGGCCACCGTCCTCGCCGGGGTCAACTACTTCGCCGACCAGATCCTGCGCGATCCCAAGGGCGGGCCGACCGTCCTGTTCGCCTGCTTCGTCGGGCCGGCGCTGCTGGTGATGCCGCTCTGGACCCGGGTCGGGGCGCGGGTCGGCAAGCTCGCCGCGCTGGTCGCCGCCTCGCTGATCTTCGCGGTGGGCGCGCTGGCCCTGGTCGCCGCCCCCGTGCTGCCCCCGCTCGCGGTCTACCTGCTGGTCGCGCTGATCGGTGTCGGCTACGCCGGGCAGCAGGTGTTCGCCCTCGCCATGCTCCCGGACTGCATCGCGTACGACACGGCGCGCACCGGCCGGCGGCAGGCCGGCGTCTTCACCGGGCTCTGGACGGCCGGGGAGACCTTCGGGCTGGCCCTCGGGCCGGGCATCTTCGGCCTGGTGCTCCAACTCAGCGGCTACGTGTCGTCCGACACCGGCACGGCGGCCACCCAGTCCGGCACCGCCCGCCTCGGCATCCTGCTCGGCTTCACGGTCCTCCCCGCCCTCCTGGTCGGCCTGGCCGTCCTGGCCCTCCGCCCCTACGACCTGACCCCGGCCCGCCTGACCGCCGCCGAGACCAACCCCGCCCCGCACCCCCGCACCCCCGCACCCACCCCGCCGATCATGCGGTTGTGGTGGGGGAGGAAAGCCGCTGACCCCCACGGAAAGGGCACCACGACTCCATGATCGACGAGGGAACCGAGCGGCGGGCGCTGCCCGGGAACGGGCTGCCCGCCGAGCGGGTGCTGGCGGAAGTGTCGGCGCTGCGGGCGGCCGACCGGCCCACGCACGGGGGGCGGCTGTTCGCGTACGTCTACGACCCGGCGGTGCCGGGGCTGGACGAGCTGGCCGCCGCCGCGTACGCCGGCAGCGCCCACGTCAACGGGCTCGACCCGACCGCCTTCCCGTCGTTGCTGGCGATGGAGAACGCGCTGGTCGGCGCTGCCGCCCGGCTGCTCGGCGGCGGCCCCGGCAGCGCCGCGCCGGACGTGGTCGGCAGCGTCACCAGCGGCGGCACCGAGTCGCTGATCCTCGCCGTCAAGGCCGCCCGGGACGCCCACCCGGAGATCGCGGCGCCCCGGATCGTGGTGCCGGCCAGCGCGCACGCCGCGTTCGCCAAGGCGGCGCACTACCTGCGGGTCGCCGTGGACACGGTGCCCGTGTCGGCGTCGACGCTGCGGCCGGCCGCCGCCGACGTGGCCGCCGCCATCGGCCCGGAGACCGTGCTGGTGGCCTGCTCCGCCCCCTCGTACGCGCACGGCGTCGTCGACCCGGTCGCCGCGATCGCCGAAGCTGCCGCCGAGGCCGGGGTGCGCTGCCACGTGGACGCGTGCTTCGGGGGCTGGACCCTGCCGTACCTGCGCCGCCTCGGGGCGGACGTGCCGCCGTTCGACTTCGCGCTCGCGGGGGTCACCTCGATCTCGGTGGACCTGCACAAGTACGCGTACGCCCCGAAGGGCGTGTCGGTGCTGCTGCACCGCGACCCGGCGCTGCGCGCCCCGCAGTACTTCGCGTACGCGGACTGGCCCGGCTACACGATGGTCAACCCGGTCATCGCCTCCACCCGCTCCGGCGGACCGATCGCCGCCGCCTACGCCACCCTGCGCCACCTCGGCGACGACGGGTACCTGCGGCTCGCGGCGGCCACCCGGGACGCCGTCGCCGGCCTCGCTGACGCCGTCCGCGCGGTCGACGGGCTGCGGCTGATGGCCGAGCCGGAGTCGACAGTCGTCTGCTTCACGGCCACCGATGCGGGCCTCGACCTCTTCGTCCTGGTCGACGAGCTGGCCGCCCGCGGCTGGCACACCCAGCCCCAGCTGTCGTACGCCGACCTGCCGCCGAGCGTGCACCTGACGGTGACCGCCGCGGTGGCGCCCCGGGTGGCGGAGTTCGGCCCGGACCTGGCCGACGCCGTGGCCGCCGCCCGGGCCGCCGGACCGGTGACGCTCCCCGCCGAGCTGCTCGCCCTCGCGACCACGCTCACCCCCGACGCGCTCACCCCCGACCTGGTCGCGGGCCTGGCCGCCGGCCTGGGCCTGACCACCCCCGCCGACGCCGCCGGTGCGGCTCCCGAGCGGATGGCGGTGGTCAACACCCTGCTCGACGCCGCGCCGGCGGCGCTGCGGGAACGGCTGCTGGTGGAGTTCGTCGGCCTGCTGCAACGCCCCACCTGGTGAGCGGGCGGCCGCCGCCACCGCGTCGGGCGGCCGCCGCCGACGGGTCGACCGGCGCCGCCGTGGGCTGTGGTTGACTTGTGGCGGTGCTCGGGAAGGGGGCGGTCGTGCAGGTGCCGGGAGTGCTCGGTGAGCCGATCCGCTTCGTGCTGAACTGGGGCCGCCGCTACTCGCTCTGGGTCTTCAACTTCGGCCTGGCCTGCTGCGCGATCGAGTTCATCGCCACCAGCATGGGCCGGCACGACTTCATGCGGCTTGGCGTGATCCCGTTCGCGCACGGGCCCCGGCAGGCCGACCTCATGGTCGTCTCCGGGACGGTCACCGACAAGATGGCCCCCGCGATCAAGCGGCTCTACGACCAGATGCCCGAGCCGAAGTACGTCATCTCGTTCGGCGCGTGCTCCAACTGCGGCGGCCCCTACTGGGACTCGTACTCGGTGACCAAGGGCGTCGACCAGCTCATCCCGGTCGACGTCTACGTGCCCGGCTGCCCGCCCCGGCCCGAGGCGCTGCTGCACGGCATCCTGCGTCTCCAGGAGAAGATCGCCGCCGAGCAGTCCGGGATCGGCGGCGTGCCCCGACCGGACGCGCTCGCCCCGCCGGTCGACGCCCCGCCGGCCGACGCCGGCTCGACCGGTGTGCGCCCACGCTCGGCGGAGTCGCTGACCGCCCCGCCGGTCCGCCCGCCCGCCCCCTGAGCCGTACCGTCCGGTCGGCCGAGGGCCCCGGTTGGCCGGCGGGGGCTAGCCTGCGCACCATGAACCACTCCGCCGACCAGCGTTCCGCCCACATCGCCGACGTGCTCACCGAGGAGTTCGGCGCGTCGATGGCTCTCGACCCGGCCGCCTTCCGCCGCAAGTTCCGCAAGATGGCCGCGTCCCCGTTCGCCTTCTACCGGGGCAGCGCCTCGCTCTTCTACGCCGACCAGGTCGGCGACTTCGCCGACGACCGGTTCCTCGACGGCCGGACCAGCCGGGTGTGGATCCACGGCGACCTGCACGCGGAGAACTTCGGCACGTACATGAACGCGTCCGGGCAGCTCGTGTTCAACGTCAACGACTTCGACGAGGCGTACGTGGGGCCGTTCAGCTGGGACCTGAAGCGGCTGGCGGCCAGCGTGGCGCTGATCGGCTACGCCAAGGCGCTCTCCGACCGGGCGATCAGCGACCTGGTCACCGGCTTCGCGCAGTCGTACCTGACCGAGCTGCGGGCCATCGCCGAGGGGGGCGACGACGCGATCGGCTCGATCACCCTGGACAACGCCGACGGGGTGCTCCGCCGGGTGCTCCAGCAGGCACGGCTCAACACCCGGGTCGACCTGCTCGCCACGCAGACCACCATCGACAACTACGAACGCCGGTTCTCGCTGGGCGACGGCGTCTTCGAGATCGACGCCGAGACCCGGGAGCGGGTCTGCGCCGCGTTCGAGGACTACCTCGGCACGCTGCCCGCCTCCTCCGCCCAGCTCCGTCCCGTGGCCACCCAGATCAAGGACGTGGTGCTGCGCAAGGGGGTGGGCATCGGCTCGGCCGGGCTGCCGTCGTACAACCTGCTGCTGGAGGGGCACACCCAGGCGCTGGAGAACGACGTCGTCATCTACATGAAGCAGGCCCAGGTGCCGGCGGTGGCCCGGCACATCGCCGACGAGGCGGTCGCGGGCTACTTCCAGCACCAGGGGCACCGCACCGCCGAGTCGCAGCGGGCACTCCAGGCGCACGCCGACCCGTGGCTGGGCTTCACCGAGCTGGACGGGGCCGGGCAGCTCGTCGCCGAGGTCTCCCCGTACGCGGCCGACCTCGACTGGGCGGACGTGAACGAGCCGGAGGAACTGGCCGGCGTGCTGACCGACCTGGGCCGGGCGGTCGCCCGGATGCACTCGGTGGCCGACGACGAGTCCAGCCACGACCTGGTCGACTACTCCACGGAGGAGGCGATCGTGGCGGCGGTGGACGCCGACGAGGCGGGCTTCGTGACGCACCTGGTCGACTTCGCCCACGCGTACGGCGTCCGCGCCCGGCAGGACCACCAGCTCTTCGTCGACCTGTTCCGCAACGGCCGGCTGCCCGGCCTCTGAGCGGAGTCAGGAACCGAACTCCAGCACCACCTTGATGTCGTCCGGTTCGGAGGTGTACGCCTCGGCGTACGCCTCCACCGGCACCCGGCGGGTGATCAGCGCGTCGAGCCACGACCGGTCGGCGCGGGCCAGCGCCGCGGCGGCGAGGTCCCAGTGCCGGCGGTTGGCGTTCACCGAGCCGAACACCACGTTGTTCTCCAGCACGAGCGCGCGGTTGAGCGCCCCGGCGTCGAGGTCGATGGTCCGCCCGCCGCTGGAGACGCCGGTCAGGCAGACGATGCCGGTCGGCGCGGCCTTGTACATCACGTCGAGGACGACGACCGGCGCCCCGGTGCACTCCAGCACCACGTCCGGCTCGAAGTCCAGCTCGCTGACGGGCACGGTGTGGTAGGTCGCCCCGAGCGCCCGGACCAGACCCGGCTTCGGCCCGGTGGTGTTGCGGTCCAGCACGTGCACGGCGAGCCCGCGCTGCGTGGCCAGCAGCGCGGCCAGCAGGCCGATCGGCCCCGCCCCGGTGACCAGTACGGTCTGCGGCTGCCACTCGGCACGGGCACCGATGCGCTCGATGTGCTCCCACGCCTTCGCCACCACGCTGGTCGGCTCCAGCAGCATGCCGACCGAGGCGAGGGCCCGGTCCAGTCCCACGGCGAACCGGGGTTGCAGCCGCCAGCGGTCCCGGGCGAAGCCGGGCAGGGCCTTGATGCCGTGCTCGGTGAACCGACCGTTGCGGCACATGTCCCACTCGCCGACCGCGCAGTTCGGGCAGGGCACCGGGTCGGGGTGCCGGACGACGCCCGCCACCAGGTCGCCGGGTTGCAGCGTGCCCGACGGGTCCTCCAGCACCCGGCCCAGCGACTCGTGTCCCAGGACCAGCCGGTCCGCGCCGGGCGGCGCCTCGCCGTACTCGCCAGCGATGATCTCGTGGTCGGTGCCGCAGATCCCCACCGCCAGTGCCTCGACCAGGATCGCGCCCTCCTCGGGCGGCGGCTCCGGATGATCGTCGACCAGCCGCAGCGAGTCGGCGACACCCGGGTTGACAGTCACAGCGCGCACACCCTCATCCTTCCCCGCCCCCGTCTCCCCCGCCGCCAAAGCCCGACATCCGCCCTGCACCCCCGCACCCCCGCACCCCCGCCCCGCATCCGCACCCCGCGCCCCCGGCCCCGCTCCCCACATCCGCGCCCCGCGCCTCCGCACCC
>NZ_JAVRFL010000022.1:0-123581 GCF_031845925.1 Micromonospora reichwaldensis | reverse complement strand
GGGAGGGTCAGGGGAGGGTGTCCAGGTGGGGGGCCACCGTGCGGGCGAAGGTGTTGCCGTTGCTCACGTCCCAGTTGACCGACCAGGTCATCGCGCCGCGGATGCCCGGGTAGGTGCGCGGCGGGCGGAAGCTGCCGCAGTTGGTGCCCCGGGCCAGGCAGTCCAGCGCCGCGTTGACCACGCTGGGCGCGACGATGCCGCCGCCAGCCGCGCCGGGACCGGCCGGCAGGCCGAGGCCGACCTGGTCCGGGCGGAGCCCGGCCTCCAGTTGGATGCAGGTCAGCGCGACGATGAAGTTCACCGTCCCCTGGGCGTACGCGGCGTTGCGGTCGCAGCCCAGCATCGCCCCCGAGTTGTAGAACTGGGTGTTCACGACGGTGAGGATGTCCTTGATGTCGAGCGCCAGCTTGAAGTAGCTGCTGGCCGGGGACTGCATGTCGATGGTCTGCGGGGCCATCGCGATGATCAGTCCGGCGCCCACCTTGGCCCGCAGCGAGCGCAGCGCCTGGGCCATGTAGGTCGGGTTGAGCCCGTTCTCCAGGTCGATGTCGACGCCGTCGAAGCCGTACCGCTGGATCAGCGCGTGGACGCTGTCGCTGAACGCGGCGGCGGAGGCGGCGTCGTTGACCGCCACCCGGCCGGTCTCGCCGCCGACGGAGATGATCACCTTCTTGCCCCGGGACTGGAGGGTCCGCACGTCGGCGGAGAAGTCGGCGTCGGTGTAGCCGTCGAGTGCGGTGGACAGGCCGGGGTCGATGGCGAAGGCGACCGCGCCGGGGGTGGCGGTGGCGTCGGCGAAGGCGACCGCGACGACGTCGTACTCGGCCGGCACGTCACGCAGCCGCAACTCGACGGCCGGGTTGTCGAAGTTGTGCCAGTACCCGGTGAGGATGTGCTTCGGCAGGCCGGTGTTCGGCGGCGGGCTCGTCGGGGGCGGCGTGGTCGGGGGCGGGGTGGTCGGCGGCGCGGTCGTCGGGGGTGCGGTGGTGGGCGGCGCGGTGGTGGGACTGGTGCCGCCGCCGCACGCCGTGCCGTTGAGCTGGCAGTTGGTGGGCGAGCCCGGCCCGGCGCCGAGGAAGCCGAACGAGACCGAGGCGCCCGGGGCGAGGCGACCGTTCCAGGACCGGTTGGTGAAGGTGTGCCGCTGGCCGGACGAGGTCAGCAGCGCGTCCCAGTAGCTGCCGAGAGTGGTGCCGGCCGGCAGGTCGAAGGCGACGGTCCAGCCGTCGACCGTGGACCCGCCGCCGTTCGTGATCGTGTACTTCCCCTCCCAGCCCGATCCCCAGTCGGACGTCTTGACGAAGCTGGCGGTCACCCCAGCGGCGAACGCGGGCATCGCCACCCACACCACGCCAAGCGCCGCTACTACCGCTGTGACCAGCGAGAACACCAGAGATCTAGGTCTTTTCACGACACCCTCCACACCCGGACGCCATCCATCGGCATCGACATTGACGCCCATTATTAGGAGTGTTAACTGTTTCTGTCCAGAGCAGGGCCGACGGGAGCCCCCGGCGACGGCCGGGGGCTCCACGGGGCTCAGCGGGCAGAGCCGGCTCGGAACGCAGCAGGATCAGCGGACTCCAGCAAGCCCAGCGGGCCGAGCGGGCTCAGCCGGTCCCAGCGGGCCGAGCGGGCTCAGCCGGTCCCAGCGGGCCGAGCGGGCTCAGCCGGTCCCAGCGGGCCGAGCGGGCTCAGCCGGTCCCAGCGGGCCGAGCGGGCTCAGCGGCGGAAGGTGAACCAGTTGACGTTGACGAAGTCGGCGGGCTGCCCGCTGCTGAAGGTCAGGTAGACCGTCCGGCGGCCGGTCGGGCCGGCGACGTTGCCGGGAACCGAGCGCCAGCTCTGCCAGCCGCCGGTGTTCCCGATCGCGAAGCTGCCGATCGGCGGGCTGGTCGGGCTGTCCAGCCGCACCTCCACCAGCCCGCTGACCCCGCTCGCCGCGCCGGAGGCGACGCGGGCGACGAAGTCGCGTGGCGGGGTCGCCCCGAACTCGACGTTGTCGAACCGCACCCAGTCGCCGCTGCGCAGCGCGCCGATGTTCTGCCCACCCTCGGCGCACGCCTCGACGAGCACCCCGTTCTGCGCGTTGAACGACTCCGCCTGGATCGTCGCGTACGCGTCGCGTACCCCACCGGGCGGCGGCGTCGTCGGCGGCGGGGTCGTGGGCGGAGGCGTGGTGCCGCCACCCCGGCTGTACACCGCCACGTAGTCGACAAGCATCGGACGGCCGGGGACGGTGGCGGCGGTGGGCGTGGCGCCACCGGCCACCCCGTTCGGGAAGGCCCCGCCCATCGCCACGTTGAGCAGCAGGAAGTAGCCGGCGTGGTTGGTCATCTGCGACCAGTACGGCTCGCCGACCCGGGACTGGCTGACCGAGTGGTAGAGCTGGCCGTCGACGTACCAGCGCAGCTGCTGCGGGCTGGCCGAGGCGTCCCACTCGAACCGGTAGGTGTGGAAGGCCGACTGGCAGGTGCTGCCGGGGCAGGCCCGGGACGCGCCGATGCCGTTGAACTCGTCGCACGGCCCGCCGGGGGCCACGCCGCAGTGCAGTACGCCCCAGACCGAGTTGAGGCCGTTGACGTTCTCCATCACGTCGAACTCGCCGATGCCCGGCCAGTTCTGGTAGTTGCCCCGGTACGGCGAGCCGAGCGCCCAGAACGCCGGCCAGTAGCCGGACGCCTGGGCCCCGGTGACGTTGGGCATCTGGATGCGACCCTCGATGGCGAGCACGCCGCCGGACGGAGGCTTGAAGTTGCTGCGCACGGTCTCGATCCGGGCCGAGGTCCAGCGGCCCGAGGCGTCGCGCAGCGGGGTGATCCGCAGGTTGCCGCCGCCGTCGTGACTGACGTTGGCGGTGCTGTTGGTGTACGTCTGGATCTCCCCGGTGCCCCAGTTCGGCGGGCCGCCGGGATAGCTGGTGCCGGTGTCGATGATCCAGTTGCCGGCGGACGGCAGTGTGCCGGCCGCACCGGTGAAGTCGTCGCTCCACACCAGGCTCCAGCCGGGAGCGGGCGCCGGGACGGCGGCGTTCGCCGTCACGGTCGTGCCGACCAGTGCGGTCGCGGCGGCGGTGAGGAGGGTCAACGCCAGGGTCAGTCTGCGTCGCGGGGGCAGGGCGGCGGGCGCCGCCGGGGCAGGTGTCATTGACGTTCCTCTCTGCGGAACGGGCGAGAGAGCGCTCTCTCAGGAGTTGTACGTGCCGACTCCGCAGATGTCAACGCCCATCGATGCGGGCCGGCTCGGGCCGCGGGCGGCGCAGCACCGCCTGCTCCCCCGCCGACCAGGCGGTGGTGGTGACCAGGTAGATCACCGCGGCCAGCGGCAGCACCAGCGCCACCAGCACCGTCGTGTACGGCAGCAGCGGCAGCAGCCGGCCGAGCACCGCCGCGCCGGGCCCCTCGGTCGGCGTACCGGCCACCGTCCCCGTCGCCGCCGCCGCGCGCCGCATCCGCCGCGACGTCCACCAGGCGAGCACGAGCAGGGCCGCCAGCAGGGCGCCGAACAGCGGCAACGCGCCGCCGACCGACCCGTCGCCGAGGTGGTGCCCCAGCGGCACACCGGCCAGGCGCTCGGCCAGCAGCCCGGTGCCGCCCTCGGCGGTGGTGAAGAGCCGGTACATCACCAGCAGGAACGGGGCCTGGAGCAGCAGCGGCAGGCAGCCGGACACGGGGCTGGCGCCGTTGGCCCGGTAGAGCGCGAACAGTTCGCCCTGCAACCGGGCGGGGTCGTCCGCGTACCGCCGCTGAAGCTCGCGGACCTCGGGGGCGAGCGCCGCGCGGCGCCGCTCCCCGCGGACCTGCATGAGGGTGAGCGGCGAGATCAGCAACCGGACGACGACGGTGAGGGCGACGATGGCGGCGGCCGTGGCCGCGTCGCCGGCCAGCGGTTCCAGCAGGGTGGTGAACCAGGTGAGCGCGCGGCCGGCGGCGCCGACGGCGTCGTGCAGAGGTGCGAAGGCGAGCATGGGTGACCCCTCGGTCCGATTCCGGGTGCCGGTCCGGCGGGAAGGCGGGTCGCCGGACGGGCGGATGGCGGCGGAATCGGCCGCGCGGCGGTGCTACGCGGCCGAGGGGAACGGCCCGGGCGCGCGGGGACGGGGACGCCCGGCGGCGTCGGGGTCGACCTGCCGCGGCACCCGGCGGCGTCGCGCCCGGGCGCGCAGGGCGGCGGCGCGGCCGGCCCGGGGCGTGTCGACGACGCCGGCTGCGTGCGCCGCGAGCGCGACGGCGAGCAGCGCCACCGCGGCGAGCGCGGCCCCGGCGAGCAACCCGGCCGGGCGGTCGGCGAGCAGGGTCAGGTGGGCGAGGGCGTACGCCCACGTCCCCAGCACGATCCCCAGCAGCCCCGGCACGCCGACCAGCCTAGGACCCGCTGTCACGCCACCCGGCCCAGTTCGCGCAACAGGCCCCCGCACCCGCTCTGACCTGCGCTTATACGACAGGTCCGGGGTGGACGGAGGCGCGGCGGAAGTGGTACGACTTGGGTGCGTCGACAGCCGACGCCGGTGTGTCGTCCTTCTCGGTCGCCGGTGTGCTTCCGCGTCGTCGGGATGCCCGCGCCGGCCCGGGCGGTGGGAGCGGGCCCTCCCGGCACACCGTCGGCACCGGGCGCCCGCCCCGGCCGATGGGGCCGCATCGACGAGGTGGCGGGCCATCGTAAGGAGCCGCCGTGCCCCACAACCGAATCCGCTCCAGGCACCAGCCCTTCGAGATCGCCATCATGGCGACCGCCCCGGTGTGCGGGGTCCTCCTGATCGTCCTCGACGTCCGGCCGCAGTCGGTGGAGATGGCCATGCCGGGGCCCATCCAGGCGGGGTGGGAGTCGGGCCTCATCGTGGCCGGCGTCGCCGGGCTGCTCGGCGTGCTCTGGCCGGGCCGGCTCTCCACCGGCCTCGGGATCGAACTCGCGTCGGTGCTCGTGCTGGGCACGATCACCGGCATGTACGCCGTCGCCCTGGCGGTGGTCGCCGGCGCGCAGGGGGTCGCGGCGATGTCGTTCGTCGTCGCGGTGGCTGCCGGCTCCGGGTGGCGTGCCGTCCAGATCGCGCTCGACCTGCGCCGGCTGACCCGGGCCGGCCAGGCCACCCAGTTCGCCGGGGTGGCCGTCGGTGGCACCTTCTCCGCCAGGGGTGGGACGTGAACACCTCGGCGACGTCCGCCCCGCACTGGGTGCAGGTCCTGCTCTCCATCCTCGGCGTGCTCGGGGGGACCGGCGGTCTCGCCGTCATCGCCACCGTCATCGTGCAGCGGGGCAAGTTCAAGGCGGACGCCGCCGACACCCTCACCGACGCCGCCCTCACGCTGGTGCAGCCGCTGCGCACCCGGGTCGCCGAGCTGGAGGAGGCCGCGCTGCTCGCCCGGGCGCAGCTCGACTCGGCCCGCGAGCAGGAACGGCAGCTGCGGGCGACGGTCTGGGACCTGCGCCGGACCCTGGACCGGTGGCGGGAGGCCATCCTGGCCCCGGACGCCACGCTGCGCCGCGTCCGCGCCCTGGTGCGCGACGGCGAGGACCGCGGGCCACGATGACCTGCGGTGTGATCGCCCTTGCGGGTGCGCGGCGGGCGACACGCCGGGGCGCGTTTCTCCGCCTCCGCACGGTGGGTAACCACTGACCGACCCGGCGCGGACGGACCGCTGCCGGGCGCGAACGGACGGTGGTGACGATGACCGGCCAGGTGGCGGAGGCTCCGAGCGGGACGGCCGAGGGGACCGACCTGCTCACGGTGGGTGTCGAGGAGGAGTTCCTGCTCGTCGACCCGCACACCGGGGCCGCGGTGCCCGCTGTCGACCTCGTCATGGAGCAGGTGCCGCCCGAGCTGCGCGGTCAGGTGGAGCGGGAGTTCCAGACCAGCCAGATCGAGATCGGCAGCCCGCCCGGCCTGGAACTCTCCTCGATCCGGCACTCCCTCGGCGTGCTGCGGGCCGCGCTCGCCGACGCGGCCGAGCGGGCCGGCGTACGGCTGCTCGCCATCGGCACCGGGCCGGTCGACGGTCCGGTGCCCCCGGTGGTCGACAAGCCCCGCTTCGACCGGATGATCGAGCGGTTCCGCCTGCTGGTCCCCGGCCCCGGCAACAACGGCATGCACGTGCACGTCGGGGTGCCCGACCCGGAGACCGGCGTGCAGGTGCTCAACCACGTCCGGCCCTGGCTGCCGGTGCTGCACGCGGCCACCACCAACTCCCCCTTCGCCAGGGGCGAGGACACCGGGTACGCGAGCTGGCGCTCGGTGGAGTGGGAGCGCTGGCCGTCGGTGGCGCCCACCCCGTACCTGGAGTCCCACGAGCACTACGAACGGCTGATCCGGCAGTTGATCGCCAGCGGCGTGATGCTCGACGAGGGGATGCTCTACTGGTACGCCCGCCTGTCGGCCAAGTACCCGACGGTGGAGATCCGCATCGGCGACGTCTGCCCGTCGGTGGACGACGCGGTGCTCGTCGCCGCGCTGGTCCGGGCCATGGTGGCGACCGCGATGGACGACATCGCCGCCGGGCGGCCGGCCCTGCGTACCGACCACCACCTGCTGGTCGCCGCGCACTGGCGGGCGGCCCACGACGGGTTGGAGGGGGACGGCGTCGACCTGACCGACGGCGAGCTGCGGCCGGCCTGGGAGCTGTTCGACCAGCTGATCGAGCGGCTGCGCCCGGCGCTGGAACGGCACGGCGACCTCGACGAGGTGACCGGGCTCGTCGCGGGGCTGCGCCGGCACGGCACCGGGGCGGCCCGGCAGCGCGCCGTCTTCGCGCGTACCGACAGGCTCGTGGACGTGGTGGAGGACGTCGCGCGGCAGACCCGTGGCGCGAGCCGGTCGTGACAGGATGGTGACCGTGGCGCAACGGCTGATCGTCATCGGTGGGGACGCCGCGGGAATGGCGGCGGCGTCCCAGGCGCGACGCCGGCGGGACCGCGGCGACCTGGAGATCGTCGCCTTCGAGCGGGGGCACTTCACGTCGTACTCGGCGTGCGGCATCCCGTACTGGATCAGCGGGCTGGTGCCCGAGCGGGACCAGTTGATCGCCCGCGACCCGGAGACGTTCCGGGAGAAGTTCGACATCGACGTCCGGCTGCGGCACGAGGTGACCGCCATCGACCTCGACCGGCGCGAGGTCACCGCGCGGGACCTCGACGGCGGCGGCGAGGTCCGGGAGCGCTTCGACACCCTGATGTACGCCACCGGGGCGGTGCCCAAGAAGCCCGGCTGGGCGGACACCGCCGCCGGCGGGGTCTTCGGGATGCAGACCCTCGACGACGGCGCCGCGCTGCGCGACTGGCTGGACGCCGAGCCCCGGCCGCGCCGGGCGGTGGTGATCGGCGGCGGCTACATCGGCGTGGAGATGGCCGAGGCGCTGATCCAGCGCGGGCTCGCCGTCACCCTGGTCGAGCAGGCCGAGCAGCCCATGGCCACCGTGGACCCGGACATGGCCGAGCTGGTCACGGACGCGATGCGGGGCATCGGCGTCACCATCCGCACCGGCCTCGGGGTGACCGGCCTGGAGGAGACCGACGGCCGGGTGTCCGCCGTGGTCACCGCCGAGGGGCCCATCCCCGCCGACGTGGTCGTCCTCGGTCTGGGCGTACGCCCCAACACCGCGCTCGCGGAGGCGGCCGGGCTGCCGCTGGGCACCACCGGCGGCATCCGGGTGGACCGCAGGATGCGGGTGCAGGGAGTGCCGGACGTGTGGGCCGCCGGCGACTGCGTGGAGACCGTGCACCGGGTCACCGGGCTGCCCGTGCACGTGCCGCTGGGCACCCACGCCAACAAGCAGGGCCGGGTCGCCGGCATCAACATCGGCGGCGGCTACGCCACCTTCGCCGGGGTGATCGGCACCGCCGTCACCAAGGTCTGCGACCTGGAGGTCGGGCGCACCGGGTTGCGCGAGAAGGACGCCGCGGCGGCGGGGTTCGAGTTCGTCTCGGTGATCGCCGAGTCGACCAACCGCGCCGGCTACTACCCGGGCGCCCGGCCGATGACGGTGAAGCTGATCGCGGAGAAGCCCAGCGGGCGGCTGCTCGGGGCGCAGATCGTGGGCTGGTCCGAGGCGGCCAAGCGGATCGACACCCTCGCGGTGGCGCTGTGGAACGGCATGACGGTGGACGACATGACCGCGCTCGACCTGGGCTACGCCCCGCCGTACGCCCCGGTCTGGGACCCGGTGCTGATCGCCGCCCGCAAGGCAGTCGACGCCCTGGCCGCCGTCGGCCGCTGAGCGTCAGGTGTGGGGAAGGGCCCCTTCCTATCGCGTACGCGATAGGAAGGGGCCCTTCCTCACGTGCATGTCGGGGGTGGCGGTTAGCGTGTGCCCGCTCGCGCCCCACCGGTCACGTCGGGCCGGTCGCTGACCCCCTCGGAGGCACCCCCCATGTCGCAGGAGACGACCTACCTCGAACTGTCCGAAGCGGACGGTGCGCACAAGTTCTACGAGGTCGTCGTCGACGACGCCGCGCTGACCGTCCGCTACGGCCGGATCGGCGACCAGGGCCAGGTCAAGACCACGGCCTACGCCGACAACACCAAGGCCCGCGCGGCGGCGGCGAAGAAGATCGGCGAGAAGGTCCGCAAGGGGTACGCCCCGGCCGTGCGCGGCGTGCGGCAGAAGCGCGCCGTCTCCCGGCGGCAGATCGTCAGCACCCGCTCCACCGCCCGCACCGCCCCGGTGCTGTGGCGTTACGACTCCGGCGCCCCCGCCTTCGGCATCTTCGTCGACGGGCAGAGCTGCATGGTCGGCAACGAGCGCGGGGTCATCACCACGCTCGGCCACGACGCCCGGGTGCTCGACCAGGTCCGCCTCCCCGACGGGGTGAAGTGCATCGTCGCCGACGACGCCTGGATCTACGCGGGCTGCGACGACGGCAACGTCTACGACCTGTCCGGCAAGGTGCCCCGGGTGGCCTACGAGATCGCGCCGGAGATCGACATCTACTGGCTGGACATCCACGACGGGGTGCTGGGCGTCTCCGACGCGGGCGGCGGCATCGTCGCCGTCGACCACGAGGACGAGTTCCTCTGGCGCCGGCAGGGTCGCGGCCGGTCGGCGTGGATGGTGCGCTGCGACGCCGACGCGCTCTACCACGGCCACTCCCAGGGGGTGACCAGCTACGACTGGCGGACGGGCCAGGAGCGGTGGCACACCCGTACCGGATCGGTGCTCTTCGGTTGGCAGGAGATCGACGCGGTCTTCGCGGGCACCGGCACCCGGGAGGTGGTGCGGCTGGCGAAGGACGGCCGTGCCGAGCGCACCTACCGCTGCGACGCCCCGGTCTTCTCCTGCGCCACGGCCGAGGGCGGCCGGTTCGTCTTCGCCGGCGACAGTCAGTCCTCGATCTACTGCTTCGACGCGGCCGGCAACCGGCTGTGGAAGCTCGGCACCGGCTGCGGCTCGGCCTACTCGATGCAGTACCACGAGGAGCGGCTCTACGTCGTCACCACCAGTGGCCACCTGGCCTGCATCGACGCCAGCGAGCCGGCGATCCGGGCGGCGGAGGCCGGCAGCGTGCCGGAGGTGGTCGACGTCAAGGCTCCGCCCCGGATGCCGGAGCCGGCGGCCTGGACGACGGTCGAGGTGACCAGCGACGTCGACGGCGGCGTGGTCGTGCAGTGCGTCGAGGACCGGGGCCGGCTGCGGGTGCACGTGGTCTCCCCCGGCTACCACCGGGACTGGTCCGTGCAGTTCCCGAAGGGCATCCGCGAGCCGGGCGCGCGCTACCTGGTCACCCAGGTCCGCGAGTCCGGCCGGGGCGGCTTCTACCGCGCCCACGGCGACATCCGCCGGCTGCGCTGACAGCTCCGGTCCGGGGGCGGTGCGGGACCGCCCCCGGACCGGTCAGCGGCGTTCCCGGCGCACCGGGCGGCGGGGGGCGGATCGAAATCGGTTGTACGGGGCCGGTCGGAATGGCCGAGGATGCCCGGATGGCTGTGGAGCTGGAAGTCCCCGACGGGCTGGGCTGGGTGCGGGGCACGCCGGCCGGGCGGGAGTGGCTGGCGGCGCTGCCGGAGCGGCTGGCCGCGTGCGTCGAACGCTGGCAACTGCGGGTGGGACGCCCCTACCCGTACGCCTTCGTGTCGCTGGCCCTGCCGGCCGAGCTGCCCGACGGCACGCCGGCGGTGCTGAAGCTCCAGTACCCGGACCCCGACAGCGTCCACGAGGCGACGGCGCTCGACCACCTGGCCGGCGTGGGGGCGATCCGGCTGCTCGCGCACGACCCGGAGCGGCGGGCGTTGCTGGTCGAGCGGTGCGTACCCGGCACGCCGCTGCACGAGTTGCCCGCCGACGCGGCGCTGGACGCGGCGGTGGAGTTGCTGCCCC
Source organism: Micromonospora reichwaldensis (assembly GCF_031845925.1). Classification (NCBI taxonomy): domain Bacteria; kingdom Bacillati; phylum Actinomycetota; class Actinomycetes; order Micromonosporales; family Micromonosporaceae; genus Micromonospora; species Micromonospora reichwaldensis. The sequence continues at coordinate 113,277 of NZ_JAVRFL010000022.1, read as the reverse complement.
GGGTCTGGCGCCCGGCCGGCGCGCCGTTCACCCCGCTCGCCGAGGAGGCAGCCGGCTGGGCGGAACGGTTGCCGGCCAACTGGGAGCGGGCCGGCCGGCCCTACGAGCGGCGGCTGATCGACACGGCGCTCGGACTGCTGGCCGACCTGGCCGACAGCCAGGGCGAGCAGGTGCTCGTCAACCAGGACCTGCACGCCGGCAACGTGCTGCGGGCGACCCGGGAGCCGTGGCTGGTCATCGACCCGAAGCCGCTGACCGGCGAGCGCGAGTTCGGGGTGGTGCCGCTGGTACGGGGCGCGGAGCTGGGGCACTCGCCGGACGCCGTCCGGCACCGGCTCGACCGACTCAGCGCGGAGCTGGGGCTGGACCGGGAGCGGGTGTGGGGCTGGACGATCGGGCAGACGCTGGCCTGGAGCATCGGCGAGGGGCAGGTCTTCCCCCACCAGGTCGAGGTGGTCCGCTGGCTGCTCGACGGGGCCTGAACCTAACGAGCCCGGGAATGCCGGTCCCTGCCGTCCTCGGTCGGACCCCGGCCATGGCGCGGCCACGGCCATACGCGCCTGTCGAGCTGCCCGCACGGACGGGGCAGCTCGACAGGAGCACCACCACCACCAGCCGCCACCCGCCAGAGCCGCCCGCACAGACGGGGCAGCTCGACAGGGGCGCCGCGAAGCGTGCAACAGCGGGCGGAGCGGTCAGGACGGTTGGCAGGTGGGGCACCAGTAGAGGTTGCGGCCGGCCAGTTCGCCCCGGCTGACCGGTGTGGCGCAGACGTGGCAGGGGTCGCCGGGGCGGCGGTAGACGTACACCTCGCCGCCGTGCCGGTCGACGCGGGCGGGGCGGCCCATCGCCTCGGGCAGGTGGGCGTCGCGGACGGTGTCGATGCGGCCGCGGCCGACGGCGAGCCGCATGAGCGCCACCAGGTCGGCCCAGAGCGCGTCCCAGCCGGCGCGGGTCAGCCGCCGGCCGGGCAGCGTCGGCGGCAGCCCGGCCCGGAACAGCGCCTCGGTGACGAAGATCAGCCCGGTGCCGGCCACCACCGACTGGTCGAGCAGCAGCGCGGCCAGCGGCGTCGGGCTGCGGGAGATCCGGGCGTACGCCCGCTCGGGGTCGGCGTCGGCACGCAGCGGGTCGGGGCCGAGCCGGGCCCGCAACGCCGCCACCTCGGGCGGGGTGAGCAGCTCGCAGGCGGTGGGGCCCCGCAGGTCGAGCCAGTGCCGGTCGCTGGTCAGCCGCAGCCGCACCTGGCCGACGGGATCCGGCGGCTCCCCGGCGCCGTCGGCGAACTTGCCGTAGAGCCCGAGGTGCACGTGCAGGGTCAGCTCCTCGGCGTGGTGGTGCAGCAGGTGCTTGCCGTACGCCTCGGTGCTCTCCAGGACGGTGCCGGAGAGGCGGGCCGCGCCCTCGGCGAAGCGGCCCTGCGGGCTGGCGGCGTGCAGCTTGTCCCCGCCGAACAGCTCGGCGTGCCGCGCCGCCAGGCGGTGGATGGTGTGTCCCTCTGGCACGGGTGCCAAGGATACGTGCGGCTCGCGGGCCGCCGACCGAGGCGTGCTGCGGGCCGGGCTGCGGGTGCTCGCGCCCCCGCCCGGCCAGGCCGGCGGGTCGGACGGGAGCGCCGAGGAATTCATTGACTTCTATTACGAAGGAATATTGACTGTCTCCACGGGTGTCGGGACAGGTCGGGGCAATCCGTGACAAAGTCGCGCCCGTTCTCGGCTGGTTCGTGCCGGACGCCCGTCGTCACATCCGCCGCGCGAGAGGATGACACGCCGATGCCCATCACCCCCGTACCCGCGCCCCCGGGTCCCCGCCGCCGGCCCTGGCGCCGAGTCGCGTCCGCTGGCCTGCTCGCGCTCGTCACCGCCGTGGCCGCCGCCACGGTCACGCTGCCGGCGCCGGCGTCCGCCGCCAACGAGCCGGTGAACGTCTGGCTGACCACCACCACGGACCCGGGTGGCCGCCAGGTGAGCCGGGGCCTCCAGCAGCAGGCCCCCATCGCCTTCGCCTCCTCCAGCGGCGGCGCGACGCACACCGTCACCGTCAACGAGAACACCCGCTACCAGCAGTTCGAGGGCGGTGGCGCGTCCATCACGGACACCACGGCGTACCTGTTCCGGGGCGGGCCGATCAGCGCGGCCACCCGCGACGCTGTCATGCGCAAGCTCTTCTCCCCGACCGACGGCATCGGGCTCTCCTTCGTACGCAACCCCATCGGCGCCTCGGACCTCTCGCGCCCCGGCAACGTCTCCCTCGACGACACCTGCTGCGACCTCAACGACTTCTACGCCAACGGCTACGACACCAACGTGCGGCTGCTCACCGCCCAGGCCCGGTCGCTCAACCCGGCGCTGCGGGTGAAGGGGGTGCCGTGGAGCGCCCCCGGCTGGATGAAGGACAACGGCCGGATGGACCAGATGGGCTGGCTCAAGTGGGAGTACTACCCGATGTACGCCCAGTACCTGGTGAGGTACGTGCAGACCTACCAGGCCGCCGGGATCCCGGTGAACTACCTGTCGGTGCAGAACGAGCCGAACTGCTGCAAGCCCGCCGCGCCGACCGAGATGAACTACCCGGGCATGAGCTGGAACGGGTCGGGGCTGGTCGAGTTCACCAAGAACCACCTCTACCCCGCGCTGCGCGCCGCCGGCCTCAGCACCAAGGTCCTCGTGCACGACTGGAACTACGGCGACCACCCCAACTTCGGGGCGGTGCTGCTGGCCGACCCGGGCATCCGCAACGATCCGCTGTTCGGCGGGATCGCCTGGCACGGCTACTTCGGTGAGCCGTCCGTGGGCACCCAGGTGCGCAACCAGTACCCGTCGGTGCGCCAGTTCAGCACCGAGCACTCGGGCGGCACCTGGATCGGCAACCAGCACAACGAGGACCTGGCCGACATCGTCACCTACGCCCGCAACTACAGCAGCAGCCTGGTCAAGTGGAGCATCGCGCTCAACCAGAACATGGGCCCGCACAACGGCGGCTGCGACGTCTGCACCGGCCTGGTCACCGTGCAGGAGGGCGGCCCCCGGGCCGGCCAGGTCGACTACACCGTCGAGTACTACACCACCGGGCACCTGACGAAGTTCGTCAAGCCCGGCGCGTACCGGATCGACTCGACCGCCAACGGCACGGTGCAGAACGTGGCGTACGCGAACCCGGACGGGTCCAAGGCGCTCATCGCGCACAACGGCGGCACCGGCGCCCAGTCGGTCAGGGTGGTGTGGGGCGGGCAGTCCTTCACGTACTCGCTGCCGGCCCGGACGACGGCCACCTTCACCTGGTCGGGCAGCCAGTCCGGCGGCGGCGGGCGGACCGGCCCGATCGTCGGCCTGGCCGGCAAGTGCCTCGACGTCGCCGGCGCGAACAACGCCGACGGCACCGCCGTCCAGTTGTACGACTGCAACGGCAGCACCGCGCAGCAGTGGACGCTCGGCGGCGACGGCACCGTACGGGCCCTGGGCAAGTGCCTGGACGTGCGGGACAACTCCACCGCCGACGGTGCCCGTACCCAACTGTGGACCTGCACCGGCGCGGCGAACCAGCGGTGGACCGCGACGGCGGCCCGCGACCTGGTCAGCGCCAGCGCGAACAAGTGCCTGGACGTGGTGGACAACAGCTCGGCCAACGCGACACCGACCCAGGTCTGGACGTGCACCGGCGGCGCGAACCAGAAGTGGACGGTGCCCGCCTGACACGGCTCGACCCGGCGTGGGGTGCCGCCCGGCTGCCGGGCGGCACCCCCTCGTTTCGGTCGACCCGCTGCCGGGAAGAGGTCGGGACAGGCAGACACAGGGAGGCACCACGATGGATCACCGCACCCCCCGGCGCCCCGCCACCAGACTGCGGCGATCCACCGCCCTCGGTGTGTCGTTGCTCGGTGCCATCGGCCTCGGCGGTGGCTGCACCGCCCCGGCCGACGATCAGGGTCAGACCACGGCACCCACCCCTTCGGCGACCGTGTCGACGCCCACCGCGACGGCTCCGCCGCCCTCGCCCAGCGGGAAGGCTCCGGTGACCATTCCCACCTCGGCCTTCCTCGAACTGCCGCCGGAGCATCGGAAGTCGCCCCGGACGACGACGCCCGTCGCGAACGCCCTACCCAAGCTGTGCGGCGAGGAGTTCGGCACCGGCGGTCGGGCGGTGACCGCGAGCGCCTCGATGATGAACGTCTACAAGCAGATCGAGGACCCGCCCGAGAACGTGCCGTACGGCACGGTCACGCAGACCATCTTCACCTTCGAGGGCGAGGGCGCCTCGGACTACCTGCGGCGGCTGCGCGGCTCGCTCGACTCGTGCCGGTCCTTCCGCCGGTCGGGGGCCACCGTCGAGGTCCGGACCCGCCCGCTGCCCGGCGTCGGCGACGAGGCCCTGCTCGTGACCCAGACCTGGCCGCAGACGGACCTGCAGGGCAACCGCACCGGCGGCGACGCGGTCAGCCAGATCGCCGTGATCCGTGTCGACGACGTCACGACGGTACTCCACGACCAGGGCTGGGAGGGCACCAGCGGCAGCCCGGACCTCATGGACGACTTCGCCCGCACCGCCGTCCGCGCCCTCGACACGTGGCAGCGGTAGGACGCCGCGCCCGGCTGCACGCGTAGACCGGCACGCTGGCTGCACGCGTAGGCCGGAACGTCCTCCGGACCGACCCGGCCCGCCGCCGCGCGCGCCCGGTGTCGCGGAACGACCGCCTGGGTATTGCAGAGGCGTACCGCGTGGGCGGCAGTCGTTGCATCGGCCACCACGCATTCACGAGGAGGTGTGTGTGGTGAAGATTCCCTCGCTGTCCCGCAGGTCGGAAGAGGCGCCGACACGGGACGAGAACCTCGACGGCCGCGTCGACGACCGTGACGCTTCCGCCGGCGCCGGCCGGGACGGCGCGCCGCGGGCCGGCGTGGACGGCGGCAGCGGGCCCAGCCGTCCGGTGGTGACCGACCGGGACGGCGAGCAGACGACCTACCGCAGCAGCGCCGCGCCCGACGGCGCCGGGCGGGACGCCGCCGCCGAGCGGCGGGCGGCCGAGCGGGCGGCAGTCGCCCGGGCAGCCACGGCCCGGCCCACCGACGACGACCACCGACGCGTACCCCGGAGCACCGAGCCCGACCCGGCCCTCGAACGGACCCTCGACGGTCGGACGACCGATCTGGACCGGAACGCGGCGCTGGGCGCCCGGACGGACCGGGACCGCGCGCTCGACGGGGACACCGTGGAGCGGCCCGTCGACCGCGACGGCGACGGCGTCCCCGACCGCGAGCCGGAGCGGCCGGTGGTGGCCGGCCCGAAGCCCCGGGCCAGCATCCTCGCCACGCTGGGTCTGATCGTCGGCGTCGCCGGGGCGCTCTTCGTGCTCACCGGCACCCTCGCCGGGTACGGCATCGGGCTCGGCGCCCTCGGCGCGGTCCTCGCGGTGCTGGGCCTGATGGCCACCCGCCGCCGGCACATCGCCGGCAAGACCGACGCGCTGCTCGGCGTCGCGCTGGGCCTCGGCGCGGTGGTGCTCGGCGTGCTGGCGATGACCGGCCAGTTCGACTGGCCGACCACCGACGGGGACTGGGTGCAGCGGTTCCGCGAGTGGCTCGACTCACAGTTTGTCGACCGCTTCTAGCGGGCACTGTTCGGCTCGCCGGCGATGCGCCGGCAGCGCCGGTGGTTCACCGGCGACGCCCGACCAGCCTGGTGGTTCACCAGCCGGGCAACCCTTTTTCGGGGGCGGCGGTTCGCCGCCCCCGAAGTGTTTTCCGGGCCCACCTTCCGGCCGGGCACACCGACAGGGCCCGATACGCAACGAACCATCGTCCAGCACTTCCCAGACGCAACGTTCCGTCGGCCTGCGCAACTTCCAGCGGTGGATTCCACCATCGGCGCCGCATAACGTTGAGCAACGGCGCCAGCCCGTGGGCCGAAGGTGGCCGGGCGCGCCCGACCCCTGGGAGCAGGACAATGACGATGGACGCCACCAGCCAGCGCTTCCTGATGTGCCGGCCGACGTACTTCGCCGTCGACTACGCCATCAACCCGTGGATGGACCCGACCGCGCCGGTCGACGCCGACCTCGCCGTCCGGCAGTGGGAGCAGCTGCGCCAGATCTACCGGGACCTGGGCCACACCGTCGAGGAGATCGCTCCGGTGCCCGGCCTGCCCGACATGGTGTTTGCCGCCAACGGCGGCACGGTGATCGACGGCAAGGCGATGGCCGTGCAGTTCCGCGACCCGCAGCGCGCCGACGAGGCCCCCGCCTACCGCGCCTGGTTCGAGGCCGCCGGCTTCGAGATGCACGACCCGAAGCACGTCAACGAGGGCGAGGGCGACATCCTGCTGGCCGGCGACTTCCTGCTGGCCGGCACCGGCTTCCGCACCGCGCACGCCTCGCACGCGCAACTCCAGGAGGTCTTCGGCTACCCGGTGGTGACCATGCAGCTGGTCGACCCGCGCTTCTACCACCTGGACACCGCGCTCACCGTGCTCGACGAGCGGACGGTGGCGTACCTGCCGGAGGCGTTCTCGCCGGGCAGCCGGGCGGTGCTGCGCCGGCTCTTCCCCGACGCGGTGCACGCCACCCTCGCCGACGCCGAGGTCTTCGGGCTGAACGCGGTCAGCGACGGCCGGCACGTGGTGCTGCCGGAGCAGGCCACCGGCCTGGCCGCGAAGCTGCGCGACCGGGGCTACGAGACGATCGGTGTCGACCTCTCCGAGCTGCGCAAGGCCGGTGGCGGACCGAAGTGCTGCACGTTGCGACTCCGTCAGGGAAAGGCGAGCCAGTGATCGACGACATGCTGCGGACGCCGGAGGCGATCCGCGACGCGGAGCGGTGGACCGCGCACAACTACCACCCGCTGCCGGTGGTCATCTCCTCCGCCGAGGGCTCCTGGCTGACCGACGTGGACGGCCGCCGCTACCTCGACTGCCTGGCCGGCTACTCGGCGCTGAACTTCGGCCACCGCCACCCGACGCTGATCGCCGCCGCGCACGCGCAGCTCGACCGGCTGACGCTCACCAGCCGGGCGTTCGTCCACGACCAGTTCGCCGACTTCTGCCGCGAGCTGGCCGAGCTGTGCCGCAAGGACCTCGTGCTGCCGATGAACACCGGCGCCGAAGCCGTGGAGACCGGCATCAAGGTCGCCCGCAAGTGGGGCTACCAGGTCAAGGGCGTCACGCCGGGGCAGGCCAACATCGTGGTGGCCGAGGGGAACTTCCACGGCCGGACGACCACCATCGTCAGCTTCTCCACCGACGAGGACGCGCGGGCCGACTTCGGGCCGTACACCCCGGGGTTCACGGTCGTCCCCTACGGCGACCTGGCGGCGCTGACCGCCGCCATCGACGAGAACACCGTCGCGGTGCTGATCGAGCCGATCCAGGGCGAGCAGGGCGTCGTCGTGCCGCCGGAGGGCTACCTGCCGGGCGTACGCCGGGTCTGCACCGAGCAGAACGTGCTCTTCATCGCCGACGAGATCCAGTCCGGGCTCGGCCGGACCGGGGACACCTTCGCCTGCGACCACGAGGGCGTCACGCCCGACATGTACCTACTGGGCAAGGCGCTGGGCGGCGGCATCGTTCCGGTCTCCGCGGTGGCCGCGAACGCCGACGTGCTCGGCGTGCTCAGGCCGGGCCAGCACGGCTCCACGTTCGGCGGCAACCCGCTGGCCTGCGCCGTCGCGACCGAGGTCGTCCGGCTGCTGGCCACCGGCGAGTTCCAGCGCCGCTCGACCGAGCTGGGCGCCCGGCTGCACGCCGGCCTCCGGTCGCTGGTCGGCAGGGGCCTCGTCGCGGTACGGGGCCGGGGCCTGTGGGCCGGCCTCGACATCGACCCGGCGCTGATGAGCGGCCGGGAGGCGTGCGAGCGGCTCGCCGAGCGCGGGGTGCTCGCCAAGGACACCCACGGCGCCACCATCCGGCTCGCCCCGCCGCTGGTGATCACCGAGGAGGAGATCGACCACGCGGTCGCCCAGCTCGCCGCGGTGCTGGCCGGCTGAGCCCCGTACGACACGGGCGGGCGTCGGGACCACGGTCCCGGCGCCCGCCGTCGTCTCCCGGCGGCTCAGCGGGGCAGGCGCATCGCCATCGTGGGTGCCTCGGCCATGACCGACGTGGGCGTGTAGGGGGCGCCGGTGGGAAGCTCGTCGGGCCGGCCGATCTGCACCCCGGGGTAGAGCTCCACCATGTCGCCCTCGGCCAGCACCCGGGACTGCTGCGGCGCCAGCGGGACCCGGTCGGGCTCCGCCATCGACCCGCCCGGGCGGATGCCCGAGCCGTTGGTGCTCACGTCGGTCACGATCACCTCGCCGACCCGCAGCTCGAACCGGACGTGGCTGCGGCTGATCCAGCGGCGCGCCTCGTCGTTGAGCCACTGCCCGAGCGTGATCCCGCCGGCCTGGTCGGGGGCGCGGCCGACCACCGCCGGCTCGTCCTCGGTGAGCACGAAGCGTCGGCGGATCAGCCCGCCCACCCGCACGGCCAGGACGGCGCTCCGCGGTCGCGGGCCGGCGTCGCCGAGCCGGGTGCCGTGCCGGGGGCAGGTCGGCACGCCGCCGCGCAGCGTGGGCGGCGGCTGGCCGGCCGGGCTGCGCTCCACCACCCGGGACAGGTCGGCGAAGGCCCCGCCGCCCCCACCACCGCCGAAGAGCGCGCAGCCGGGCTCCGCGCAGCGCCAGCGCCGGGCGAGCAGCTTCACGCCGGCCGGTGACCGGTCACCGGCGACGGGCGTGTGCCCGCCGCCGACGTGGGCGATGAAGGCCGGCCCGCCGGCGCCGGGCACCGGGGCGAGCACCCGGCCGGCCTGCTCGACCAGCCACGGGTAGCGCCCGCGCAGGCCGTCGGCCCGCACCCGGGTGAGCACGGGCAGCCCGAGCAGGTCCGCCACCTCCAGCATCCGGTCGCCCGGGTTGTCGAGCACCTCGACCAGCCCGTCGTCGGCCCACCGGCGGACCACCATGCGCTCGTTGGAGGTGAGGTCGGCGTCGGAGAGCAGGGCCCGGTGGACCACCGCGTAGACCGGGACGCTGTCCTCCTCCATCTCCCGGGCGAGGGCGTCGATCACCATGCCGAGGCGGAGCAGGCTCGCCGGCCGACCGCCGTCGAGGTCCTGGTAGCGGATCACCTCGGCCAGGTCGACGACGGCCCGGGCCAGCGACGGGTCGGTGCTGACCCGGCCCTCGATGGCGTCCAGCACCTTGCTGATCTCGAATCTCATCCGACGCTCCCCACGATCTCGTCGATCCGCCGAGCCAGTTCCAGGTCACGCCGCGTGACCCCGCCCGCCGAGTGCGTGACGCACCGGAAGGTCAGGGCCCGCCAGCGGATGTCGATGTCGGGGTGGTGGTCCAGTTCCTCCGCCGTCACGGCGACCCGGTCGACCACCGCGATGGCCTCCGGGAAGCTGGCCAGCTCCACGGTGCGGGTGATCCCGGCGGGGTCTCCCGACCAGCCCGCCAGCCCACCCAGCTCGTCTCGCACCGCCTCGGCGGTGAGCACGTCTGCCATGGGGAGACCCTACCGGGACCGGTCGCGACGACGCCGACCAGCGGCGGGAGGTGTGGCCCACCCCGGCGGCACGGCGGCCCGGGGGCCGCCACGGCATAGATGAGCGGCTGTGGACCGGCGGGGTTAGGCTGACCGGCGGCCCGGCCGGGCCCGCGACCGGCGTCGCCCCCGGCCCACCCTGCGTGAGGAGATTTCCACGATGAACACTCGACGGCTGGCGACCACGGGGGTCGCGCTCGTCGCCGCGCTCGCCCTCGGTCTCACCGGGTGCGGTACGGGGACGGACACGGCCGCTCCGGCCGGCGACGGTGGCACCACCGGCGCGGCACCGGCCAGCAGCGCCCCCTCCGACGCCCGCGCCGAGCTGGCCGCCGCCGCGCAGAAGCTGAACCAGCAGACCGTCAAGATGCGGCTCACGTCGCCGGTCATCAACGGCGGCGGCGTGATGGACCCGGCCACCAAGACCGGCGACATGACGCTGAAGATGGGCGCGGAGGGCACCTTCCGGATCCTGATGCTCGGCAACGACGTCTACCTGAAGGTCACCGGCATGCAGGGGATGCCGAAGAAGTGGATGCACATGGACGCCACCAAGCTCGGCAAGAGCGGCCAGCTCAACCTGATGCCCGACGGCGACCCGGGCGGCGCGAAGCAGATGGTCGACAGCGTGGTGGACGTCGAGAGGACCGCCCCGGGCAGCTACTCCGGCACCCTCGACTACACCCGCACCAAGCCCGACGACAAGGCCATCCAGGCCCTCGGTGACAAGGCCAAGGCCGTCCCGTTCACCGCCAGGGTGGACGACCAGGGCCGGCTCGTCGAGTTCGCCATCGACACCCAGGTGCTGCACGAGTCGCTGGGCACCATGATCACCAACTACTCGGACTTCGGCGCCCCCGTCACGGTCAAGAAGCCCGCCGCGGGCGACACGCAGGAGGCCCCGCAGGAGCTGATCGAGTCCATGGGCTCCTGAGCCCTACCGCACACGGAACGGGGGCGGCGCCGGTCGGCGCCGCCCCCGTTCGCGCGTCTCAGCCGCGCAGCGGCCGGCCCACCTCGTGCAGGTGCGCGAGCGCCTGACGGTACGACTCGACCAGCCCCGTCTCGGCGTACGGGATGCCCTGCTCGGCGCAGAAGGCGCGGACGATCGGCCGGGCCCGGCGCAGGTTGGCCCGGGGCATGTTCGGGAACAGGTGGTGCTCGATCTGGTAATTGAGCCCGCCCAGGGCGACGTCGACGAGCCGGCCGCCCCGCACGTTGCGGGAGGTGAGCACCTGCTTACGCAGGAAGTCCAGGTCGTCGTCGGCGGTGGGCATCGGCATGCCCTTGTGGTTGGGGGCGAACGAGCAGCCCATGTAGAAGCCCCACAGCCCCTGGTGGACGGCGACGAAGAGCAATGCCTTCACCGGCGACATCACCAGCAGCAGCGCACCGAGGTAGCCCACGGCGTGCAGGACCAGCAGCAGCGCCTCGACGCGGCGGTGCCGCATCGGGGTGCGGAACCCGCCGTCGGAGTCCCGCCCCACGATCGCCTGCACGCTCGCCACGTGCAGGGCGAGCCCCTCCAGCAGCAACATCGGGAAGAACAGCCACGCCTGCCGGCGGGCCAGCCGGCGGCCGAACCCGCGCGTCGCGGCGGCCTGCTCGTACGTCCAGACCAGCGCGCCGGCCCCGACGTCGGGGTCCTCGTCCTCGTGGTTGGGGTTGGCGTGGTGCCGGTTGTGCTTGTCGACCCACCAGCCGTAGCTGAGCCCGACCGCCAGGTTGCCGGTGAGCAGGCCGATGGCCTCGCTCGGCCCGCGCCGCCGGAACATCTGCCGGTGGCCGGCGTCGTGGCCGAGGAACGCGACCTGCGTGGTGGCGACGGCGAGGAAGACGGCGACCAGGAGCTGCGCCCACGAGTCGCCGACCAGGCCGACGGCCGCCCAGCCCGCCGCGAAGACGCCCAGCGTGAGCACGATCCGGGTCACGTACCGGCCCGGGCGTCGCTCCAGCAGGCCCGCCCCGCTGATCCGCCGGGACAACTGCGCGTAGTCACTGCCCCGCCGTACCGGCGGGTCCGCCACCGCTCCGAGCACCATCGCGGCTCCCGTTCCCGTTCCTCGATCCCGGGGCGCGCCGGCCGGCGCGTCCCGCTCCCAGTCTCCGACGAACGGTTGCGCTGAGTAACCCTGCCCACCCCCGGGTCGGGGGTAGGGCGAGCCCTACCCCCGACGCCCGCGACCGGGCCCGGTCAGCCCATCCGGCCGACGGCGGCCCGGAGCCGGGCCAGGTCCCGGCGGCGCCGCTCGTAGGTCGTGGCGAGCCCGATCAGCGCGAACCCGCCGATGGCCAGGAAGATCCACCGGGGCAGCAGGTCCCAGCCACGGACCAGCTCGTGCAGCGCGAGCAGTGCCAGGGTCACCCCGCCCAGCAGCACCGGCGCCTGCCAGCGGCGGGTCGCCCCGGCGAGCACCGCGGCGAGCGCGGCGACGCCCAGCAGCAGTCGCCGCCACGGCTGGGGGTCCGCAGCCACCAGCACCGACACCAGGCTCGGCAGCAGCCCGGCCGCGAGCCCCGGGCCGAGCGCCAGCCAGCTGTTCAACCCGGGCCGGGTACGCAGCGCCACCGCGCCCGCCACGAGAGCCAGCGCCGCCGCCGGCACCGTGTACGCCTCCAGCACCGCCACGTCCCCGGCGGCCAGCAGCAGCCAGCCGCCGAGCAGCTCACTGCCGCCGGCGATGCCCGCGAAGGCCCACCGCCGGCCCGCCGACTCGCCCCGGGGCAGCACCCGCAGCGCGACGGCGGCGCCCCACAGCACGCAGACCGCCGCGGCGTGGCGGAGCGAACCCACCGCGAGCAGCAGCGCGACCAGCGCCACCGCCTGGGCCGCCGCGTCCAACGCCGCCGCCGTGACCCGTCCCCGGCGGGTCGGACCGGCCGCGACCTGACCGAGCACCGCCGCGGCGGCCAGGGTGAGTGCCGCGACGGCGAGCACGCTGAACGTGGCCGCCCGTACCGGCAGCCCGCCGGCCAGCGGCGCGACGACCGCGAGGCTGGTCGCGGCGGCCACCGCGACCAGGGCGCCGCCCAGCCGGGCGTCGTCCCGGCGGGCCGCCACCCCGACCACCGCCGCCGCGACGACGAGCACGCCGAGGCCGACGATCGTGCCCGTCCGGGTGGCCAGCAGCCCGAGCAGGCCGGACGCCGCCAGCACCAGACCCACCGGCAACCCGACCGGGGCGAGCAGCGGACGCGGTGCGGCCAGGGCGGCGAGCAGCACCAGGGCCACCCCGCCGAGCAGCGTGCCGACCGGCAGCACCGGCCACGGCACCCCAGCGGCCACCAGCAGCACGGGCAGCGCGGCCGCGGCGAACGGCACCGCGACCAGCGCGGCCCGCCACCAACCGGCGGCCGCCGACGGAACGGCGCCCGCCGACGCGACCGCGCCCGCCGACGGAACGGCGTCCGCGCCGGTGGGGCCGGTCCGCACGGCAGCCCGGTCCCGCCGGCCGGCCAGCACCCCGGCCACCGCCAGCACGGCCAACGCCAGGCCCACCGGGAGCGCCCCAGGGTCGGCCCGGACCGTGGGCGCCCCGGACCAGGGCGACACCTCGCCGTACGGGGCGACGAGCGCCGTCAACGCCACCGGCAGGGCCGCGGCGGCCGAGACCACGAGCAGCCCGACGCCGGCCACCCGCAGGACGACGTCGGAGCGCACCGCACCGCCCAGCGTCGCCAGCAGGACCGCCACGGCGGCGTAGAGCGTCACCGGTTCGTCGGCCGGTACGACCAGCGGCGCCAACCCGACCGCCGTGACCGCCACGGCGACCCCGCCGGAGGCGTACGCCCGCAGGTCGGGCCAGTGCCGGCGGACCGCGAGCAGCGCGACGGGCAGCAGCGCGACGGCGGCGAGCGCCGCCCGCGCCTGCCACCAGGCCGGCGCGCCAACGGCGAGGAGGGCGACGACCGCGCCGGCCGGCACCGCGACCGGCACGACGGCCGACGCCGCCCCCGCCACCCGGCGCTGCACGGCCGTGCCGCGCCGGCCGGCCGCCGCCACGGCGGTCCCGGCGACCAGCACCACCGCGAGCGCCGCACCCGCACCCGCCGTCGCGGCGAACCCGACGACCAGTCCGTGCCCGAGCAGGAGGGTCCCGGCCACCCCTGCGGCCAGGACCGTCCAGGAGCGGACGCCCGGACGCCCCACGGCGACGGCCAGCAGGCCCACCGCCGCCACCAGGTCCAGCGCCACCACCGCGGGCCAGGGCGACGGCCAGCCGGCCGGCACCGCCAGCACGACGACCGCCGCACCGATCGCGGCCAGCGCCGGCCGGGCGGCCCTCGGCAGCAACAGCCCGAAGGCGGCCACGGTCAGCGCGATCGCCACCGGAAGCTGCCACCCCCCGTCGGCGTCGGGCCCGGCCGCGGCCCCCTGCCATGGCGGCAGCGACCGGCCGGCGGTGGCGCCGGCGAGCGCGACGGCCAGCAGCACGACGAACTGCGCCATCCCGCCGGCCACCAGCAGCGCACCGGCCCGGGGACCGGTCCGCCACCCGGCGGGCAGCAGCCGTACCGCGCCGGCCACCGCCACCACGACCAGCGCCGCGAGCAGCAGCGACAGGTCCAGCTCGGCGATCGGGCGGATCACCGCGCCGGCCAGCACCGGCACCAGCAGCGCGGCGGCCACGGCGCGGAACACCGCCCCGCCGGTGAGCAGCGCGGTGCCGAGCAGGGTCAGCGCCACCAGCAGCAGCGGCGCACCGGCCAGCAGCGGAACGCCGGCGGCCCGGCCGAGGGCCAGCGGTACGAGCGCGCAGCAGGCGGCCACGAACAGCGCGCCCGCGTGCCCCACCCAGGCGAGGACGCGCCCGGCGAGGACCGCCGGACGCTCACCGGACGGCGCGGGCGCCGCACCGGCCGGGGCCACGGCACCGGCCGGGGCCACGGCACCGGCGACCAGGCCGCCAACGGTCGGGGCACCGGCCGCCGGCGTCCCGACGGCCCCGGCCGCCGGCGGCTTGCCGACACCGGCACCGGCACCGGCCGCCGGGGCGTTTCGGCGGCGCAGCGCGACCAGCACCGCTAGGTCGAGCAGCGCCACCCCCAGGAAGGTCATGGCCCAGCCGGCGGCGTCCGGCCGGGCGTCGACGACGAGCAGGGGCAGCACCGGCTGCGCGGTCACCAGGGCCGCGAACCACGGCACGGTCAGTCCGCTGAGCCGGGCGTACCCGGCGGCGACCGCCGCGCCGGCCCCCCCGACCAGCGCGGCGTACCGGGGGGCGGGCCAGTCCGCCACCCCGACCAGGTCCACCGACCAGGCGGCGTAGCCGTCGAGGAGCACCAGCAGCAGCCCGACGGCGGCGAAGGTCTCCGCGGTGCCGCGCAGCCCGCGCCGCACTGCCACCAGCGGCGCGGCCAGGGCGAGGGCGGTGAACGCGAACAGGATCAGGGCCCGGCCGGCGACCCCCACCGACGCCCAGGCGACCGCCGTGAAGACCACCGCGGCGGTGCCCAGCAGCAGCCCACCGAGGACGAAGAGCAGGCCCTGCACCGTACGGGTGGAGGTCTCCGCCCCGCCGACGCCCGCACCCACCGGCGCGGGGACCGGACCCCGGCCCGGCCACGCCGGCACCGGGGTCGCGGCCGGCGGCGGGGTCACGCCCGGCGCCGGGCGGGCCGGCACCGGGGCCGCGACGAACGCGGGGCGCACCGGCCCCGCAGTCGCGGGCGCCGCCGGGCGCGACACCGGGAACTCCGCCCGGACCGCGGCGGCCAGCGCCGCCCGACGTTGCCGGGCCGCGTTCAGCCGGCCGGTGAGCCCCTGGTACGCCGCGCGGGCCCGCTCGACCTCGCCGCCGAGCGCGACGATCTCCCGGTCGAGCCGGACCACCTCGGCGGCGGCCGGGTACGGCGGTCGGCCGCAACCGGAGCAGCCGGAGCCGAGGTCGGCCGGCGCGCCGCAGGCGGGGCAGGGATAACCGGTGTTCTGCACCCGGCCATCATGGTGGCCGGGAGATCACCTGACCAGAGTGCGGGTACTCAGGGCCGGGTGTGCTCGTGCACCCAGGCGGCGTAGGCGGGGTCGCCGCTCTCCACCCGGGTGACCAGGATCTCCGGCACCTCGTACGGGTGGCTGGCCCGGATCTGCTCCACCAGCGCGGCGGCCCGGTCCGGCGCGGTCTTGAACTGCACCGACCACTCGGTGCTCGTGTCCACCCCGGAACGCCACCAGTAGGTGCTGTCCACCTGGCCGCCCACCTGGGCGCAGGCCGCGAGCCGACCGGCGACGGCCGCCGCCGCCATCACGTCCGCGACCGAGCGGGCGTCCACCACCGTCGTCACCACGCAGATCTGGTCCACCAGCGCACCCTACGCGGCACCGTCCCGATTGGCCGCGATCCACTCGTCGATCCGCGCCCACCAGTCGAAAAGCCAGTCGATCCGCTCCTGGCGGCCGGTCGGCACCTCCTCAGGCGGCACCGGCCAGAACCGCATGATGATCCGCTTGTCCATCGGCAGCTCCCGCCACACGTCGCCGACGCTCAGCATCCGGTCCAGGCCGGTGTGCGCCACGAAGATCACCCCGGCGTCGGGCGCGGCGTCCAGCGCCGCGAGCAGCCCGCCCGGCTGCGGGGCGAGCACGTGCCGCATCCGCTCCGCGCGCCGCGCCATCCGTTCGAGGCCGAGGCCGCGCAGCTTCTCGATGGCCCGCAGCCGGCGGCCCGGGGTGAAGTTGCCGCCCTCCGGGAAGATCACGAACGCGTCGTCGTCGTCCAGGCCGTGGGCCAGGTGCCCGATCTGCTCGGTCACCGACCCCCGGCGATCCGGCCCCGGCGCGAGGAAACGGTTCGGCAGCCGGTTGAGCAGCACGTCGACCGCCGGGTCCCACTGGAGGCTGTCCTTTAGCACGATCCGCGGCTCGCGGTTGAACCAGTTGACCAGGGCGTGGATCAGAATGAACGAGTCGCCCGGGCCGGCGTGCCGGCAGAGCACCAGCTCGGGCCGGCCGGGCAGGGCCGTGTCCGGGTCGGTGCCCACCACGTCGATGCTCAGGTGCAGCGCCCAGCGGGCGTGCCAGAAGAGCGCCCGCAGGAACCAGCCCGCGAGCACGTAGTGCGCCCGCTGGAAGCCGGGCGAGCGGACCCGCCAGCCGAAGCCGGAGGCGACCCAGAGCACGAAGAGCGCGAGCAGCGCCGTCGCGTCCCAGACCAGGTAGACGCAGCCGAGCCAGAGCAGGCGCAGCGGCCGCAGCCGGCCCGGGACCAACGGCGAGGCGGCCGCCGCGAGCAGCGCCCAGACCGGCAGGGTCGTCACGACCAGGAAGGCCAGCAGCACCACGCCGGGGGCCAGGAGCAGCCGGCGCACCCACCGTGGCGGTAGGGGCATCAGTGCTCCAACTGCGTCGCCAGGTAGCGCCGGGAGGCCGTGTAGGCGCGGCTGATCCGCCGCCCCACCGCCGCCATGTCCCGGTACGCCCACGGCGTGTCGTCGCGCGGCTCCAGCCCGCCGGTGGGCAGCACGTGCACCTCCACCCCGTCGGGCAGGGCCGCCATCTCCCGGGCGAACCGGTGCCGCCGGGCGATCTCGAACGCGACCTGGGCGATCTCCCAGGGTCGCCGGGGCGGGGTCAGCGCCCGCTCGATCCGGCCCACCTGGAGTACGAAGATCCGCGTGGCGCCCACAGCGACCGCCTCGCCGATCGGGATGGAGTTCACGATCCCGCCGTCGATGTAGTGCTGGTCGTCGATCCGGGCCGGCGGCAGGAGCCCCGGCACCGAGGCGGAGGCGAGCACGGCCGGCACCAGCGGCCCGCTGTCGAACCAGTGCTCGGCGGCCCGCTCGATGTTGGCCGCGCAGCAGCGGAAGGGCACCTTGAGGTCGGCGAAGGTGGTCTCCGCACCCAGCTCGGCCTCCAGCAGCTTGCGCAGCGGGCGGGGCGAGTGCAGGTGGGTACGGGCGGCGAACCGGCGCAGTTGACGGGCCACCGAGTCGCCGTACACCTCGCTCGCCTCGGGGGAGGCCCAGAGCCGGACCAGCCGGTCGGTGACCGCCTCGGACGGTTCGGCGGCGACCAGCGCGCCGTTGACCGCCCCGATCGAGGTGCCGAGCACCACGTCGGGCCGGATGCCGGCCCGGAACAGCGCCCGCAGCATGCCCACCTCGACCGCCCCGAGGACTCCCCCGCCCCCGAGCACGAACGCCACCGGTCCCTGCGACATGCGTTCCATCCTGGCACGGGCGGAAAAGTGGCCGCCCGGTGCCGGCCCGGCGGTGGGCCGGTGCCGGTCCGACACGGGCACGGCCGAGGCGGCCCGGGGTCCCGGAAGGTAGTCGACCGTTGACAGGCCCGACACATTCGCGCAACCTGATAGCGCTCCCACAGCGAGGCAGGTGCGTTCCGTGAAGCCAGCACTGCACCCCGGCCGGTTGCTGGCCCGCCGGTACCGGCTCGTCGACCAGATCGGCGCCGGCGGCATGTCGGTGATCTGGCGGGCGCGCGACGAGGTGCTCGACCGCATCGTGGCGCTGAAGGTGCTCGCCCCGTCGCTCGCCGCCGACGCCCGATTCCGCGACATGGTGCGCGAGGAGGCCCGCGCCGCCGCCCAGCTCGTCCACCCGCACGTCACCTCGGTGCACGACTACGGCGAGACCGTCGCGCCCGACGGGTCGATCACCTCGTTCGTGGTGATGGAGCTGCTGGCCGGCGAGGAGCTGGAGGTCCGACTCACCGAGGGGCCGCTGCCGTGGACCGAGGCGGTCGAGGTCGCCGCCCAGGTGGCGGACGCGCTCGCCGCCGCGCACCGGCTCGGCATCGTGCACCGGGACATCACCCCGGCCAACGTGATGATGACCCGGGCGGGGGTCAAGGTGCTCGACTTCGGCATCGCCACCCGGATCGGTGCGCCGGACGACGACGAGGACGGGGGCACCTTCGGCACGCCCGCGTACGTGGCACCGGAGCGGCTCGACGGGGCACCCGCCCAGCCGGCCACCGACGTGTACTCCCTCGGCGTGCTGCTCTACGAGGCGCTGACCGGTCGGGTGCCGTACCCGGCGGACACCTGGGAGCAGCTCAGCGAGGCGCTCGCCGGGGAGGGCCCGCCCTCGCTGGCCGACCTGCCGGGCCTGCCGCCGGAGGTCGCCCGCACCTGCCTGCGCTGCCTGGAGCGGGACCCGCTGGCGCGGCCCACCGCCCGCCAGGTCGCCACCCTCCTGCGCGACCAGTTGCTCCCCGCCGATCCGCAGGCCGCCACCATGCTCGCGCCGACGGTCACCCTCCCGACCCTGCCCGCACAGCCGGCCACCCCGACCCCGGCGGGCGGGACGGTGCCGGGTGACGGAGCGGCGCCGGCGGAGGGGACGGTGCCGGGCACGGGAGGACCGGGCGGCACGGGGGAACCGGCCGCCGGGGAGGCGGGCAGCGGGGCGGCAGGGCCAGGCGTGGCAAGGCCGGCCGTGGCAGAGCCAGGCGTGACAGAGCCAGGCGCGGCGGGGCCAGGCGTGACAGGGCCGCGCAGCGCCCGCCACGCCCGGGAGCGCCGCCGCCGCCTGCCGCGCCCGGTGCTGATCGTGCCGGTCGTACTGCTCGTGGGGGTGGCCCTGGCCGTGCCCGCGATCCGTCAGGAGGAGTCGAGCCCGCCCCGGGCGCTGCCCACCACCGGCCCGTCCGACCCACCGTCCTCTCCCACGCCCACGGCCGACGCCGCACCGCCCCCGGCGGCCTCCCCGACCCCGACGTCCGCCCCGCCGGTAGCGCCCCGGCCGACCCCGACGCCCCCGGAACGCGGCGACCTCATCGAGGCGGCCAACCGGATCGACGGGCTGATCGGCGCCGGTCTGAATGACGGAGGGATCCGCCCCGACGTCGGCCTCGACTTCCGCAACGAGCTGCGTAACCTGACCGACGCGGCCCGCGCCCGCTCGGGCGACCTGGGCGAGCGGATCGCCCGGCTCCGCGAGAAGGTCGCGATCCGGCGCGGCGAGGGCGCCCTCACCGACGCGTACGCCCGCCGGCTGGACAACGCGATCACCGCGCTCGGGGCGGCGCGGGTCTGATCGCCGGCGGTCAGCGGGCCCGGGCCCGGACCGGCTCCCGGGCCGCCTCGGGCGGAGCCGCCGCCGCGATGAAACGGCGGTACACCTCCTCGTAGCCGGTGGCCATCCGCCCGGTGGAGAAGTTCTCCGCCACGTGCGCGACGCAGGCCGCCGGGTCGAGGCCCGTCGCCGCGCGCAGTGCGCCGGGCAGCTCGTCCACGTGCTCGCAGATCAGGCCGGTCCTGCCCGGTCGGACGAGTTCCGGCACCGCTCCCCGGTCCAGCGCCACCACCGGCGTCCCGGTCGCCATCGCCTCCACCATCACCATGCCGAACGGCTCGTCCCACCGGATCGGCATGATCAGGCAGCGGGCCTCGACCAGCAGCCGCAGCGCCTCGGCCCGGTCGGCGTCGAGCACCACCCGGACGTCCTCGCCGAGCAGGGGCCGGACCACCTGGTCGTAGTAGCGGCGCTCGGCCGGCTCGTTGCACTTGCCGGCCAGCACCAGCGGCAGGCCGGCGGCCCGGCAGGCCCGGATGGCGACGTCCGGGCCCTTGTCGGGGCTGAACCGGGCCAGCCAGAGCACCGGCCCCCGCCCGGGGGCGGTCTTGTGCGGGACGCCCCGGACGTCCATCGCGTTGTGCACCGTGCCGACCCAGTGCAGCGGCGGGTTGAGCCGGCGCTGGGCATGGGAGATGGCCACCAGCCCGACCCCCCTGTCGGTCTCGCTGAGCACGTCGCCGTACTCGCCCACGGGGTTGCCGTGCACGGTGGCCACGGTGGGCACGGCCCGGTGGCCGGCGATCAGCGGGCCGATGGTGGTGTGGTCGTGGACGATGTCGAAGTCGCCGGCGTGGACCCGGTGGTTGACCCGGGCCAGGTGGGCCAGCTCGGGCAGCGCCTCGCCGAGCCGGTCGAACTGGAGTTCGGGCACCGTCGAGACGAACTCCGCCGCGGTCCCGTGCTCCCGGCCCGCCCCGAACACGGTGACCGCGTGGCCCCGGTCGACAAGCGTCTCCACCAGGCCGGTCACCACCTGTTCCAGCCCGCCGTAGCCGGGCGGCGGCACCGACAGCCACGGCGGCACGACCATCGCGATCCGCAACGGCCGCGGTGCCGATCGGTCGGGCGACGGATGGTTCACGGCCACGGATTCCTCCCCCTCGGTCACTGCTGTGGCATCACCGGACCGGCCCCGCCGCGACCGGTGCCCGCTGGGCGGGCGGGATCGACGACGGGTTCCCGGCGGCGGCGCCACTAAACGGGACGACCCGGGCGGTCACCCGCCCACGAGGAGCTGCTCCCGCACCGCCCGTACCCCCTCGCCGGACCAGGCCACCCGCTCCGCCTCGTCCCGTTCCCACCAGGAGCGCACGACCCCGGTGAGCACGACCGTGTCGCCGTCCACCTCGACGGTCACCCGCTCCGTGCCGATGCCGCGCCCCAGCGCCCGCTGGAGGTCGCGCCGGAGCCGCTCGCTGTCGGTACGGGCGACGGGGCGCACCTCGACCAGGTTGGTCACCCCGCGTACGCCCCGCAGCCGGCGCAACTCCCGCTCGGCGGTGCGCCGCTGCCAGCCGAACTCCACCTCGCCACGGAGCATCACCCAGCCGTTGGCCACGGTGACGTCCAGCCGCTCGGCGGGGACGAAGCTGTCCCACTCCAGCGCCCGGCCCGCCGCGATGGCGATCTCGGCGTCCGTACGCCCCGGCTCGCCGGGCAGGCGTACCTCGACGTCGTCGGCGACCGCCCGCACCCCCCGTACGCGCTGCGCGCAGCGCCGCGCCGCCCACTTCCGCGCGTACCCGTCGACCCAGCCGGTCAGGGCGACCACGCCGTCGTGGACGGTCACCCCGATCTCGTTCGGCTGCGCCTGGGCGTCCCAGGCCAGTTCGTCGAGCACGTCCCGCTGGATCCGCTCGTCGGTCCGAACGGCCGCTGCCGTGGTCATCGCACCCTCCGTACGCCTCGCCGGTCCTGACTGCCGACGATCCCGGCCCGACGGGTGACGGCGGCTCACCCGCACCGGGTGAACCGCCGTCAGAGGGAGCGACGGGTGACGGAGCCAACCCCCTTGGCCCCGCCACCCGCCGCCCGGAGGGAGGAGGAATGTCTTCGGTTGCCGGTTACGACGTCTCGGCGAGCGTCACGGTCGCCCTGGCTTCGGTGCCGTTGCGCTTGTAGGTCACCTCGACCCGGTCGCCGACCTTGCCGGCCTGCACGGCACCGACCAGGTCGTCGGAGTCGTTGACCGCCTTGTCGCCGAACCGGGTGACCACGTCGCCGCGCTGCAGGCCGGCCTTCTCGGCGGGGCTGCCCGGCGTGACGGCGGCGACCAGGGCCCCGCCGCCCTCGGCGGGGGTCACGCTGACCCCGAGCGACGGGTGGCTGACCTTCTCGCCCCGCTGGAGCTTGCCGGCCACGTCCTTGGCCTTGTTGCTGGGGATGGCGAAGCCGACGCCGATGTTGCCGCTGCTGCCCTGCCCGGCGGTGGCGATCGCGGTGTTGATGCCGATCACCTCGCCCCTGGTGTTGACCAGTGCGCCGCCGGAGTTGCCCGGGTTGATCGGCGCGTCGGTCTGGAGCAGCCCCGCGATCGAGCTGGCCCCCTGCGCCGGGTCCTGCCGCTGCTGCCCACTGCCCGCCTGGATGGTGCGGTCCCGGGCGCTGAGGATGCCGGCGGTGACCGAGCCCTGGAGGCCCAGCGGGCTGCCGAGGGCGAGCACCTGGTCGCCGACCTGCATCGCGTCGCTGTCGCCGAAGGTGGCCGCCTTGAGTCCGCTGACGCCGTTGGCCTTGACCACCGCGAGGTCGGTCTTCGGGTCGGTGCCGACGATCTTGGCCTCGGCGGTCTTGCCGTCGGCGAAGGTCACCACGGCCTTGCCGTCGGTGGCGGAGGCGACCACGTGGTTGTTGGTGAGCACGAAGCCGTCGGCGGTGAGGATCACGCCGGAGCCCTCGCCGTTGTCCGTGCCGATCGAGACCACGCTGGGCTGCACGGCCGCGGCGATCCGGGGCAGGTCAGCGCCGTTGATGATCGGCGCGGCGGAGTAGGTGCGGGTGATGCCCGAGTCGCCGTCGACGGCGAGCGCGAGCGCCCCGCCGGCGACGCCCGAGCCGAGCATCAGCGCGAAGACCGCCACCCCGGCGCCGGCGAACTTGGCGATCCGGCTGGGCCGGGGGCCCGCCGTCTGCGGGGCCGCCCAGGGCGGGACGGGCTGGCCGGAGGGGTGCGGCTGGTGACCGTACGGCTGTCCCGGCTGTCCCCCGCCGCTCCAGCCGGACTGCTGGCCGTACCACGGCGCGCCGGGGGCCTGCGGGTAGCCGGACTGCGGGTGACCTGGCTGCCCGGCGGCCTGGGGGTAGCCGGGCTGACCCGCGGCCTGCGGGTAACCGGCCTGGCCCGCCGCGTGCGGGTGACCGGGCTGGCCGGCGGCCTGCGGATGAGCCGGCGGGAACTGGCCGGCGGCCGGGTGCTGCGGAACGGCCGGGGCGGGCGCGAAGGGGCCGGGCGGGGCGGGTCGGTCGAGCGGACCGACACCCTCGGCGGCGCGGGCCGGGTCGGCGGAGCGCGGGCCGCCGTCGCCGGCCGGCGGGCCGTCGGCGGCCGGGCCCGACCCGGCGGTACGCGGCGCCTCGCCGCCCAGTGGGGCGAAGCCACCGGCGGCCGGGGCGGAGTCACCGCCGGGCGCAGTGCCGAACCTGACGGTCGGGGCGGAGTCACCGGCGACCGGGGCGGAGTCGCCGCCGGGCAGAGTGGTCAGGCCGACGGTCGGGGCGGAGTCACCGGCGGGGGCGGAGTCGGACTGCGCGCGCTCGGCGCGCGGCAGCTCGGCGGTGGGGTGCGACGGCTCGGCGTCGGGGTGGGCCGGCCGGCGCTGCGGGTCGGACTCGTGCTCGGTCATGTCTCCACCTTGACGCGCACCACTGCGATCCGCCTGGAACGCACCTGAATGTTGGCTGAAAGTCACTCGCCATCGCCCTCGTCGTCCGGCACGAGCGGGAGCCGGACCCGGAAGGTCGCTCCCCCGCCGGGGGTCTCGGCCACCTCGACGGTGCCGTGGTGGGCGCGCACCAGCGCCGCGACGATGGCCAGGCCGAGGCCGGTGCCGGTGTTGCCGCCGGCCCGCCGGGTACGCGCCGCGTCCACCCGGTAGAAGCGCTCGAAGACCCGCTCCGCCTGCTCCGGGGTGAGCCCGGGACCGGTGTCCGCCACCTCGACCACGGCCAGGTTCCCGGGCTCGGCGCGCAGCCGCAGGGTCACCGAGGCCTCCGGCGGGGTGTGCGTGAGCGAGTTGGTCATCAGGTTGCCGATGATCTGGCGCAGCCGGGCGTCGTCGCCGTAGACCACCAGCGGACCGGAGCCGGGGGTGACCTCCAGCTCGATCCGGCGCTCCGGCGCCACCGCCCGGGCGGCCTCGACCGCCTCGCTGGCCAGCACGGGCAGCTCCACCGGGGCGAGGGCGAGCGGTCGCTCCCGGTCCAGCCGGGCGAGCAGCAGCAGGTCCTCCACCAGCAGGCCCATCCGGGCCGCCTCCTGCTCGATGCGGCGCAGCAGGTCGGCGGTCTGCTCCGGCGCGCTCGCCGCGCCCTGCCGGTACAGCTCGGAGAAGCCCCGGATGGTGGTCAGCGGCGTCCGCAGCTCGTGCGAGGCGTCCGCGACGAACTGCCGCATCCGCTCCTCGGAGCGGCGGGCCCGCGCCTCGGAGGCCCGCGCCGAGCCGGCCGCCTCCCGGGCGGCGGCCTCGGCGGACCGGGCGGCCAGCTCCGAGGCGGCCCGCGCGGTGAAGGCGACCTCGATCTGGTTCAGCATGGCGTTCAACGCCCGGGAGAGCCGCCCCAGCTCGGACGTGGGGACGGGCTGCCCCTGCTCCGGGTCGGGCACCCGCCGGGTCAGGTCGCCACCGGCGATGGCGGCGGCCGTACGTTCTATCTCCACCAGCGGCTTCAGGCTGGTCCGGACGATCGCCGCGCCGATGGAGGCGAGCAGGACCAGCACCGCGCCGCCGACCAGGAGGTCTATCCAGACCAGTCGCTTGACGGCGCGGTCGACGTCGGTGAGGTGCTGCCCGACGGCCAGGACCTCCCCGTCGGGCAGCTGGGTGTAGAGCATCCGCCAGCGGGACCTGTGGTCCTGGGAGGTGACCGTGCGCGGTTCGCCGGTCTCCTCGGCGAAACCCGCGACGGTGTCGGGGAGTCGCGGCAGCTGGTCGGACCGGAAGTTGCGGGTGTCGTACACGGGCGACATCACCCCGCCCGGCTCGGCCAGGGCCACGACGAAGTCGCTGGGCAGCACGGTGCCGCCCGCCCTGCCCTCCTTGTAGAGGTTGAGCACCGCGTCGACCGAGCGGGTGGTGCCGCGCAGTTCCCCGTCCACCTGCTCGATGAGGTAGCCGCGGAGGAAGACGGTGGTCAGCGAGCTGATCACCAGGAGCGCGGCGGCGACCAGGGCCAGCACCGCGGCGACCAGCTTGACCCGCAGCGGGACGCTGCGCAGCCGCGCCTTGCCCTGGTCGAGGGGTTTCACGCCGCCGGCTTGCGCAGGACGTAGCCGACGCCCCGGAGGGTGTGGATCAGCCGGGGCTGGGTGTTGTCCACCTTGCGGCGCAGGTAGGAGATGTAGGACTCGACGATGTTGTCGTCGCCCCGGAAGTCGTAGTTCCACACGTGGTCGAGGATCTGCGCCTTGGACAGCACCCGGTTGGCGTTCAGCATCAGGTAGCGCAGCAGCTTGAACTCGGTCGGTGAGAGCTGCACCCGCTGGCCGGCCCGGTGCACCTCGTGGGTCTCCTCGTCCAGCTCCAGGTCGGCGAAGGTGAGCCGGGAGGGCGCCTGCTCGCCGCTGCTGGTCCGCCGCAGCACCGCCCGGATCCGGGCGGTCAGCTCCTCCAGGCTGAACGGCTTGGTGACGTAGTCGTCCCCGCCCAGGGTCAGCCCCCGGATCTTGTCGTCGGTCGCGTCACGGGCGGTGAGGAAGACCACCGGCGTACGGGTGCCGCCCTCGCGCAGCATCCGGATGACCTCGAAGCCGTCCAGGTCGGGCAGCATCACGTCGAGCACCACCAGGTCGGGCCGGTGGTCCTTGGCGGCGTTGAGGGCGGCGCTGCCGCTCGTCGCGGTGGCCACGTCGAAGCCCGCGAAGCGCAGACTCGCGGAGAGCAGTTCGAGGATGTTGGGATCGTCCTCGACGACGAGCAGTCGCGCCTCGGTCTGGGTAGCGGCCATGCCGCCCATCATCCGCGCTCTCGCTGCGTCCGCGCTGGGCACTCGCTGGAAAGAACCTGTGAGGCGGCGTGCTCAGCGCAGCAGCCGGCGCAGCCCGTCCAGCGCGCCGTCGAGCAGCCGGATGGCCGTACGCAACTGCGAGTCGCTGAGCCGGCGGGCCCGGACCAGGGCGCCCACCTCGACGGCGAAGGTCGCCAGCCGCTGGTCGAACTCGGCCAGCGTGGCGGTGGACGCGGACGCCGGCCCAGCGTCCGACGACGCGCCGAACGCGGAAGTCGGGCCGGGCGCGGGCGACGGGCCGGCGGGGGGTACGGGCGACGGGCCGGGGGCGGGGGCGGGCGTCGGACCGGAGCCGGGGGACGCCCAGCGGGGACGACGGGTCTGCCGGGCCGCCTCGCGCAGCTCCCGCTTGAGGTCGCGGACGGAGCCGCGTACCTCGTTCTGGATCTCTCCGGCCAGGGCGGACAGGTCCTCCACCGAGGCGGCGATGTCCGACTCCAGGGCGGTCAGCTCGCCGGCCCGCTGCCGCAGCTCGGCCCGACCCGCCTCGGTGATCTCGTAGACCTTGCGGCCACCGGCGGCGGTGTGGGTGACCAGCCCGTCGGCCTCCAGCCGCTGCAACCGGGGATAGATGGTGCCGGCGCTGGGGGCGTAGAGGCCGAGGAAGCGCTCCTCCAGCAGGCGGATCAGCTCGTAGCCGTGCTTCGGGCCGTCGTCGAGGAGTTTGAGCAGGTAGAGCCGGAGCCGCCCGTGACTGAACACGGCGGTCACGGCAGCTCCTCCTCGTCGTCGTCCACCGGGCGGGCGAGCAGCGCGATGCTGCCCGACGTGGCGGACGCGGAGAGCCTACCCTCACCCGCGCCGAGCACGCCCTCACTGTCCACCACGGACCCCGGGACGGCGCTGCCCCGCACCTCGGGGAAGCCGCTGGTGATCCGGCCCGACGTGGTGTGCAGCCGGACGGCCAGGTCGCTGTCCGCCCGGACCCGGACGGTGATGCTGCCGGAGATCGTGCTGAGCCGGATGTCGCTGCGTCGGGGGTTGTCCAGGTCGCAGGTGATGGCCCCGGAGACGGTCTGCGCGCGGACCCGTCCGGCCGCGCTGTCGGCGAGGATCACCTCTCCCGAGACGGTCTCCAGGTCCAGGTCGCCGGCCACCCCCAGCGCCTCGACCGGGCCCGCCATGGTCTTCGCCGACGTCCGGCCACGGAGGCCCATCAGGGCGATCCGGCCGGAGGTCACCTCCACCCGGGTCTCGCCGCGCAGGCCCGACGCGACCAACGGACCCTCCACCAGTTCCAGGTCGGCCAGCACGTCGGGCGGGACCGCGACGGAGACGTCGACCCGGGGCAGCCGGGACAGCGGGCCCAGCCAGAAGATGTGGTCCGAGAGCCGCCAGCGTCGCTGCTGGCGTACGGAGAGCCGGCCGTCGCGGTGCTCCACCAGGACCGGCCGGCGGCCGACCCGGGTGATGTCGACCCGGGGCGGCCCGTCGGTGGCCACCACGTTGAGGCGACCGCTGAGCAGGTGGACGTCGAGTCGGTCGACGGGCCCGTCCAGGGTGATCCGCTGCGGGGCGTGCACGGTCCAGTCGGTCATCGGTCCTCCCTCCACGGCGTGCCGTGTCGCCGGCACGTCGGATGGCAGGACACTAACGCGATACATCGCGATATGACAAGCGCCGGCGTGACGGCCTCACGGCACCGGCTCCACGAGCGGCCGGCGGTACGGGCCCCAGGCCACGAAGCGGTCGAACATGGCCCGAGGGCTGGGGCCACCGTGGGGATCGAGGTGGTAGAGGTCGCGCATCGCCTCGTACATCAGGCTCGCCAGGACGCATCCACCGACATTGCCAGGCTGGCCAGGACGTGGGAGATCGTGCGGAACGAGGCCCTCCCCCGCCGGCAGTCGACCGTGCTGATCAAGGAGGTGGCGAAGTCATGGACGTGACGACCCCGCAGTGGCGTAAGTCGACGAGATCCGGCGGCAACGGCGGTTCCTGCGTCGAGGTCGCCGACAACCTGCCGGGCGTCGTGCTGGTGCGCGACACCAAGGACCGGGAGGGCGGCACCCTCCACTTCAGCGCCCGGGCGTGGCAGTCGTTCGTCGGCCTGGCCAAGCACGTCGGCCCGGTCGGCTGACCCGCTTCTCTCTCCACCCAGACACCGAAGGGGCCCCCGCGCCGGGGGCCCCTTCGCGTTCCGCCCGGCGCGAAGTGGGCTTCCCCGGCACGGTTCCCCGGGCCATGCTCGCGTGATCCCGTCGACCCCCCGCCGGCGTCCTCCCGACGGCTGCGGCAGGGACGTGCGCTGCCGACTCGGCCGCCCGGGCGAGCAGCCGCCGGTCGGCGTCCCGGGCGGGATGCAGCGCGGCGGAGACGCTCACCCGCACCTCCAGGCCCCGGGCGGCCGAGCCGGCGCTCGTCTCAGCGGGTGGCGCGCAGGTCCCGGGCGAGATGCGAGCGCCGGAACCCGACCGTGACCAGCCGCCGCAGGTCGGCCCGGTTGTCGTGCATGAGCTGCACGTGGAAGTAGTTGACGTACTCCAGTACGGCGAAGAGGCCGAATGCCAGCCCCGGGTACGACCGCGCGCCGGGCGCCTGCGCGGCGGCCACCGCGCAGGCGGCGATCACGACGGCCAGGAGGATCGGCAGGGCGGCGCGCGCGGTGACGAAGTGGCGCCGACCGGGCAGGCGCGGCTCCCCACGGCGCAACTGCCGGAGCTTGAGCGCCCAGTAGGCCGCGCCCACCACGAGCAGGGCCGCGAACGCCCCGAAGCCGGCGAGATTCGCCGCCGTCGGCGGCAGGCCGACCAACTGGAACCACACCCACGCCTGTAGGGGGATGTTCAGTAGCTCCCAGCCGGCGAGGGAGCGGAGCCGACGCCGGGCCGCCTCGCGGGTCCGACCGGCCGGCAGGTGGGTCCTGGGCACGGCCCCAACAGTGGCACAGCACCGGACGGCCGCCGGTGTGCACCGGCTTCCCGGGAGGACGCTCGTGCGGGCCGGTCCCGGGCGATTCGACATCGCTCCTCAGCGCCCGGTCACGGCGGCGACGCCTGCGGGGAGTCCGAAGGGCCGGACAGCAGCAGGGCGACCGCTCGCCGTACGGCCTCGACGTCGTCCTCGCCGGGAGTGCCGTCGTCGCGCATGGCGCGGCGGGCGACCGCGTAGGGCAGGTCGACCACGGCCAACACGACGTCGGCCAGGGGGTGCCCGGTGGCGCGGGCCACCTCGGCGAGGGCATCGCCGAGGGCGCGGTGGTGGGCCTGCGCCTGCTGGGCGAGCGCGGGAGAGGTGTCGCCGCGCAGCAGGTCGCGCAGGGCGTGGCGCATCAGGAGGGCGGCGTCCTCGGGATGGGACCGACACCAGGTCAGGACGGCGACCGCGGCCCGGACGCCGGCCTGCGCGTCGGCGGGCGCGAGTGCCTCCAGGTAGACGCGGAGGAAGCGGTCCTGCGCGCGCAGCCAGGCGGCGGCGACGAGGTCGTCGCGGCGGGGGAAGCGGTGGTAGACCGAACCGCTGGAGGCGCCGGTGGCCAGGCAGACGGCACGGGCGGAGGCGGCGGCAGGCCCGCCTGAGAGCACCAGGGCGCGGACGGCGTCGAGCATCACGTCGGCCGAGTGCTTGACCGGCTGCGGCATGAGGTAGAGACTACCCTCTACTTGAACTAGCGAATGTTCTCTAGGAGAGTCATGGTCCGCAACATCCACGAGCGGCAACTCGCGGCGCCTCCCGCGGCAGTGGGCACGTTGATCGACTCCCTCGCCACCGCGGATGACCGGTTGTGGCCGCGCGGGCAGTGGCCGGCCATGCGGTTCGACCGCCCGCTCGGCGTCGGCGCCCGGGGCGGGCACGGACCGATCCGCTACACCGTCGTCGCGTACGAGCCCGGGGCGCGGATCCGGTTCGAGTTCTCCGCGCCGGCCGGCTTCCGTGGCCATCACGGGTACGAGGTCCTACGGGTCACCGACCAACGCTGCCTGCTGCGTCACTCCCTCGTCATGACCACGCGGTGGCCGGCGTGGGTGAGCTGGCCGATGGTCTACCGCCCGCTGCACGACGCCCTCATCGAGGACAGCCTGGACACGGCTGCTCACCACCTGGGGCTGGCATCGGCCCCGCCGCACCGCTGGACCCGGCGGGTCCGGGGCCTCCGCTCGCTGGTCCGCCGACGACAGCCCTGAGGCCCGGCCCGTGCCGGCGCCGGACCGCGACGTGCGAGGCTGCCGGGGGCGCACCGGCGACGGGGCCGGGCGTCGTGGTCGGAGGTGTCTCATGATCATCGAGTCGCGTTTCAACGGGCCGCCCGGCTCGGGCAACGGCGGCTGGAGCGCCGGGGTCATCGCCGGTGCCGCCGGCTCCGGGCCGGTCGAGGTGACGCTGCGTCGCCCGCCCCCGCTGGAGACCCCGCTCACTCTCGTCGACGGCGAGGTCCGCGACCCACAGGGCCACCTCGTCGCCCAGGTCCGCCCCACGGAGGACCCCCGGGCGGTGGTGCCGGCGGTGGACCTGCCGGCCGCGCGGGCCGCCTCGGCGGCGTACCCCGGGCTGGTCGACCACCCCTTCCCGGGCTGCTACGTCTGCGGCCCGGACCGCGCCGACGGGCTGCGGATCTTTCCGGGGCGGCTGCCGGACGGCCGCACCGCCGCGCCGTTCCGGGTGCCCGGTTCGGTCACGACCGCCACCGTCTGGGCCGCGCTGGACTGCCCCGGCGGCTGGGCCGTGATCGCCCCCGGCCGGCCGTACGTCCTGGGCCGGATCGCGGCGGTGGTCGCGGCGCTGCCGGAGCCGGGCGACGAGTGCGTGGTGACCGGTGTCATGGTCGGCGGCGAGGGCCGCAAGGCGCTCGTGCACACCAGCCTGTACGCCCCCGACGGCGCCCTGTTGGCCTGGGCCCGGGCAACCTGGATCGCCGTGGCCGACGACATCGGATAATCGTTCCTGGGGATGAGGGCCTCCTGCCTGAGGCGGAGGTGGATCTCGGAAGTGCGCCTGATTGACCTGGTTGCGCCCGCCCGCCACGCTGTGTCACGGCGTACCCCGACGCCACCGCACGAAGGAGAGCAATGACTGACGGGCAGAGAAGCCCCACCGGTGACGGTCAGATCGTGGTGTCCGGCCTGACGAAGCAGTACAAGAACGTCCGGGCCGTCAACGACCTGTCGTTCACCGTCGAACCGGGGCGGGTGACAGGCTTCCTCGGCCCCAACGGCGCCGGCAAGACGACCACGCTGCGGATGCTGCTGAACCTGGTCACGCCGACCAGCGGGACGGCGACCATCAGCGGGCGGCGCTACGCCGACCTGACCGACCCGCTGCGGCACGTCGGCGCCGTGCTGGAGGCGTCCAGCGCGCACAAGGGCCGCACCGGCATCAACCACCTGCGGGTGATCGCCGCAGCGGCCGGCCTGCCGAAGCACCGGGCCGACGAGGCGCTGGCGCAGGTCGGGCTCACTCCGGCGGCGAAGCGCAAGTTCAAGGGCTACTCGCTCGGCATGAAGCAGCGGCTCGGCATCGCCGCCGGGATGCTCGGCGACCCCCGCGTGCTGATCCTCGACGAGCCCGCCAACGGGCTCGACCCGGAGGGCATCCGGTGGATGCGCGGGTTCCTGAAGAACCTCGCGCACGAGGGCCGCACGGTGCTGGTCTCCAGCCACCTGCTGTCGGAGATGCAGCTGCTCGCCGACGACGTGGTGATCATCGCCGCCGGGCAGCTGGTCCGCCAGGGCACGGTCGAGCAGGTCATGGGCTCGATGGCGCAGGGCGTACGGGTCCGCGTCCGCACCCCGCAGGCCGACGCGCTGACCGCCGCCCTCAAGGAGGGTCCGGCGACGGTCGACGTCGACGAGCACGGCGTCCTGCTGGTGGGCGGGGTCGACGCCCCGACCGTGGGCCGGGTCGCCCTGACGGCCGGCGTCGAACTGCACGAACTGACCACGGAACGGCCCGACCTCGAACGGGTCTTCCTGGAGCTGACGGCCGGAAAGGCGGGCATCCGATGAACCTCGTCCGGTCCGAGCTTCTCAAGATCCGCACCACCAGCACCTGGTGGTGGCTGGCCATCGCCGCGTTCCTGTCGATCGTGCTGGCCTTCGCCTTCAACGCCTGGGTCGCCAACGAGACGTTGAGCGGCAAGGGCGACAACCTGGGTGTCACCGGCGACCAGGCCTCCGCGGGGGCGCAGGCCGCGAACCTCTACACCTCCGGGCAGTACCTGGGCCTGATGTTCGTGATGCTGATCGGCATCCTGATGGTCACCAACGAGTTCTTCCACCAGACGGCGACCACCACGTTCCTGGCCACGCCGCGGCGCACGTCGGTGATCCTCAGCAAGCTGGTCGCGGCCAGCCTGCTGGGCATCGGCTTCTGGCTGGTGACCACGCTGATCGACCTGGCCGCCGGGGCGGTGTTCCTGTCGGCCAACGGCCACGGCACCCTGCTCGGCGAGTGGGCCGTGCAGCGGGCGCTGCTGCTCAACCTGCTGGCGTACGCGATCTGGACGGTCCTCGGCATCGGCATCGGCACGCTGATCACCAACCAGCTCGGCGCGGTGATCACCGCCGCGGTGCTCTACCTCGTCGGCACGCAGGTGGTGGGGCTGCTGTTCATGCTGCTGTCGAACCTGCTCAACAGCGAGGCCGTGGTCAAGTGGCAGGTGATCTGGCCCGCCATCGCCTCGACCGTCATGGTCAGCGAGGGCCAGACCGACTTCACCCCCGCCTGGTGGGTCGGCGCGCTCGTGCTGATCGGCTACGCGGCGGTGAGCGGGGTCGTCGGCGTGCTCATCACCCGGCGGCGCGACATCTCCTGACGGTCCGGGCGCAGGCGGCGGGGGTGGTGCCGAGCACCACCCCCGCCGCCGTTCGACATGGGGCCGACCACCACATCGGGCCTTACCAGCAGCCGGCCGCACACGCAGCGTTTGGCGAACTTCTGGCATCTTCTGTGAAACGGGCCACGGGTCGGAGGCGGAAATGCCTGTGGCATCCGTACGGCGTAGCCTGGGAGCCGTCTCGTGCGCGCTCGAAGGCAGGGCGACACCGGACACCGCGTGACACACAAACCCGCGTGAAAGAGGCGATTACCGGCCGTGTCGACCCAGCAGACTTCGCAGGAGAACCCACTGGCGGGTTTCGGTCCGAACGAGTGGATCGTCGAGGAGATGTACCAGCGCTACCTCGCCGACCCCACCAGCGTCGATTCGGCCTGGCACGACTTCTTCGCGGACTACCGCCCGGCGCCCGGCGCCGGGAAGCCGCGCGGAACTGAGCAGGCCCCGAAGCCGGCCGCCAAGCCGGAGCCCGCCGGCCAGCAGGAGGCGGCCACCGCGGTCGCGCAGCCGGCGGAGAAGAAGCCGGCGGAGAAGAAGCCCGAGGCCAAGCCGGAGACCAAGCCGGAGAAGCCCGCCGCCAAGGCCGCCCCGGCCAAGCCGGCGCCCGCGAAGGCGGCCCCCGCCAAGCCCGCGGCCACCAAGCCGACCGCCACCGGCCCGCAGACCACCCCGCTGCGCGGCGTGGCCGCGAAGATCGTCCAGAACATGGACGCCTCGCTGGCCGTGCCGACCGCCACCAGCGTGCGCGCCGTCCCGGCCAAGCTGCTGGTCGACAACCGCATCGTGATCAACAACCACCTCACCCGTGGGCGCGGTGGCAAGGTCAGCTTCACCCACCTCATCGGCTACGCGATGGTCCGGGCCCTGGTCGCCCACCCGGAGATGAACAACTCCTTCGCCGAGGTCGACGGCAAGCCGGTCATGGTCCGGCCGGAACACGTCAACCTGGGCATCGCGATCGACCTGGCCAAGCCGGACGGCAGCCGCAACCTGGTGGTCCCCTCCATCAAGGCCTGCGAGCAGATGGACTTCCGGCAGTTCTGGCAGGCGTACGAGGACGTGGTCCGGCGCGCCCGCCGCAACGAGCTGACCATGGACGACTACTCCGGCACCACGATCTCGCTGACCAACCCCGGCGGCATCGGCACCGTGCACTCGATGCCGCGGCTCATGCAGGGGCAGAGCGCCATCATCGGCGTCGGCGCGATGGAGTACCCGGCCCCCTACCAGGGCATGTCCGAGGCCACCCTGGCCGAGCTGGCCGTCAGCAAGGTCATCACCCTCACCAGCACGTACGACCACCGGATCATCCAGGGCGCGCAGTCCGGCGAGTTTCTGAAGGTGATGCACGAGCTGCTGCTCGGCGAGCACAACTTCTACGACCAGATCTTCACCTCGCTGCGCATCCCGTACGAGCCGGTGCGCTGGATGCGCGACGTCGCGGTCAACAACGAGGGCCAGATCAACAAGACCGCCCGGGTGCACGAGCTGATCCACGCGTACCGCGTGCGCGGCCACCTGATGGCCGACACCGACCCGCTCGAGTTCAAGATCCGCAAGCACCCCGACCTGGACGTGCTCCAGCACGGGCTGACGCTCTGGGACCTCGACCGCGAGTTCCCGGTCAACGGCTTCGCCGGCAAGCAGCGGATGAAGCTGCGCGACATCCTCGGCGTGCTGCGCGACTCGTACTGCCGGCGCGTCGGCATCGAGTACATGCACATCCAGGACCCGGAGGAGCGGCGCTGGATCCAGGAACGGATCGAGCGCAAGTACGAGAAGCCGTCGGCCGACGAGCAGAAGCACGTGCTCAACCGGCTCAACGCCGCCGAGGCGTTCGAGACCTTCCTCCAGACCAAGTACGTCGGGCAGAAGCGCTTCTCGCTGGAGGGCGGCGAGTCGCTGATCCCGCTGCTCGGCGAGGTGCTGGAGGCCTCCGCCGAGGGCGGGCTGGACGAGGTCGTCATCGGCATGGCCCACCGTGGCCGGCTGAACGTGCTGGCCAACATCGTCGGCAAGCCGTACGAGAAGATCTTCTCGGAGTTCGAGGGGCACCTGGACCCGCGCTCCACCCAGGGCTCCGGCGACGTGAAGTACCACCTGGGCCAGAACGGCAAGTTCACCACGCCCGACGGCGACCACGCGGTCAAGGTCTCGGTGGTGGCGAACCCGTCGCACCTGGAGGCCGTCGACCCGGTGCTGGAGGGCATCGTCCGGGCCAAGCAGGACCGGATAGACCTCAAGCTGGAGGGCTACACCGTGCTGCCGCTGGCGGTGCACGGTGACGCCGCCTTCGCCGGCCAGGGCGTGGTCGCCGAGACCCTCAACCTCTCGCAGCTGCGCGGCTACCGCACGGGCGGCACCGTCCACGTGGTGGTCAACAACCAGGTCGGCTTCACCACCGCCCCGGAGTACAGCCGCTCCAGCCTCTACAGCACCGACGTCGCCCGGATGATCCAGGCGCCGATCTTCCACGTCAACGGTGACGACCCCGAGGCCGTGGTCCGGGTCGCCCGGCTGGCCTTCGAGTACCGGCAGGAGTTCAACAAGGACGTCGTCATCGACATGGTCTGCTACCGGCGGCGCGGGCACAACGAGGGCGACGACCCGTCGATGTCCAACCCGCAGATGTACAAGATCATCGACTCGAAGCGGTCCGTCCGGAAGCTCTACACCGAGGAGCTGATCGGGCGCGGCGACATCACCGTGGAGGACGCGGAGGAGCTGCTGCGCGACTACCAGTCGCAGCTGGAGCGGGTCTTCAAGGCCACCCGCGACGCGGCCACCACGCCGCGGCAGCTCAGCCGTCCCAAGCGGGAGGACGAGCCGGAGCCGCAGGTGGAGACCGCCACCGACGCGGCCGTCGTCAAGGCCGTCGGCGAGGCGCACGTCAACCTGCCGGAGGGCTTCACCCCGCACAAGCGGATCCAGCAGCTGCTCGACCGGCGGGCCAAGATGTCCGTCGAGGGCAACATCGACTGGGGCTTCGGCGAGATCATCGCGTTCGGCGCGCTGCTGCACGACGGGGTCACCGTCCGGCTCGCCGGGCAGGACTCCCGCCGGGGCACCTTCGTGCAGCGGCACGCCTCCGTGGTCGACGCCCAGACCGGCAACGACTACCTGCCGTTGCAGTCGCTGACCGGCGACGGCGAGCGGTCCCGGTTCTTCGTGCACGACTCCCTGCTCAGCGAGTACGCGGCGATGGGCTTCGAGTACGGCTACTCGGTCGAGAACATCAACGCGCTGGTGGCCTGGGAAGCGCAGTTCGGCGACTTCGTCAACGGCGCCCAGTCGGTGATCGACGAGTTCATCTCCTCCGGCGAGGTGAAGTGGGGCCAGCGCTCCGCCGTCACGCTGCTGCTGCCGCACGGCCACGAGGGCCAGGGCCCGGACCACACCTCCGGCCGCCCGGAGCGGTTCCTCCAGATGTGCGCCGAGGACAACATGCGGGTGTCGATCCCGACCACCCCGGCGAACTACTTCCACCTGCTGCGCCGCCAGGCGCTGTCGCCGAAGCGCAAGCCGCTGGTGGTGTTCACGCCGAAGTCGCTGCTGCGGCACAAGCTCTGCGTCTCCCCGGTCGAGGACTTCACCACCGGCACCTTCCAGCCGGTGCTGCCCGACTCGGGCTCGCCGGCGCCGGAGCAGGTGAAGCGGGTGCTGCTCTGCTCGGGCAAGGTCTACTACGACCTGTTCCAGGCCCGCGCCGAGCGGGGCGTAACCGACACCGCGATCATCCGGATAGAGCAGCTCTACCCGATGCCGGTCGAGGAGATCCGGGCCGCCCTCGCGGCGTACCCGAACGCGGAGGACTTCGCCTGGGTGCAGGAGGAGCCGGCCAACCAGGGCGCCTGGTCGTTCGTCGCGCTCAACCTGCTGGAGCACCTGTCGGACGTACGGCTGCGCCGGATCTCCCGCCCGGCCGCCGCCGCGCCCGCCGTCGGCTCCGCGAAGATGCACGAGGTGGAGCAGCAGGCGCTGATCGAGGCGGCCCTGCCCCGCCCGTGACCTGACAGCACCGCCGACCGGGGCAGGGACCGTCACGACGACGGCTCTGCCCCGGTCGGCGTCCCGGCTCCCGCCGCCGGCAGGCCCCGGCGGCACCACGCACCCAGCACAGCGACGAAGAGGGAACCGACAGCATGTACTTCACCGACCGTGGAATCGAGGAGCTCGTCGAGCGCCGGGGCGGCGAACAGGTCAGCATGGAGTGGCTCGGTGAGCGCCTACGCGACTTCGTGGACCTGAACCCCGAGTTCGAGACCCCGATCGAGCGCTTCGCCACCTGGCTCGCCCGCCTGGACGACGAGGACGAGGACTGAGCCGGACCACCCCGGAGGAACGGACGTCCCCGGTGCCGCCACCGAACCGCTCCCGCCACTCACCCGTACGCCGGTCGGCCCTGGCGGCGGGCGCCGCCGTGGCGCTGCTGCTCTCGGGCTGCGGCGCGGAACCCCGACGCCGCCCCGGGCCGGTGCCGGGGGAGCGCCGCCGGGTCCCCGGCGGCGGCCCCGCCCCCGGTCTTCTACGTCGCCCCGGGGAACCCGGCGGCGGCGGAGGCGGACCGGCGGGAGGCGCTGGGCCGGACCGCCGACGCGGCGGCGCTGCGCCAGATCGGCGCGCGGCCCAGCGCGAAGTGGCTGACCGGCGGGCCGGCGGTCCGCGACGAGGTCGACGCGTACCTGGGGCAGGCGGCGCTCGCCGGCCAGACGCCGGTGCTGGTCGTGCACAACATCCCGGACCGCGACTGCGCCCGCCAGGGCACCGGCGGGGCCAGCGGCCCGGCGGAGTACCAGCGCTGGATCCGCGACCTCGCGGCGGGCGTCGGGGGCCGGCCGGTCACCGTGGTCCTCGAACCCGGGGCGGTGCCGGACGCCGTACGGGGCTGCGTCCGCGACCCCGACGGGCGGCTCACGCTGCTGCGGGACGCCGTCACCGTGCTCCGCAGCACCGGCAGCGCCCGGGTCTACGTGGACGCGGGGCACCCCGGCTGGATCTCCGATGTCGCCGCGCTCACGGCCGCGCTCGACCGGGCGGGTGTCGGCGAGGCCGACGGCTTCGCGCTCAACGTGGCCAACTTCTTCGGCACCGCGCAGAACGTCCGCTACGGCCACCGCATCTCCGACGCCCTCGGCGGCGACACCCGCTTCGTCGTCGACACCAGCCGCAACGGCAACGGCCCCCACGCGGGTGCCACGGTGGACGGCGCGCCCAGCTGGTGCAATCCGCCGGGGCGGGCGCTCGGCCAGGAGCCGACGGCCGACCCCGGCCTGCCCCGGGTGGACGCGCTGCTCTGGGTCAAGTACCCGGGCGAGTCCGACGGCGCCTGCCGCCCCGGGGAGCCGGACAGCGGCGTCTGGTGGCCCGAGTACGCCCTCGGCCTGGCCCGGCGCGCCGGCTGACCCGACCCGGCCGGCGGTCCGGTCAGGCCGTGCCGCCGCGTTCGGCCGGCGCCAGGCCGGTGCGCCGCAGCTTCTGCCAGCCCAGCCGGCCGCCGGTCAACGCGGTGACCACCGACTGGAGCATCACCAGGTACATCAGTTGCCGGTAGACGAACTGCTGGAGCGGCAGCACCCACAGCACGCCCAGCTTCTCCCGGTCCAGCCGGAACGCCACGACGGCGGTCAGCGTCTGCAACCCGAGCATGGCCAGCCAGGCCACGGCCGTGGCGGTACGGTCCAGGAAGAACAACCCGTACAGGGCCAGCAGGTCGATCACCGGCGCCAGCAGGGGCAGCAGCACCCCGAAGAGGCTGAGGAAGGCCAGGCAGCGGCGGGTGAACCGGCCGGACGCGCCCCGGTCGAGCAGGGACCGCCGGTGCTTCCACATCGCCTGCATGGTGCCGTAGCTCCACCGGTAGCGCTGCTTCCACAGCTGCCCCATCGTCGCCGGCGCCTCGGTCCAGGCGCGCGCCGTCTCCTCGTACACCACCTTCCAGCCGGCCCGGCCCAGCGCCATGGTGATGTCGGTGTCCTCGGCCAGGGTGTCGTCGGTCATCCCGCCGGCGTACACCAGGGCCTGCCGCCGGAAGCCGCCGATCGCCCCCGGCACCGTCGACATGCAGCGCATCGACTCGTAGAGGCGACGGTCGAGGTTGAAGCCGATCACGTACTCGATGTGCTGCCACTTGGCGATCAGGCTGTCGCGGTTGCCCACCTTGACGTTGCCGGCCACCGCGCCGACCTGCGGGTCGGCGAAGGGCTGCACCAGCCGTCGGACGGCGTCCGGTTCGAGGACGGTGTCGCCGTCGACCATCACGATCAGGTCGTGCCGGGCCAGCGCGACGCCGGTGTTCAACGCGCTCGGCTTGCCGCCGTTGGGCTTGCGGACCACCCGGACGTTCGGCAGGCCGAGCCCCTCGGCGATGTCGGCGGTGCCGTCGGTGGAGCCGTCGTCGACGACGACGACCTCGATCCCCCCGGGATGGTCGCCGGTGGCCAGCGACCGGACCGCCGCCGCGATCCCCTCCTTCTCGTTGTACGCCGGGACGATCACCGACACCGGGTCGGTGACCGGCGGCCCCCAGGTCCAGTCGCGGGCCCGTCGCCGCCGGGCGTGCCGCCCGGCGAGCAGGAAGAGCAGCGCGGTACGCCCGACCGTGAGCACCCCGACGGCGACGAAGATCAGCCCGAAGCCGCTCATCGTCCGGTCCGCGCCCCGCACCGCCCAGACCAGCACCCGCCCCCGCCACCGCTCCCCTGCGGAGGCGGTGGGATTGCCGGTCACCTCGTGCCGCACCCCCGCGTCGGCCAACGCCTGGTTCAGCCCGCCGGTGACGGTGGCGAACTGGTACCCGCGCGCCTTCATCAGCGGGATGAACCGGTCCAGCGCCTCGACGGTCTGCGAGCGGTCGCCGCCGGCGTCGTGCCACAGCGTGATCGCGCCCGCGTACCCGGACGGCGTGACGTTCTCGACGATCCGCTCGACGCCCGGCAGCGCCCAGTCCCGGCTGTCGGTGTCGTTGAGCACCGTCAGGTAGCCCAGGTCGCCGGCCTCGGTGACCAGCGGCCAGTCCCGGTCGTTCAGCGCGTCGGCGTGCGACGAGTACGGGAACCGCACCAGCGAACTCCGGATCCCCGCCGCGCCGGCGACCGCGAGCTGGGTCTGGGCGTACTCCATGCGGCGCCGCCAGCCCGGCATGGTGGTCAGGTCGGGATGGGTGAAGGTGTGCACCCCGATCTCGTGCCCGGCCGCCGACATCTCCCGCACCAGCTCGGGATGCCGGGCGACCTGCGCCCCCAGCACGAAGAAGGTGGCGCTGACCTGGTGGGCGTCCAGCACCCGGAGCACCTCGCGGGTCCAGTTCGGATCCGGGCCGTCGTCGAAGGTCAGCG
This sequence comes from Micromonospora reichwaldensis, assembly GCF_031845925.1. Lineage (NCBI taxonomy): Bacteria > Bacillati > Actinomycetota > Actinomycetes > Micromonosporales > Micromonosporaceae > Micromonospora > Micromonospora reichwaldensis. The sequence continues at coordinate 73,389 of NZ_JAVRFL010000022.1, read as the reverse complement.
AGAGGGTGCGGGGCGGCAGCCGGTAGGAACGGGTCCGCTCGTCCCCGGCGCTGATGATCGGTCCGCCGTTCACCACCTCGTCGGGCACCCCGTCCTGGCCGGCGCCGGTCGGCTGGCGCTCGGGCACGAAGGCGGCGTCCGCGTACGCCCCGACGAAGAGCACGCCGGCCAGGACGACGAGCAGCATGCCGAGCACGGTCCAGCTGGGCGGCGGCGCGACCCGCCGGACCCGGCCGTGGCGGCGGGCGGTCGTCCGGGGCCGGCGCGGACGGAAGCGGTCAGGCATCGTCGTCCGGTTCCACGGGAGCGGGCGGCAGCGGCAGGTCGACGTCCGGGGATGGTTCCACGGGTGGCGGCTCGGAGGCCGGCGGGGCGGGTGGGGTGGTGGTCGCGGGTGGCCGTGTGACCGGCGGCGGGGTGGTGCGGCCGGGGGCGGGTGGCGTGCTGGCGGGTGCCTGCGGCGGGGGCGGGGACGACCGGGGCGCCGACGGGGTGACCGGGCCCGGGGTCGGCCGGTCACCGGGCACGACCGGCGCGGGCCGGGCGACGGTCGGCTCAGGGGTGGCGGGCGTGCTGGCGGGCGCCGGCGGCGGGCTCCAGGGTCGGCGGGTGGACTCGACGAAGGGCAGGACGTTCTCCGGGCTCACCGGTCCCCCGGCGAAGCTCGCCCCGACCAGGACGGTGTACGCCACGCCGACCGACCCGAGGGCGTACGCGAGCCGCCGCCAGCGCCGCCGGCGTCGCCCGCTCGGGTCGACGAAGACCGGCGCGAGCGGGGGCGCGACGGCGTGGACGGCGGTCGGGGCGTCGGCCGCCACCCGGGCGTCCGCCGCCGGAGCGTCCGCCACCGACCCGACCGCCGGAGCGTCCACCGCCGACCCGACCGTTGGAGCGTCCACCGTCGGCAGCGGCGCCGTCGGCGCTTCGACCGGTGCCTGGGCGACCGTTTGGGCGTCGGTACCGGCCGGCGCGACGGCTGGCCCGACAGCCGTCGCCTCGACGACGGTCGGGCTGTCAATGGCCGCCTGAGCTGCGGCGGAACGGTCGGGCATGGGTAGCGAGTCTAGGAACGTCGGCGCCGGTACCGGCCACCCCGCCGACGGAGTGAGACGAGGATCCTGCCTGCTCAGGGTTTGGATCTCGGCGGGCACCTGCACGATCTTGTAGCGTGGGGGCGTGGCCCGGAGCGTGTACGTGACCAGCGTGGGTTCGGGCGGCGGGAAGTCGACCATCGCCCTCGGCCTGGCCGAGTTGTTGTCCCGGCAGGTCGAGCGGATCGGCGCGTTCCGGCCGCTGGTCCGGGGGCACGGCCCCGACCCGATCCTCGCCCTGCTCAGTGACCGCTACCGGATCGAGCTTCCGCTGGCCGACCTGAGCGGCACCAGCTACGCCGAGGCGACCGCGCTGGTCGCCGACGGGCGGCGGGAGCAGCTCATCGCCGGCATCGTCGAGCGCTACCGGGAGGTCGAGCGGCGCTGCCCCGCGGTGGTCGTGGTCGGCAGCGACTTCGCCGACGGCGGCGACGGGGCCGGCCCCCGCGAGCTGGCCTTCAACGCCCGGCTGGCCACCGAGTTCGGCAGCGTGGTGGTGCCCGTCGTCGACGGCTTCGGGCAGGAGCCGGCGGCGATCGCGGCCGCCGCGCGCGGGGCGTACCACGATCTGGAGGACCTGGGGGCGACGGTGCTGGCGGTGATCGCCAACCGGGTCCCCGGCCCGATGACGCTGCCCGAGCTGCCCGTGCCCACGTACGCCATCCCGGAGGTGCCGACCGTGTCGGCGCCGACGGTGGCCGAGGTGGCGGCGGCGCTCGGCGCCACCCTGCTCGCCGGGGACGACGACGCGCTCAGCCGCGACGTGCTCGACTACGTGGTCGGCGCGGCGCACGTGCCGACGCTGCTGGACCACCTGACCGACGGCGCTCTGGTGATCACCCCCGGCGACCGGGCCGACCTGCTGGTGGCGGCGAGCGCCGCGCACGTGGCCGGGCAGGTCTCCGTCTCGGGGCTGGTGCTGACCCTCGGCGAGCAGCCCGACCCGCGCGCGATGCGGCTGGTCGAGGGCCTCAACACCGGGCTCGCGGTGCTCTCCGTGCCCAGCGACAGCTACGACACCGTGGCCGCCTCCAGCCGGATCGAGGGGCGCCCCAGCGCGGCCAACCCGCGCAAGGTGGAGGCAGCGCTCGGCGCGTTCGAGCGCTGCGTGGACACCGACGACCTGGCCCGCCGGCTGCGGGTCAGCCGCTCCGAGCGGGTCACCCCGCTGATGTTCGAGTACGACCTGATCGACCGCGCCCGGGCCCGGCGCCGGCACCTCGTGCTGCCCGAGGGGGCGGAGGAACGGATCCTGCGGGCCACGGAGATCCTGCTGCGCCGGGGCGTCGCCGACATCACCCTGCTCGGCCGCCCCGACGACGTCGCCCGGCGCACCCGCGAGCTGGGCATCGACATCACCGGCGCCCAGGTGGTCGACCCCGTCACCAGCGAGTGGCGCGACGAGTTCGCCACCACGTACGCCGAGCTTCGCGCGCACCGCGGCATGACCCCCGAACTGGCCCACGACGTCGTCGCCCAGCCGAACTACTTCGGCACGCTGATGGTCCAGACGGGGCACGCCGACGGGATGGTCTCCGGCGCGACGCACACCACCGCCGCCACCATCCGTCCCGCGTTCGAGATCATCCGGAACGTGCCGGGCGTCTCGGTGGCCTCCAGCGTCTTCTTCATGCTGCTCGCCGACCGGGTGCTGGTCTACGGCGACTGCGCCGTCAACCCCGACCCGGACGCCGCCCAGCTCGCCGACATCGCCATCTCCTCGGCCGACACCGCCGCCCGGTTCGGCATCGAGCCCCGGGTCGCGATGCTCTCCTACTCCACCGGCAGCTCGGGGGCGGGCGCCGACGTGGAGAAGGTCGCGGCGGCCACCAAGCTGGTCCGCGAGCGCCGGCCCGACCTGCTCGTCGAGGGGCCCATCCAGTACGACGCGGCCATCGACCCGGCCGTGGCGGCGACGAAGCTGCCCGGCAGCGACGTCGCCGGCCGGGCCACGGTCTTCATCTTCCCGGACCTCAACACCGGCAACAACACGTACAAGGCGGTGCAGCGCTCCGCCGGGGCGGTGGCCGTCGGGCCGGTGATGCAGGGCCTGCGCCGGCCGGTCAACGACCTGTCCCGGGGCGCCACCGTGCCGGACATCGTCAACACCGTGGCGATCACCGCCATCCAGGCCGCGGCCACCGAGGAGTCGTCATGAGCGGTACCGCCGCCCCGCAGGAGCGCCCGGCGGGTCGCGTCCTCGTCCTCAACTGCGGGTCGTCGTCGGTGAAGTACCGGCTCTTCGACGGCGACCGGGTGGTCGACAAGGGCACCGTGGAGCGGGTCGGCGAGGCCGGCGGCGGTCCGGCCGACCACGAGACGGCCGTCCGGGGCATCCTCGACGGGCTGGACCTGACCGGGCTGGCCGCCGTCGGGCACCGGGTGGTGCACGGCGGGAGGCGGTTCGGCGAGCCGGTGCTGATCGACGACGCGGTGCTGGCCGCGATCCGCGACCTGGTGCCGCTCGCGCCGCTGCACAACCCCGCCAACCTGGCCGGCATCGAGGTCGCCCGGGCGGCGCTGCCGGACGTGCCGCAGGTCGCCGTCTTCGACACCGCGTTCCACACCACCCTGCCCGAGGCCGCCGCGACCTACGCGATCGAGCGGGACACCGCCGAGCGGTACGGCATCCGGCGCTACGGGTTCCACGGCACCTCGCACGCGTACGTGTCGCGGCGCACCGCCGAGCTGCTCGGCCGCCCGTACGCCGAGGTGAACACGATCACCCTGCACCTCGGCAACGGCGCGAGCGCCTGCGCGGTGGCCGGCGGCCGGAGCGTGGCGACCTCGATGGGGATGTCCCCGCTGGAGGGCCTGGTGATGGGCACCCGCAGCGGCGACCTGGACCCGACCGTGGTCTTCCACCTGCGCCGAGAGGGCGGGCTCTCCGTCGACGAGATCGACGACCTGCTCAACCACCGCAGCGGCCTGCTCGGCCTGACCGGCGCCAACGACATGCGCGAGGTGCTCGCCCGCCGGGCGGACGGCGACCCGGCCGCGGCGCTCGCCTTCGACGTCTACTGCCGGCGGATCACCGGCTACGTGGGGGCGTACTACGCGCTGCTCGGCCGCGTGGACGCCGTCACCTTCACCGCCGGCGTCGGCGAGCACGCCGCGCCGGTCCGCGCCGCCGCCCTGGCCGGCCTGGACCGGCTCGGCATCGCGGTGGACCCCGAGCGCAACGCCGGCTCCGGCGACCGGGTCGTCTCGCCGGAGGGCGCCGAGGTGACCGTCTGCGTCGTCGGCACCGACGAGGAACGCGAGATCGCCCTCCAGACCCGCGCCGTCATCGAGGCCGCCGGCTGACCGCCCGGGCCGGCACCACGCCGGCTCAGCGGCGGGCCTTTCCGCGTCGCCTGGCGGCCCGGGTGCGCCGGACGCGGTCGCGCCCCCGGCCCCGCCGGGGTGGTGCGGGGGCCGGCCGGTCGAACATCCCCGTCGGAACGAGGGCCGCGAAGAGGAAACCCCCGCCCAACGCCGCACCCAGCAGCCCGAACGGGATGCCGCCCCAGGAGTTGAGGAAGAAGACCGAGTCGTCGGTGTTGCCGTTGGCGGCCACGAACTCCGCCGGCCGCTCCGGATCGACCCAGAGCATCATCTCCTCCGGAGGCTCCTCGGCACAGCCGCCGGCCGAGCCGCAGAGGATGCGCTCGTTGTGCTGGACACCGCCGTACTCGTACCAGACCTGGACAGTGTCGGTGCCGCCGCCGCGTCCGACGGTGTCGCGGCGGTCGCTCACGGTCGCCTGTACCGGGACGCCGTCCGCCCGTAGCCGCTCCGCCTTGGCGTGCAGGTGCCACTTGTACGCCCCGATGGCCACCGCGTACGTCAGGCCCGCGAGCAGCAGCACCAGGCCGAGGGCGGCACTGCCCCGGTGGACGCCGCGAAGACCGGAGCGGAGCCTCCGCCACCGCCCCGGAACGCGCCCCGGGCCCGCCGCCGGCCCCGGGCTTCCCGGCGGCGGCTCCCCCGCGCCCGGCTCAGAGCTTCCCGTCGGCAGCTCCCCCGCGCCCGGCTCCGGGCCTTCTGGCGGCTCCACGCCGCTCAGCCCAGCGCGAGCCAGGCGAGGAGGGCGACCAGCACGACCGCGACCGCCGCCGCGCCGACGAGCAGCGGCGTCCGGGACGCGCCGGCCGGGGCCTCGGGTTCGGCGGTGTGGGCGTAGGCGCGGAACGCCTCGGTGTTGCCGCTCGGGTCTGTGCGGTTCTCAGGCATGGCGGTGACCCTAGCCAAGCCGGTTGCGCGCCGCCGTCCCCGGCGCGCGTCCCGGGGTCAGGTCCAGCCGGCCGGTGGAGACGATCCGCCCGGGTGGTGAGGGCGTCCGGTCCGGACGGCGGGGCCGGTCGGGGCCGCCGGGAACCTACCGTGAGGCGGTGGGGATCAAGCGGCTGGTCGCCGTACTGATGACGACGCTGCTGGCCGGTTGCGCCCCGGCGGGAGCCGCCGCGCCCGGCACACCGCCGCCGGCCCGGCCGGCGCCCGCGGCCGCCTACACCGTCGGCGTACGCACGTTCACCGTCGATCCGACCTCGGCGCGCCCCCTGCCGGTGACCGTCTGGTACCCGGCGGAGGGCGACGCGGTGGCCGCCGGGCGCTTCCCCGTGGTGGTCTACAGCCACGGGCTGCACAGCCTGCCCGAGCTGCACGCCGGGCTGACCGCGCGCTGGGCCGCCGCCGGGTTCGTGGTCGCCGCCCCGGCCTACCCGCACACCCGGCGCGGCGCGGCCCGCTTCAGCCGTGCCGACGTACGCCACCAGCCGGCCGACGGCTGGCGACTGATCCGGCACCTGACGCGGCTCGACGCCCGGGCCGCAGACCCGCTCGCCGGGCACCTCGACGTCACCCGGGTCGCCGCCGCCGGCCACTCGGCGGGCGGCTTCACCACGGCCGGCATGTTCACCTCCGGACGCTCGGGGCGGCTGCGCGCCGGCATCGTGATCGCCGGCGGCGGAACGGCCGGCAGCTTCGCCGGTCCGGCGGCCCCGCTGCTCTTCGTGCACGGTACGGCGGACAAGATCGTGCCGGTGACGGTCGGCCGCGCCGCATACCAGCGCACGACCGGCCCGACCGCCTTCCTGAGCCTGCTCGGGCAGGGCCACGGCGAGTACCTCACCCCGGGGCTGCCCGGCTTCGACCAGGTCCTGGCCACCACGACGGACTTCCTCCGCTGGACGCTCTACGGCGACCCGGCCGCCGGCCGCCGCCTGCCCGGCGACGCCCGCCGCCCCGGCGTGACGCTCTACGAGACCCGCCCCGCCCCCTGACCCTCCCGCACGGACGCCCGGAGCCAGGAGTCCCGACCCGGCGCGTGGCCATCTCCCAGTCGAGCACGACCCAGGGCACCGCTAGCAGCCCCCGCGCCGGCAGCAGCCCGGGCGCCGCAGGAGTGCTCAGGGGTGGCAGCGGGCGCGGGCAGCGCCGGGCATGGGGGCGTACTGCGGCGGTCTGCGGCGGAGCGGGGCGCGCCGCGAGGCACAATCGTTCCCATGCCGCGTCGTGTCACCCCCGCCCTGCTCGCCTCCGCACTGCTCACCGCCGGTCTGGTCGGCTGCTCCGACGACGCCGGGCCGGCCCCGCAGGCGGCAGGCTCCCAGGCGACTCCGCAGGTGACGGCCTCGGCACCGCCCGTACAGGCGGCCGGCCCCACCCCGCAGGTCCCCGTCGGCACCGCACCCGACAAGGCCTTCGCCGTCGGCGTACGGCAGCTGAAGCTGAACCGCGACGGGAAGCGCCCGCTGCCGGTGACCGTCTGGTACCCGGCGGCCGGAAAGCCCGGCGGGCAGCCGGGGCGGTCGGCGGACGCCGCCACGGGGAAGTTCCCCGTGGTGATGTTCAGCCACGGGTTGAGCGCCCGGCCGGCCGACTACGAGACGCTGCTCACCCGCTGGACGGCGGCCGGGTTCGTGGTGGCCGCGCCGACCTTTCCGCACACCGCCCGGGGTGGCGACGGCAACGTGCTCGACGTGCTCAACCAGCCGGCCGACGTGTCGTACGTGCTGACCCAGGTGCTCGCCCTCGACGGCAAGGACGGCGACCCGCTGCGCGGCCGGCTGGCCACGGACCGGGTGGCGGCGGCCGGGCACTCGGCCGGCGGGGTGACCACCATCGGCCTGTTCACCACCGGCCGGGACGAACGGCTGGACGCCGGGGTCGTCTTCGCCGGCACGGCGCTCGGCGTCGGCACCGCCTTCGCGGGCGTCGCCGCCCCGCAGCTCTTCGTGCACGGCGAGGCCGACGAGGTGGTCGAGTACGCCGCCGGCAAGGCCGCCTACGACCGGGTGCCCTGGCCGAAGGCGATGCTGAGCCTGCCGAAGGGCGACCACGGTCGGGCGCTGCTCAGCGACGGCGCCACGCTGCGGGTGGTCTCGGACACCACGGTCGAGTTCCTGCGCTGGTCGCTCTACGGCGACCAGGCCGCCAAGGGCCGCATCCCCACCGACGCCGCCCGCGACGACGTCGCCACCCTCGACAACCGCCTCTGACCGACGGTGGCCTCCCTGACCGGGGAGGCCCACGGCGACGGCGGGCCTCAGGCGGTGTGGTCGACGACGACCTTGCCGAAGACGTCGCCGGAGTGCAGGCGGGCGAAGGCGTCGGCGACCTCGCTGAACGGGAGCACGGAGTCCACCACCGGGCGCACGCCGCGCTCGGCGCAGAACGCGAGCAGGGCGGCCAGCTCGTCGGGGGTGCCCATCGAGGTGCCCAGGATCTCCAGTTGCATGGCGAAGACCCGGCGCAGGTTGACCTTCGGCTCGTGCCCGGCGGTGGCGCCGGAGACCACGATCCGGGCCATCGGCGCGGCGGACTTCATCGAGTGGTCGAAGGTGGCCGCCCCGACCGTCTCGATCACCACGTCGACCCGCTCCGGCAGCCGGGCGCCGGGCTCGACGGCGGTGGCGCCCAGCTCGGCGATACGCTCCCGCTTGGCGGCGTCGCGGCTGGTCGCGTACACCCGCTTGCCCATCGCGGCGGCGAGCGCGACGGCCGCGGTGGCCACGCCCCCGCCGGCACCCTGGACCAGCACGGCGTCGGCGTCGTCGACCCGGCCCACGGTGGTCAGCATCCGCCACGCGGTCAGCCAGGCCGTCGGCAGGCAGGCCGCGTCCGCCGCCGCCAGGCCCGCCGGCAGGGCCAGCAGGTTCGACCGGGGTACGGCCACCCGCTCGGCCAGCGTGCCGGGGAAGTGCTCCGAGAGGATGGAGACGCCGCGCGGGTCGCCCGGGGTGGGGATCACCGGGTAGACGACGACCTCGTTGCCGTCCGGGTCCACCCCGACGGCGTCGCAGCCGAGGATCATGGGCAGCTGCTCGGCGCGCAGCCCCACCCCCCGCAGGGACCAGAGGTCGTGGTGGTTGAGGGAGGTGGCCCGCACCTGCACGGTCACCCAGTCGTCGGCCGGGTGGGTCGGCTCGGGCTGCTCGCCGACGGTGAGCGCGGCGAGCGGGTTGGCGTCGTCGAAGCGGGAGACGAAGGCGGCACGCATGATCGGCACGGTAACAAGCCGAGCCCCCGGCAAGAAGGGCACCGACGCAAGGAAGGGCCCCTTCCTATCGCCTGGGCGATAGGAAGGGGCCCTTCCTCACACCGTCAGCGGGTGACGCCGTCGCGGCGGGCGGCCTCGGCGACCGCCTCGGCCACCGCGGGGGCGACCCGGGGATCGAGCGGGGACGGGACGATCGCCTCGGCGGTGAGCGACTCGGCCACCACGCCCGCGATCGCGTCGGCGGCGGCGACCTTCATGCCCTCGGTGATCCGGGTGGCGCGGGCGTCCAGCGCGCCCCGGAACACACCCGGGAAGGCCAGCACGTTGTTGATCTGGTTGGGGTAGTCGCTGCGGCCGGTGGCGACGACCGCCACGTGCCGGGCGGCCACCTCGGGGTGCACCTCGGGCGTCGGGTTCGCCAGGGCGAAGACGATGCCGCCGGGGGCCATGCCGGCGACCGCCGCCTCGGGGATCTGCCCGCCCGAGACGCCGATCAGCACGTCCGCGTCGCGCAGCGCCTCGGTGACGTCGCCCTCGCGACCGCCGGCGTTGGTGGCCGCCGCCAGCTCGGCCTTGGTGCCGGTCAGTTCGGGCCGGTGCCGGCCGATGATCCCCTTGGAGTCACAGACGACCACCTGGTCGGGGTTCACGCCGCCGGCGATCAGCATCTTCGTCACCGCGACCCCCGCCGCGCCGGCGCCGCTGACCGTCACCCGCAGGTCGCCGAGCTTGCGGTCGAGCAGCCTGGCGGCGTTGCGCAGGGCGGCCAGCACGACGATCGCGGTGCCGTGCTGGTCGTCGTGGAAGACCGGGATGTCCAGGGCCTCGTCCAGCCGGCGCTCCACCTCGAAGCAGCGTGGGGCGCTGATGTCCTCCAGGTTGATCCCGCCGAACGACGGGGCCAGCGCCCGCACCACCGCCACGATCTCGTCCACGTCCTGGGTGTCCAGGCAGACCGGCACGGCGTCGACGCCGCCGAACTGCTTGAACAGCACCGCCTTGCCCTCCATCACCGGCAGCGCCGCGCGCGGGCCGATGTTGCCGAGCCCGAGTACGGCCGAGCCGTCGGTGACGACCGCGACGGTGTGCGCCGCCCAGGTGTAGTCGTCGGCGAGCGTCGGGTCGGCGGCGATCGCCTCGCAGACCCGGGCCACACCCGGGGTGTACGCGAGGGAGAGGTCCTCGCGGCTGGTCAGCGGAACGGTCGAGGCGACGGCCATCTTGCCGCCCCGGTGCAGTCGGAAGACGGGATCAGCGGGGTCCACGGTGGACGATGACATGGTGACTCCAGGATCTGTCGAGCAGACGGGGCGGCCGGCGCGGACGCGAGGTGAGGCGCCGAGCGGCGGCACGCGGTGCGGGGGTCACCCGGGCACGTCTGGAGCATAGTGTCGCCACCGTCACACCGGTGTGAGCGGGGTCATATCCGTTGGGGGCGCACCCTCGCGGGCCGGGGCCAGTAGCGGGCCACCACGCGGCCCCGCACGTCGGCCACCCCGTACGCCCGGGAGTCGTCGGTGACCAGGTCGTTGTCGCCGCGCAGCCACCACCCGCCGTCCTGGGCACGGATCGCGCGCTTGACCACGAGCAGGTCGGGGCGGCTGCGGAAGACCGCGACCACGACGTCACCGGGGCGGACCGACCGGCCGCCGGGGCGGACCAGCACCGCGTCGCCGTGCCGCAGCGTGGGCGACATGGACGGACCGGTCACCAGTACGGCGGTCAGCGGCCACCGCAGCCGGGGGGCCACCGTCGGGTGATCGGTCCCCATTGGTTTCCCCTCCACCCGGCCTCCCCGGAGCGCGTCCAGGAGTAATGTCGTCTTGGATCATCGCAAACTTCCCATGGAGGATCCTGATGCGACTTCCGCGCATCCTTACGCCCCGCGTGACCGCCAGCGCCCACTGCGACCTGCCCTGCGGCGTCTACGACCCGGCCCAGGCCCGGATCGAGGCCGAGTCGGTGAAGGCGATCTGCGAGAAGTACCAGGCCAACACCGACCCCGAGTTCCGCACCCGCGCCATCCTGATCAAGGAGCAGCGCGCCGACCTGGTGAAGCACCACCTCTGGGTGCTGTGGACCGACTACTTCAAGCCGGCCCACTTCGAGAAGTACCCGCACCTGCACCAGCTGTTCAACGAGGCCACCAAGCTGGCCGGCGCCGCCGGCGCGAAGGGCGGCACCGACCCGTCCAAGGCCGACGAGCTGCTCCAGAAGATCGACGAGATCTCCAAGATCTTCTGGGAGACCAAGCAGGCGTGACCCTCACCGGTCCGCCGACGATCCGGCCGGCACGTCCCGAGGGCGTGCCGGCCGTCGTCGTCATGGCGCACGTTCCGGCCGGGCCCGGACCCGCTCCCACCAGCCGGGCGGGGCGCGCTGACGGGTCCCGCGGGCGGGAACGTGGCGGTCCCCACACGTTCGGGCGACCGAGCGGGTAGAGTCCCCGACCGGGGGGATGAGTGGTGACTCAACTGACCGGGCAGCCGACGACCGACGACGACGTCGTGCACCTCACCGTGCCCGCGGACGGGGGCTACCTCGGGGTGCTACGTACCGCCACCGCGGGGCTCGCGGCGCGGCTGCAGTTCGCCCTCGACGAGATCGAGGACCTGCGCATCGCCGTCGACGAGGCGTGCGCGATGCTGCTCGCCATCGCCACCCGCGACGCGGAGCTCGACTGCCGCTTCGCGGTCACGGACGACGCGCTCACCGTGGAGGTGACCGTGCCGACGGTGCGTGGCGCCACGCTCCCCGCCGAGTCGTCCTTCGCCTGGAAGGTGCTCACGGCGCTGACCACGGCGGCGGCCGCGACGGCCTCCGACGGCCGGGCCACCATCTCGCTGCTCACCCGCCGCGCCTCCGGCTACTGACCGGCCGCCCAGCCTCGCGGGCCCGACGGGGTCACTCGAAGCCGAGGGCCCGGGTGGTGGGGGTGCTCACCAGCAGGGCGGTCATCCCGAGGCCGAGCGCCATCAGCGGTACGCCGAGCCACCCCATCCCGCCCTGGACCATGAACCAGCCGATGGGCAGCAGCATCAGCTGGAGCACGATCGCCGGGGCCCGGGCTCCCGCCTTCCGGCGTGCCAGCGCGCCGCCCAGCGCCCAGAGGGCCGCCGCCGCACCGATGGCGAACGCGGTCACGAGCAACGCCGACGTGAGGTCGGTGGTCGTGGCGGTGAGGTCGGCCCAGAGCAGCCACGCGGCGACCAGTCCCACGGCGACCGCCTCGGCCCGCAGCAGCCGGACCGCCCAGCTGAGGGTGGCGGGGATCGGGTCGGAGTCGATGGTCACGCGCGCCACGATACCCGTGGTGGCGCGCGGTACAGTGCCGCCCATGCGGGCCGTCCTGGTGGTCAATCCGAAGGCCACCACCACCAGCGAGCGCAGCCGGGACGTCCTGGTCCGGGCACTGCGCAGCGAAGTCGACCTCTCCGTGCGCTACACCCGGCGACGGGGGCACGCGACCGACCTGGCGCGCGAGGCGGCCGAGGAGGGCGTCGACGTCGTCGTCACGCTCGGTGGCGACGGCACGGTCAACGAGGTCGTCAACGGCCTGATGGCGGCGCAGCCGCCGACCATACCCGCCGCCAGCACCACGCCGGCCGAGCGGCTGCCCGCCCTGGCGACCGTGCCGGGGGGCTCGACCAACGTCTTCGCGCGGGCGCTGGGCCTGCCCCGGGACTGGCCGGACGGCACCAGCATGATCCTGGAGGGCCTGCGGCTGGGCCGGTACCGGACGATCGGGCTCGGCCGGGCCGACGACCGCTACTTCACCTTCTGCGCGGGCTTCGGCCTCGACGCGGCCGTCATCCACCGGGTGGAGCAGGCCCGCCGGCGGGGCCGGGTCTCGACGCCCGCGCTCTACTTCCGGTCCACCGCGGCGCAGTACTTCCTCAACTCCGACCGCCGCCATCCGGCGATCAGCCTGGAACGCCCGGACGAGTTGCCGGAGGGCGAGCTGGCGACGGTCATCATCCAGAACACCGCGCCGTGGACGTACCTGGGCGACCGCGAGGTCAATCCGAACCCGGAGGCGTCGTTCGATCTGGGCCTGGATGTGCTCGCCCTGCGGCAGCTCCGGGTGGCCAGCACGACACGCACAGTGACGCAGTTCTTCTCCCGGACCCCGGATCCGCACGGCCGCCAGGTGTTGCGGCTGCACGATGTCGCGGAGTTCACCCTGGTCTCGGCCCGTCCGCAGGCGTTCCAGCTCGACGGCGACTACCTTGGCGAGCGGGAAAAAGTCAGATTCACATCCATTCCCGCCGCACTGAGAGTAATCTGCTAGGTCTCGGGTACTGCCCTAGGTCGACGCGGCCGCGACACCGGACCGATGCGACGGCCGCCACACCGAGGGGCTGTGCCGGAAATGTCAGCAATGTCACGCGGACTGTACTATATTGATCCTCGACAGTGGTACGCCGGGTAACCAGGAAGGCGCTGGAATCCGGACAAAGGGGTTGTGGGCTTGCTCACCGCCCGGAGTTTTTCCGAGCGTCACCCTTGACATCCCGGGCGTTCGTGAAAGTATTCACAAGCGAACTTGAGTTACCGGGACATTGTTTGGATAGGCTCGTCAGGTTGAGCTGTTCCAGCAGGTCCGCGGGGCCGACACAGCCTGCTCACGCACTGCCGAATAGGCGTACGCGAACCGTCACCATTCGGCGCTGCGGATGCATATAGGAAAAGCAACAGAAGCAATCTCTGCCACCCCACCCAGAATGAGGAGTGTTGCCGCCATGGACTGGCGTCACCATGCTGTCTGCCGCGACGAGGACCCGGAGCTGTTCTTCCCGATCGGGACGTCCGGGCCGGCTCTCCTGCAGGTCGAGCAGGCCAAGGCCGTCTGCCGGCGCTGCTCCGTGACCGACCAGTGCCTGCAGTGGGCGCTGGAGTCCGGTCAGGACGCTGGCGTCTGGGGCGGGATGAGCGAGGAGGAGCGGCGGGCTGTCAAGCGCCGCGGTGGCCTCCGGGTGCTGCGCGCTCACTCCGCCTGATCCCCACGCACCAGTCAGTACGCCCCGGCCGGGTACGCCCGCCGGGGCGTACTGCTGTCCGTCGCCGTATTGGTGATCCGACGTCCGATCATGGCGCGGCGGTTAGCCCGGCCAACCGGCTCGCCGCGTCCACGCGCCGCAGGACCAGCTCGACCAGCTCCGGCGCGTCGGTCAGCGGGGCGGACACCGCCACCGCACCGGCGCCCCGCGCCGCCGTGGCGACGGCGTCGTGGAACAGGCCGGGAGCCAGGAAGTACGCCGACACCGCCACCCGCCCGGCGCCCCGGGCCCGCAGCCGCGCCACCGCCGCCGCGACGGCCGGCGGGGCCGCCGAGGCGTACGACACGCGGGTGGGCACGCCGAGACCGGCGCGCAGCGCGGCGGCCACCCGGCCCACCGACCCGCGCGCCCGCGCGTCCCTGGTGCCGGCCGCGGCCAGCACCAGCCCGTCGAAGCGCCCCGCACCCGCCTCGCCCAACCGCCGGTGCAGGCCCGCCAGCAGACCGGCGTCCACCGCCCCGTCGGCCGGGCCGAGCACGTCGGTCACCCGTACCGCGATCGGCGCCCCCGACCCCCTGGCGGCCGCGACCGCCGCCGGGACGTCCACCCGCCGGTGGTACGCCGCCGTGAGCAGCAGCGGCACCAGCACGGCCCGGGGGTGCCCGGCGGCGGCCAGGTTCCGCAGCACGGTCGCCGGTTCCGGCTCGGTGTGGTCCAACCAGCTCGCCAGCACCGGCGTGCCCGGCCGGGCGGCCGACACGGCCCGGGCCAGCGCCCGGGTCGCCTCGGCGGCCCTCGGGTCCCGGCTGCCGTGGGCGACCAGGACCACCGGGTCGGCCACCTCCGACGGGCCGGGCGCCCCCGACGCGGGAGAGCCCGGGACCGGCCCGGTCAGACGTGCAGGCCGCACTCGGTCTTCTCGAACATCGCCCAGCGGCCGGCCCGGGGATCCTCCCCCGCCTTCGTGCGGCGGGTGCAGGGCCAGCAGCCGATCGAGCCGTAGCCCTGCTTGAACAGCTCGTTGACCGGCACGTTCCAGCGGGCGACGTAGGCGTCCACGTCGGCCTGCCGCCAGGCCGCGATCGGGTTGACCTTGACCTTGCCCCGGCGCGCGTCGAAGGTCACCACCGGCGTGTTCGCCCTGGTCGGCGACTCGTCCCGGCGGAGCCCGGCGGCCCACGCGTCGTAGCCGGCGAGCGCCCGCTCCAGCGGCTCCACCTTGCGCAGTTGGCAGCAGTCGTCCGGAGCCTTGTTGAACAGGCGCGGGCCGTACTGGCCGTCCTGCTGGCCCACGGTCAGGCGCGGCCGGATCGACCGCACGTTCACCGGCAGCGTCCGGGCCACCTCGTCGCGGACCCGGAGCGTCTCCGGGAAGTGCAGTCCGGTGTCGAGGAAGACCACGTCCACCCCCGGGGCGACCCGGGAGACCAGGTGGGCCAGCACGGCATCGGCCATCGAGCTGGTGACGCAGAACCGGGCGCCGAAGGTCTCGGCCGCCCAGCGCGCGATCTCCAGCGCCGGCGCGCCCTCCAGTTCCCGGCCGGCCGCCTCGGCCAGCGCGCGCAGCTCGTCGGGGTCGCGCCGGGCCGTGTCAGCCGGATCCGGAGCGCCCAGGCCGACCAGGCCCAGGCCCGCCGCCGAGACGAGACCGGGCCGGTCGCCCGTGCCCCCGCTCACCGGGCCACCGCCCGGCCGAGCAGGCCGGTGAACTTCACCGTGAACACCCGGGCGCACGCGTGGCACTCCCAGGCGCCGTGGCCGGCCTCACTCGGCCGCAGGTCCTCCTCGCCGCAGTACGGGCAGTACAACGGCGCGGAACGGGTCTCGCTCATCGGAGTTCCTCCTCGTCGACCCTGATCACCCAGTTGGCGAACGTCTCGCCCGTCTCCCGGCCCGCCAGGTAGCGCCGGGCCAGCCGCTCCACGTACGCCGGAAGCTCCTCGGCGGTGGTCTTCAGGCCGCGCAGCTTGCGGCCGAACCCGGCCGTCTGGCCCTCGGCCATGCCGAGCCCGCCGCCGAGGTGGACCTGGAAGCCCTCCACCTGGCGGCCGTCCGGGCCGACGACGAGCTGGCCCTTGAGGCCGATGTCGGCGACCTGGGTGCGGGCGCAGGCGTTGGGGCAGCCGTTGAGGTGGATGGAGATGTCGGCGTCGAAGTCGCGCAGCCGCTCCTCCAGCCGGGCCACCAGTTCCTCGCCGCGCGCCTTGGTCTCGACGATGGCCAGCTTGCAGTACTCGATGCCGGTACAGGCCATCGTGCCGCGCCGCCAGGCCGACGGCTGCGCCTCCAGGCCGATCCCGCGCAGCTCGCGCACCAGCGAGTCGGTCCGCTCCGGCGCCACGTCCAGCACCAGCAGCTTCTGGTACGGGGTGAGCCGCACCCGCCCGCTGCCGTGCGCCTCGACCACGTCGGCCAGGCGGGCGAGCTGCCCGCCGGATACCCGGCCCACCACCGGGGCAGCCCCGACGTAGTTGCGCCCGTCGCGCTGCGGGTGCACCCCGATGTGGTCCACCGGCCGGTCGGGCAGCTGCGGAGCCGGGCCGTCGAGCAGCGCCCGGCCCAGGTACTCCTTCTCCAGCACCTCGCGGAACTTCTCCACGCCCCAGTCGGCGACCAGGAACTTCAGCCGGGCCCGGTTGCGCAGCCGGCGGTAGCCGTAGTCGCGGAAGATGCCGACCACGCCCGCCCAGACGTCCGGCACCTCATCCAGCGACACCCAGACGCCGAGCCGCTTGGCCAGCATCGGGTTCGTGGACAGGCCGCCGCCGACCCAGACGTCGAAGCCCGGTCCGTGGTCCGGGTGGTCCACCCCGAGGAAGGAGATGTCGTTCGCCTCGTACGGGGTGTCGACCAGCCAGGAGATGGAGGTCTTGAACTTGCGCGGCAGGTTGGAGTACGCCTTGTCGCCCACGTAGCGGCGGACGATCTCGTCGACCGCCGGCGTCGGGTCGAGCAGTTCGTCGCGGGCCACCCCGGCGACCGGGCTGCCCAGCACCACCCGGGGGCAGTCACCGCACGCCTCGGTGGTCTGCAGGCCGACGGACTCCAGGCGGCGCCAGATCTCCGGCATGTCCTCGACCCGGATCCAGTGGTACTGGATGTTCTGCCGGTCGGTGATGTCGGCGGTGTCCCGGGCGAACTCGCGGGAGATGTCCGCGACCACCCGCAGCTGCGCCAGGCTCAGCTCGCCCCCGTCCACCCGGACCCGGAGCATGAAGAACTCGTCCTCCAGCTCGTGCGGCTCCAGCACGGCCGTACGGCCGCCGTCGATGCCCGCCTTGCGCTGGGTGTAGAGGCCCCACCAGCGGAAGCGGCCACGGAGGTCCTGCGGATCGATCGAGGCGAACCCGTGGTGGGCGTAGATGTTCTCGATCCGGGCCCGTACGTTCAGCGGGTCGTCGTCCTTCTTGATCCGCTCGTTGGGGTTGAGCGGCTCGCGGTGACCGAGCGCCCACTGACCTTCACCTCGGGGCCGGCGGGGAGTCCGGGCCGGTCGGGGGGACGTCGGGTCCCCGGCCCGGGCCGGGATGCTGCTGACCGCCATGGCGGCGTCCTCCGTTGTCTGCGGTGCCTCGGGAACACGCAAGGCGCGCGGCCGACCCGTCGGAACGGGCTGGCGACAACGGTGTCGGAACAGCCGGCGCGAGGCGCGCCCGAGACAGAGTGATCGGGCGTCGTCAGTGGGCCGGACAGATCGCGCTGCGCACGCGGCCGTAGTCGACGTGGCGACGAGCCACGAAGCGGCGGACGACAGCGGCGGTCATGGAAGTCATGCTGCCACACCCGACGGGGGCCGGCCAACGAGTGCGTGCGGGATCCCACATCACGGGCCACACCCCGACCACCGCCGATGCTAGGCTCCGCCGCCACCCCAACGGAGGAAACCCCCATGACCGACCCGCACGTCGACTCCGCCACGGCGGGCACCGGGACGGCGACCGCCCCGGCCGCCGGCCCGGATTCCCGGCGTCGACGCCGCGTCGTGGTGGTCGCCGCCGCCCTGCTCGGTCTGCTTCTGGTGGGGGCCGGCGCCGTGGTGGCGTACCGGAGCTTCGCACCGCCGGATGACGAGGACAGCGGCGTACGCGCCTGCCGCTCGGCCGGAGTTCTGCTCCGCGGCGAGCGTGGGGACACCGTGCCCCACGAGGACCTGGTCGAGTTGAACCGTCTCTTCGGGACGTCCGGACACCCCGACCTGGTCCGCGTCGGGGTCACCAGCGTCGGGCTGGTGGAACGCGTCCAGCTCAGGCGCGGCGAGCCCGGCCCGGGGGCGGACTTCTACCTGCACTCGCTGCGCCAGGCGCTGCCCCATCTCGTCGCCACCTGTGGGAAGCACGGGGTCACGGTCGAGGCGTGACGCCGGCCCTGATCGGCGGATCGGCGTACCGGGCGGCTGGACTGTGTGACGCTGCGGTGTGTGACCGGTTCCGCTGATCTGCCCGGCGAGCCCGTCTCGCCGCCGGGCGAGGTGACGGGCGGGCCTACGAACGAGGCGACAGGCGGGCCGGGCCGCACGGATCGGGTGGTCTGGATCGCGCCGACGCTGCTCACCCTGGCTGTCGTGCTGACCGGGATCGGCCGGGCGCAGCCGTGGCGCGACGAGTTGGCCACCTGGAGTGCGGCGAGTCGGTCGCCCGTAGACCTGGTCCGGCTCGCCGGCACCATCGACGCCGCCACCAGTCCCTACTACCTGTTCATGCACGCCTGGTTGGCGGTCTTCGGCGATTCGGTCCCCGCGCTGCGGCTGCCCGCCGCACTGGCCATGGCCGCCACGGCGGGGCTGACGGCGGTCCTCGGGCAGCGGCTGCTCGGTGCCCGGGCCGGGCTGCTCGCCGGGCTGCTCCTCGCGGTGCTGCCGGGCACCTCGCGGTACGGCCAGGAGGCCCGCCCGTACGCGCTGGCCACGTTCTTCGCCGTGCTGGCGACCCTGCTGCTGGTCGCGGCGCTGACCCGGCCAGGTTGGGCCCGCTGGGCCGGGTACGCCGTCGCCGTGGCCGCACTCGGCCTCGTCCACCTGGTCGCGCTCACCCTGCTCGCCGCCCACGCGGTGGCGGTGTTCGCCGCTCCCCGCGACCGGCCGCCGAACCGCCCGCTGCGCTGGGTGCTCGCCCTGGTGCCGGCGGCGCTGCTGCTGGCACCGCTGGTGTTGCTGGCCAGAGGGCAGCGGTCCCGGCAGCTCGGCTGGGTGGACACCGCCCGGCTGACCGACCTGACGACGCTGCCGACCGGGGTGGCGCAGAGCGGGGTGGTGGGGGGTCTGCTGCTCGGCCTCGCGGCGCTCGGTGCGGCCCGGCTGGGCCGGCGCGCACTCCTGCCCGGGCTCGCCGTGCTGCTGCCCGTGCTGCTGCTCTTCGCCGCGGGGCTGGTCGTACCGCTCTGGGTGCCCCGGTACCTCGTCTTCGTGGTGCCCTTCGCCTGCCTGCTCGCCGGCGCGGCGCTGGCGACCGTGCCGCTGCCGCCCGCGCTGGCCGTCGTCGCCCTGGCCGGGCTGCTCGGGCTGCCCGACCAGGCGGCGCTGCGGCGTACCCACGAGTGGCCGCGCAGCGCGACGGTGGACTACCGGGGCGCGGCCCGGATCGTCGCCGACGGTCAGCGGCCGGGCGACGCGGTCGTCTACTCCCCCCGGGAGAGCTGGCTCTTCCTCGACCTTGGCCTCGCGTACCACCTGGGCGACCGTCGGCCCCGCGACGTGCTGGTGACACAGGACCAGGCCCGCCGGGGCGACCTGTGGGCCGCCGAGTGCGCCCGCCCCGCAGAGTGCCTGGCCGGCGCGGATCGGGTCTGGCTGGTCGTGGCCGGCCGCCGCGACGATCCCCTGGCCGCCGTCGCCGGCGCCAAGGGCGACGCGCTGCGCGCCGACTACACCGTCGAACGGGTCTGGCCGCGCCCGGGACTCACCGTCGCCCTGCTCACCCGCTGACCCACCGCCCCCGCACCCCCGGCGCTCGCGCCGACGCGTCCGGGTCAGCCGGCGGAACGGCCCTCGGGGGCGTTGCGCACCAGCGGGACGACGAGCGTCGCCTCGGTGCCGCCCTTCGCGCCGTCGCGCAGCTCGATGGTGCCGCGCAGCTCGCCGGTGACCAGCGCGCGGACGATCTGCAAGCCGAGGTTGCCGCTCCGCTCGGCGTCGAAGTCGGGCGGCAGCCCGCGCCCGTTGTCGGTGACGGAGACGTGCAGCATCTTGCGGAACCGGTGCGCCGACAGCACCACCTCCGGCTCGACCGGACCGGCCGCCTCCGCCACGGCCGCTCCCGGGGCGGGCGGCCGGGCCTCGGCCGGGGCGGGGGTTCCGGGGCCGGTCGGGCCGCCGGGCGTTTCGGCGGCCGGCGGGAAGCCGTGCTCGACGGCGTTGAGCAGCAACTCGTTGAGCACCATCACCAGCGACGTGGCGACCTCGGCGGGCAGCACGCCGAAGCTGCCCTCGCGGCGCATGCCGACCGTGGCCTCCGTCGCGGCCACCTCCGTGGCGGCGCTGGCCACCCGGTCGACGATGCCGTCGAACTCGACCGCCTCGTCGCTGGACATGGAGAGGGTCTCGTGCACCAGCGCGATGGAGGCGACCCGGCGTACCGACTCCTCCAGGGCCACCCGGGCCTCGGGCATGGACACCCGGCGGGCCTGGAGCCGCAGCAGGGCGGCGACGGTCTGGAGGTTGTTCTTCACCCGGTGGTGGATCTCCCGGATGGTGGCGTCCTTGGTGATCAGGGCACGGTCCCGGCGGCGTACCTCGGTGATGTCGCGGACCAGCACCAGCGCGCCGATCGGCACCCCGGCGGGCATCAGCGGCAGCGCCCGGGTGAGCATCGTCGCGCCCCGCGCGTCGATCTCCCGGCGGGGCGGCGCCTCGCCGCGCAGCGCCGCGAGGATGCCGTTCGCCGCGTCCGTGCCCTCCAGCGGGTCGCTCGCCAGCCGGCGGTGCAGCGCCGCCAGGTCCTCGCCCACCAAGTGGGAGGCGTAGCCCAGCCGCCGGTACGCCGACTGCGCGTTCGGGCTCGCGTAGGTGACCTTGCCGCCGGCGTCGAGCCGGACCAGCCCGTCGCCGACGCGCGGGGCCGACGTGGTCTCCCCGGGATGGCGCGGCGGCGGGAAGGTCCCGTCGGCGATCATCTGGGCCAGGTCGTCGGCGGTGGTGAGGTAGTTCAGCTCCAGCTGGCTCGGGGTGCGCGCGGTGGAGAGGTTGGTGTCCCGCCCCACCACGGCGATCACCTCGCCGGCCTCCCCGTCGGTGGTGCGCAACCGGACCGGGATCGCCTCGTGCCGGGCCGGTACGTCGCCGTACCAGACCGGGTCGCCCTCCCGCCAGATCCGGCCCTGCCGGTGGGCCACCTCCAGGTGGGCCACCTCGGGTCCGCCGACGATCCGCCCCACCTGGTCGTCCAGGTACGCGGTGGGCGCGGTCGTCGGCCGGACCTGGGCGACGCAGAGGAACGCGCCGTCACCGTCCACGGGCACCCAGAGCAGCAGGTCGGCGAAGGACAGATCGGAGAGCAACTGCCAGTCGCCGGCGATCCGGTGCAGGTGGTCGATGTCGGCCGGGCGGAGGCGGGTGTGCTCCTCGGCGAGGTTGCGCAGCGTGGACACGTTGCCCAGCGTGCCACGACGGGCGTCACATCGTCGCGGTGACCTTCTTCAGCCCGCGCGGCGCGTCCGGGTCCTCGCCCCGGGCGAGCGCCAGCGCCAGCGCCAGGCGCTGCAACGGCAGGATGTCCAGCAGCGGCGCGTAGCGCTCGTCGACCTCGGGGACGGCCATCCGGGTGGCGCCCTCGACGTCGGCGGAGCCGACCACCACCACGTCGGCGCGGCGCTCGCCGAGGCGGGGCAGCACCTCGCCCATCGACCGGCCGCCCGGCCCGGAGCCGACCACGGCGAGCACCGGCACGTCCGGGTCGGTCATGGCGAGCGGGCCGTGCAGCAGGTCGGCGCCGGAGAACGCGAGCGCCGGCAGGTAGGAGGTCTCCATCAGCTTCAGCGCGGCCTCGCGGGCGGTCGGGTACGCGTACCCACGACCGGTGGTGACGAGCTGGCCGGCGAACCGGTAGCGGGGCGCGAGCTGGGTGGGGGTGGTGTCCTCCAGGGTGCGCGCGGCCAGCTCGGGCAGGGCGGCGAGCGCCTCGCGTTCGTCGGCGGGCAGCGCGCCGTCGCCGGCCCGGACGCCCTCGACGAGCATCAGCAGGGCGAGCAGCTCGGCGGTGTAGGTCTTGGTGGCGGCCACCGCGCGCTCGTGCCCGGCGGCGATGTCGACGCTCAGCTCGGCGACGCCGGCCAGCCGGGAGTCGGGCGCGTTGGTGACCGCGAGGGTCAGCGCGCCGGAGGCGCGGGCGGTCCGCAGCACCTCGGCGAGGTCGGGCGAGCCGCCGCTCTGGCTGACGCCGACGACCAGCGCGTCGGAGAGGTCCGGCTTCGCGCCGTAGAGGGTGACGACGCTGGGCGAGGCGAGGCCGGCGGGCAGGCCGAGCCGGATCTCGGTCAGGTACGCCCCGTAGAGGGCCGCGTGGTCGGAGGTGCCCCGGGCGGTGAAGACCACGTGCCGCGGGCGGCGTTCCGCGATGACCGCCGCCACCCGGGCGATCGCCCCGGCGTGCTCGGCGGAGAGCAGCCGCTCGTAGCCCGCCGGCTGCTCGTCGATGTCGGCCGCCATGCCGGCCCCTGCACGCGTCACGGAAACTCCTCCCACTGCGCGGTTGCCGCGCGTTTCCTGCTCAGTCTTGCACGTTTGCGCTGGCCTGAGCAATCGAACGAGCAGTAGTGCGCAGATGATCACCATCCCGGCGCAACATCACCTAGGCTTGCCCGGCCCCACCGACCGACGAGCGAGAGGACGACGTGCCCGAGGACGACCGGTCGCTGTCCGCGGCGGAGGAACTTGCCCTGGCCCGCCTCGCCATGGACGACAACGACCTGGCACACGCGGCCGGTCACGTCGCCGCCGCGCTGGCCCAGGCCCCGACCCTGCCCGAGGTGCACGAGACCCTCGCCCGGCTCGCCGCCACCGACGGCGCGGGCGGCGTCGACCTCTTCCCGCTCCAGGGCCACGCGTTCGTCGGCACCGTCGTGGCCCGCGCGCACCTGCTCGCCGCCGCCGGCCGGCCCGCCGAGGGGCTGGACCTGCTGGTCGCGGCGACCGGCCACGCGCCGGGGACGGACTGGGCCGGGGTGCCGTGGGTGACCACCCCGGAACTCGCCGAACGCCTCGAACCGGACCGGGCCGCCCGGATCCTCATGCAGGTCTGCGCCGCCGCGCCCGACCCGGTGCCCCGGGCCGGCCGGGCCGCCCTGGCCCCCTACCTGGCACTGGCCCGCAACGCGGTCACCGTCCACCCCGAGCACGGCCTGCTGCTGGGCGCGGCGTCCGCGCTGGCCAGGCGCGTCGGCGAGGTCGACCTGGCGATCCGCTGGGCCGCCCGGGGCGTACGCGCGGAGCCGTCGAAGATCGGCGAGGTGTGGCTCGGGTACGCGTACCGCAGCGCCGGGCGCACCCGGGAGGCGCTGGCGGCACTCGGCCGCGCCGTCGCGCACGACCCCGACGACCTCACCGTCTACGCCGACATCGCCGGCACGCTCGCCGACAACGGGCGGCTCGACGAGGCGCTCGACTGGATAGACCGGGCGCTGGCCCGGGACCCCTCCTTCGAGTGCGCCGTGCACACCGCGCACCGGCTGCGGCACCAGCGCGACGGCGACGTGGCGCACCTGGTCGCGCTCGCCGACTTCGTCCGGGACCATCCCGACGACACGCACGAGCACGGCGACCTGGCCGAGAGCTGCCGGAGCCGCCCCTGGCTCGGGCAGGTCACCCCGGCGACCGGGCCGGTGGTGGACGCGCTGCGTCAGGCCGTCACCGACGAGCGCGTCGGCCTCGGCGCCGTACGGCTGGAGCAGCCCCCGCCGCCCAGCGCGCTGCGTGCCGCCGCGACGGCCGCGCCCGGGCTGCGGATCGAGGTGGCCGGCGTGCCCGACCCGGACCCGCGCGAGCCCCGGCGGGCGACCGCCCGGCGGCTCTGGGAGCACGACGGGACGACGGTCGTGCCCGCCGTGCCGGCGCCCTCGCCGGAGGCGGCGGCGCGGCTGCGGCAGCTCGCCCACCCGGCGTGGCCGCACCCGCCGGCGGCGTACGACGCGGCGGTCGGCCTGGCCACCCTGGAGCTGGACGACCTGCTCGGCCTGCTGGCGCACCCGCCGGAGGCGCCGCCGACCGCGCTGGGCCGGGTACTCGGGCAGGACCCCTCGCTCTGGGTGCGCTGCGTCCAGGTGTGGGCGTGCCTGGGCCTGCTGCACCACCGCACCGACGAGCCGTGGGCGGAGTCGACCCGGCGCCGGGTGCTGCTGGACCTGGTCTGGGGCGTCGAGGACTGGGTCACCGAGGCGGCCCTGTTCGCCCTGGTCACCGCCGCCTGGGTCGACCCGGACGTGCGCGCCGACGTGGCCCGGGTGGTGACCGAGCGGCTGGCCGACGTGGCAGCGGTCGCCCGGAGCCGCCCGGCGCCGATCGCGCCGTCGCTGGCGCACCTGGCCCTGGCCAGCCCGGCCCTGGACCCGGAGACGGCGGCCCTGGCCACCGCGCTGACGGTCACCGGCCAGGTCCCCCGGCCGCGTTCCCGCCTGCGCCGCCTCTGGGGGCTCCTCAGGCGCCGGTGAGCCGTCGTCGCCGGGGCCTCACGCGCCGGACAGCTCCAGCCGCAGGCCGAGCAGGTGCACCCCGTCCACGGGCGCCCAGTCCAGCTCTGGCACCCGCACGAAGCCACGACGCCGGTAGAGCCGCTGGGCGGAGGCGGCGAAGCCCTCGCGGACGCAGATGACGACTGCGGAGCAGCCCAGCTCGGTCGCCCGCGACACGCAGGCCTCGACCAGCGCCGCGCCGACGCCCCGCCCCTGCGCGGCCGGGTCCACCGCCAGCATCCGGAACTCCGCCTCACCCGCCCGGGACAGCTCGGCGTAGCGGGTGCCGGGCAGGACGAGGGTCACCGAGCCGAGCAGCTCGCCGGTGGCGTCGTCGACGGCGACGAGCACCTCGCCGTCCCGGGCCCGGGACGCCACGTCGGCGAGTACGGCGGCGTAGCCGTGCTCGTTCTTCAGCTGGCCGTCCGCCTCGTACGCGGCCACCGTCAGCCGGGCCACCGCCGCGAAGTCGGCCGGCCCGGCCCGGCGTACCGAGAGGCCGGTCAATCGATCACCGCGATCAGGTCACCGTCCTGCACGACGTCGCCCTCGTTGACCGCGAGCTGCTTGACGACGCCGTCGGACTCGGCGACGACCGGGATCTCCATCTTCATCGACTCCAGGATCACCAGGGTGTCCCCCTCGGACACGGTGTCCCCGGCCGACGCGACGACCTTCCAGACGTTCGCCACCATCTCGGCGCGGATCTCCTCGGCCATCTTCGGGCCCTCCCTCTCGCGGTTGCCTGCCGACGTATCCAATCATGCGGGCGACCTCCGGCGGGCGTGGAGCGGCGCGGGCCGGGTCGATGATCGACTCAGGGGCGGTCCCCCGGCGGGTCGTGCGGCGTGGCGCGGCGTCGGCGGCCCCGGCGGACGACGGCGGGTGCCGGCCGCACTAGCATCAGCGGGTCGGACCCGGCGCCGGGAGGACCGGTGCGTGCACCGGCGCCGAGATCGTGCGCAGGCGGGATCCGACCATCACGAGGAGGTCACCATGGCGAAGAAGGCCCGCAAGAAGAAGGCCCGCAAGAAGAGCGGCGCGAACCACGGCAAGCGCCCCAACTCCTGACCGGCGGCCGGGCCCCACGGCCCGGCGTCGACCAGTCGGCGCAGACGCCGGTGGCCCGGGTCGTCACGACCCGGGCCACCGGCGTTGCTGTCTCCGGGGGCACCGACCTCGGTCGGCTGCCGCACCCGGCCCGACCTCAGTCGGCAAGCTCCTTCGACTCGGTGCCCTCGAAGACGACCAGCTCGGTGAGGCGCAGCCGCAGCCGCTCCCGCAGCTGGTCGGGCGCGGTCTCGTTGCCGCAGCAGCGGGCCACCAGCGCCCGCACCTCCTGCTCGATGCCGTACTCGCGCAGGCACGGGCCGCACTCGTCGAGGTGGTGCCGGATCAGCGTGCGCCGCTCGTCGGCGCACTCCAGATCCAGGTAGAGGTAGACCTCCGCGATGACCTCGCGGCAATCCGTCTCGTGCGGATCTCCACAGCTCATGTCAGACCTCCCGGCCGGCGGAAGCGGTCGAGCCCTTCTTCGACGCCGCGGCGCTGAAGCCCCGCTCGGCGGCGTACTGTTCGAGCAGCTTGCGCAGATTACGCCGGCCCCGGTGCAGACGCGACATGACCGTGCCGATCGGCGTGCCCATGATGTCGGCGACCTCCTTGTAGGAGAAGCCCTCGACGTCGGTGAGGTAGACGGCCAGGCGGAACTCCTCCGGCAGCTGCTGGAGGGCCTCCTTGACGTCGCTGTCCGGCAGCCGGTCCAGCGCCTCGGTCTCGGCCGAGCGCAGCCCGCTGGAGGTGTGCGACTCGGCCTCGGCGAGCTGCCAGTCGGTGATCTCGTCGGTCGGCGCCTGGATGGGCTGGCGCTGCCGCTTGCGGTAGGAGTTGATGTAGGTGTTGGTCAGGATCCGGTAGAGCCAGGCCTTCAGGTTCGTGCCCTGCTCGAACTGGTGGAAGGCGGCGTACGCCTTCAGGTAGGTCTCCTGGACCAGGTCCTCGGCATCCGCCGGGTTGCGGGTCATCCGCAGCCCGGCAGCGTAGAGCTGATCGACGAAGGGCATCGCGTCCCGCTCGAAGCGGGCCCTGCGCTCGTCCGTCTTCTCGGTGGTCAACCGCACATCCCCTCGCGTCGGATGCTGTCCCGCCGAGGATACGCGTACGGACGTGCCCGCAGATTCACTTCCGGCGGGTGTGCTCGTACTCACCGTGTGCGTGCTCGCCGCGGCCGGGCCGACCGGCGGCACCACCGCGGGCCAGTCCGGGCCGCCCAGCAGCCGTCGCCACTGCCGCGCTCCCCGCTCGTCCCGTTCCCGGACCCGCGTCTCGGTCGGCACCGGTCTCCCCCCTCGCCAGAAATGTCGTCCCGGGGGGTGCAACGCCCCCGACGGGGCGGGGCATTCCGCTCGCCTCCCCCGTTCCTGGTCCCGGCGCCGGCGGAGGCCGACGCTGGGACCAGGAAGGGCCTGGGAGGACCGGCGCCGCCCGCCCGAACCGGGCGTCCGGCGCCATCCGATGCAACGAACCGCCGCGGCAGGCGGACACGGCCCGCCGGAGCGCCGGGCGTCCGCCGCCGGAGCGCGCCCGCACCCCGGTCACGGCGGGCGCCGGTCCCGGTCGCGTGGGCGGCGAGGACGGCGGGGGTGGCGGTCAGCCCCGCGCCCAGCCCCGCCCGCGCAGC
The DNA here is from genome assembly GCF_031845925.1 of Micromonospora reichwaldensis. Taxonomy (NCBI): domain Bacteria; kingdom Bacillati; phylum Actinomycetota; class Actinomycetes; order Micromonosporales; family Micromonosporaceae; genus Micromonospora; species Micromonospora reichwaldensis. The sequence continues at coordinate 46,479 of NZ_JAVRFL010000022.1, read as the reverse complement.
CAGTCGCGCACCACGGCGGCCGTGCCGGCCGGGTCCCCCCGCAGGTCGTGCCGCTCCCCCGGGCGGGTCACCACGTGCACCCCCGGCCCCGGCTCCGGCACCCCGAACGGGTCACGGTCGCCGTTGACCACGAGGGTCGGCAGGCCGGTCGCCAACTCCGCCGCCCGCGACCGCTCCGGGCGGCCGGGCGGGTGCAGCGGGAACGCGAGCGCGACGACCCCGGCGGCGCCCACCGCGGGCGCGGTGCGGCACGCCACCCGCGCGCCACTGGACCGGCCGCCCACCAGCAGCGGTACGCCGGGATGCCGCTGCCGCAGCACGGCGAGCACGGCGGTCCACGCCTCGTCGAGGTGCCCCGCCGGTGCCGGCGCACGCCGTCCGGCGACGCGGTACGGCTGGGTCACCCGGGCCACCACCAGCCCGGCGTCGACCGCCGCGTCCCGGAGCGCACGCAGGTCGGGGGCGTCGACGTCGCCGCCCGCGCCGTGCCCGAGCACCAGCAGGGCGCTCGGCGCCCCCGCCGGCAGGTCGGTGTCGACCCGGGCGGGCCCGCGCGGGGTGGGTACGTCGTCGTCCTCGGGCATCGGCCCATTCTGCGGTGTCCGGGGCACGACGGGCAGCCGGCCCGCCGAGATGGCGGGCCGGCTGCGACCGGTTCAGTCGACGGTCAGCTCAGCGGCACCAGGGTGAGCAGCCGGTCCCGGACCGGAGGACCCGCCTCGCGGGCGGCGTCCGGATCCGGTTGCACCTCGTCGCGCCAGGCGACCAGCATCGCCCGCCGTTCGCGCGGGGTGGTGCCGCCCCAGACGCCGTGGCAGTCACCCACGTCAAGCGCCCAGGCCAGGCAGGATCCCTGCACGTCACAGCTCCGGCAGAGTGCGACGGCCGCGTCGGCTGGCTCGTTCGGCGCCGGAAAGAACGTTTCCGGGTCGACGTTCTGGCAGGTTCCCCTGGTGCGCCACGCCTCGTCCTGTCGCCGCTCCCGCAACGCCCGCAACAGCCGCGGATCACGTCGTGCGGTGGCCACCTCGTGCGGCCGGGGCATACGTGCCCGTGTCATCCACCCACCTCCCCCGTGGGACCGGCAAGATCGGTGTGCGTCGTCCGCCCCGTGCGAGTCGCGCCCACTACCGGCGCTGTGTTGTATCGCACTTCCGGACACCGGGACAAGACTTCACGGCGAATATGGGTGAACGTCGGGGCGACGTTTCGCCCGCAACTCTGGCAAATCACGCCCGACAATGTGTCGGACTGTCAGAAGAGCGTCATTTCCTCCGGCGCGGCGGCCCGGGCGAGCGGCACCCTCTCGGTCAACTGCGGCCCGTCGTTACGCACGTCGCCCACCGCCGTGCCCACCGGGCGGATCTCCAGCGTCGCGAGCCAGTCGGGCGGGGGCGGCGCGAGCAGGCCCGCCGGCTCGTCGGTCGACGCCAGCCACGCCCCCCATCGGTCGCGGGGCAGCAGCAGCGGCATCCGGTCGTGCACCTCGGCCAACTCGCCCAGCGCGGCGGTGGTGAGCACGCTGAAGGTCAGCAGTGGACCGCCGGAGCCGTCCCAGACCGACCAGATGCCGGCGAAGGCGAGCACCGAGCCGTTCGACGGGGTCATGTAGTAGGGCTGCTTGCGCCCGTCGGCCGCGCGGACCCACTCGTACCAGCCGTCGGCGGGGACGAGGCAGCGGCGGCGGGCGAAGGCCCCGGCGTACGCCCGGCTGGTGGCGACCGTCTCGGCGCGGGCGTTGATCATGCGGGCGGCACCCGCGGGCGACCTCGACCAGGACGGGACCAGGCCCCAGCGGCCGACCGACAACGCGCGGTGGCCCTCCGGGCTGACCCGCACCAGCGGCACCGGGTCGGTGGGCGCGACGTTGTGGTCGGGGCCGACCCCGCCGCCGGTCTCGTCCTGGGACTCGAACAGCGCGCTCAGGTCGCCCGCGCTCCGGGTCGTCGCGTACCTCCCGCACATGCCGCACACGCTAACCCGCCGCGCGGCGCCCGGCTGTCCCGCTGACCGGGAGGACGCGTGCCGGCCGGCGCCACCCGCCGTCGGACGCGGCAGAATGTAACCGTGGGGAACCTGATCGCGACCCGGCCGCCGCAGCCGTGGACCGCTCCGACCGCCTCCGACCCGGTCGCGGCGACGCTGCGCCTGCCCGGGTCCAAGTCGATGACCGCGCGCGCCCTGGTGCTGAGCGCGCTGGCCGGCGGCCCGTCGACCCTGGCCGGGCCGCTGCGCGCACGGGACACCGAGCTGATGGCCGCCGGGCTGCGCGCGATGGGCGCGCACATGTCGATCAGCGACGACGAGCGCTGGCTGGTCCGCCCCCACCCGCTGGTCGGCCCCGCACACGTCGACGTCGGCCTGGCCGGCACCGTGATGCGCTTCGTCCCGCCCGTGGCGGGCCTGGCCGACGGGCGGATCACCTTCGACGGCGACCCGCAGGCCCGCACCCGGCCCCTCGGCCCGCTGATCGGGGCGCTGCGCTCCCTCGGCGCGCGCGTGGACGCCCCCGCCACCGGCAGCCTGCCGCTGACCGTGCTCGGCACCGGGCGGGTGGCCGGCGGCGAGGTGGTGATCGACGCCTCCGCTTCCAGCCAACTCGTCTCCGGCCTGCTGCTGGCCGCGCCGCGCTTCGACCGGGGCGTGGTGGTCCGGCACGTGGGCCCGCCGGTGCCCTCCGCGCCGCACCTGCGGATGACGGTGCAGATGCTCCGGGCCGCCGGCGCGGCGGTCGACGACGGCACCCCCGACGTGTGGGTGGTCGAGCCGGGCCCGCTGACGGGGCGCGGCTGGCAGATCGAGCCCGACCTGTCGGGCGCCGTGCCGTTCTTCGCCGCCGCCCTGGTCACCGGCGGGGAGGTGACCCTCCAGGGCTGGCCGCGCAGCAGCGCCCAGCCCGTCGAGCAGCTCCGCTCGCTGCTCCAGCGGATGGGCGGCGAGGTGACCCTCTCCACCGACGGGCTGACGGTCCGGGGCACCGGCGCGGTGCACGGCATCGAGGCCGACCTCTCCGACGTCAGCGAGCTGACCCCGGCGCTCACCGCGCTGGCCATGCTCGCCGACTCGCCGTCGGTGTTCACCGGCGTCGGCCACATCCGCGGCCACGAGACCGACCGGCTGACCGCGCTGGCGCGGGAGTTCGCCGCGCTCGGCGCCGACATCACCGAGTCCCCCGACGGGCTCGAGATCCGGCCCCGGCCGCTGCACGGCGGGGTGTTCGAGACCTACCACGACCACCGGATGGCGCACGCCGCCGCCGTGGCCGGCCTGGCCGTCCCCGGCATCGAGTTGAGCGACGTGGGGTGCACCTCGAAGACCATGCCCGAGTTTCCGGCACTATGGTCGGCGTTGGTGACCGGCAAGAGCTGACACGAAGGGGGGCGGGTCCTGGCGACCAGACGGCGGGAGTACGACGAGGACGACGTCCGGGTGCGGCCCGGCAGGTCGTCGCGCCCGCGTACCCGCACCCGACCCCGGCACTCCGACGCGGTGGACGGCTTCGTGATCGCCGTCGACCGGGGCCGCTACACGTGCGTGCCGCCCGACGCCGAGCCGGACGCGCCCCTGGTCACCGCGATGCGGGCCCGGGAGCTGGGGCGCAAGTCGGTGGTGGTCGGCGACCGCGTCGGCCTGGTCGGGGACACCTCCGGCGCGGCCGGGGCGCTGGCCCGGATCGTCCGGATCGCCGAGCGGACGTCGGTGCTGCGGCGCACCGCCGACGACGACGAGACCACCGCCGAGGGACGGCTGGAACGGGTGGTCGTCGCCAACGCCGACCAGTTGGTCATCGTGAGCGCGCTGGCCGACCCGCCGCCGCGCACCGGCTTCATCGACCGGTGCCTGGTGGCCGCGTACGACGCCGGCATCGAGCCGCTGCTCTGCCTCACCAAGGCCGACCTGGCCGGCCCCGAGGCGGTGCTCGACTACTACGCCGAGCTGGAACTGCCGTACGTGCTGATCCGCCCGGAATCCGACCTCGACGCGCTGCGCGACCTGCTCGCCGGGCGGATCTCGGTCATGGTTGGGCACTCCGGGGTGGGCAAGTCGACGCTGGTCAACCGCCTCGTGCCGGACGCCGCCCGGGCGGTCGGCACCGTCAGCGCGATCGGCCGGGGCCGGCACACCTCCACGAGCGCGGTGGCGCTGCGACTGCCCCGGGACCCGACGCACGGCGGGAACGCCCCGGCCGGCTGGATCGTCGACACCCCGGGGGTACGCAGCTTCGGGCTCGCGCACGTCTCCGCCGACAGCCTGCTGCACGGCTTCCCCGACCTGGTCGAGGGGACGGTCGACTGCCCCGCCAACTGCCCGCACACGCCGGACGAGACCGCCTGCGGGCTGGACGCCTGGGTCGCCGCCGGCAAGGCCGACGCGCGGCGGCTGGCCTCGTACCGCCGGCTGCTGGCCTCCCGGTCGGGTGAGGGCGACGCGCGGGCGGAGCCCGACCAGCGGAACCCGGGCGACCCGCTCGCGGGGTCCTGACCCGGGCGTCGCTACCGTCTAGGCATGCCCGGGTACGCCGACGACATCGCCCTCGCCCACCTGCTCGCCGACGCCGCCGACGCCGTCTCCACGGCCCGGTTCCGCGCGCTCGACCTGCGGGTCGAGGCGAAACCCGACCTGACCCCGGTCTCCGACGCGGACACCGCGGTGGAGCGGGAGATCCGGGCGCTGCTGGCCGTGCACCGGCCGGCCGACGGTCTGCTGGGCGAGGAGTACGGCGAGGAGCCCGCCACGGGCCCGGACGGTCGCCGCTGGGTGGTCGACCCGATCGACGGCACGAAGAACTTCATCCGGGGCGTGCCCGTGTGGGCCACCCTGATCGCGTTGCTGGAGGGGGACCGCCCGGTCGCCGGGCTGGTCTCCGCGCCGGCGCTCGGCCGCCGCTGGTGGGGCGCGCTGGGCGAGGGCGCGTACGCGGGGCCGGACGCCGCCGGTGGCACGCCGATCCGGGTCTCCGCGGTAGGGGACCTCGCGGACGCGAGCTTCTGCTACTCGTCGCTGACGGGGTGGGAGTCCGCCGGGCGGCTGGACGCGATGCTCCAGCTGATGCGGGACACCTGGCGCAGCCGGGCGTACGGCGACTTCTACGGCTACATGCTGCTGGCCGAGGGCGCGCTGGACGTGATGGTGGAGCCGGAGCTGTCGCTGTGGGACGTCGCCGCGCTGGTGCCGATCGTCACCGAGGCGGGCGGGACGTTCACCGACCTGGCCGGCCGGCCCGCCCCCGCCGGCGACGCCGGCACCGGGAGCAGCGCCGTTGCCAGCAACGGCGCGCTGCACGCCGACATCCTCGCCCGGCTGGCTCGGCCAACCGAGCACTGACCCCCGGCAGCCTCTATCCTCGCCAAGTGGTTTCCTCCGGTTGGTGCTTCCTCGCGGCCATGATCGTCGCGTACGGCGTCGCCAACCTGCTCCAGTCGGTGGCCGCCGCCCGCACCACCGTCCACCACACCTTCGACCCGGGACTGCTGCTGCGGCTGGCGGTGCACCGCACCTACCTGGTCGGGCTCGGCTGCCAGGTCGCCGGGTTCGTGCTGGCCCTGCTCGCCCGCCGGGACCTGCCGCTGTTCCTGGTCCAGTCCAGCGTCGCCGCCGGGCTCGGGGTCACCGCCCTGCTCGGCGTCCTGGTGCTGAAGTGGCGGCTGCCGGCCGCCGAGGTGGCCCTGCTGGTGCTGCTGTTCGCCGGGATCACCGCGTTGGTGCTCTCCGCCGAGCCCGCGCCGGCCAAGCCGCTCGGCACCGCCGGCCTGATCGCCCTGGCGGTGGCGCTCGGCGTGATCGCCGTGATCGGCTTCTTCGCCGTACGCCTGCACGGGGCGCCCGGCTCGGTGGCGCTCGGCGCGCTGGCCGGGCTGGCGTTCTCCGCCGCCGCGGTGGCCGCCCGGCCCCTCGCCTCCGCCCCGACGCCGGAGGCGTTCGTCCAGGATCCGCTGCTCTACCTGCTGATCGTCCACTCGGTCGTCGGCCAGCTGCTGCTCGGCCTGGCCATGCAACGCGGCTCGACCACGGCCGCCGTGGCGGCGATGGACGCCGCGGGGGCGGTGCCCGCCGCGATCGTCGGCCTGCTCCTGCTCAACGACAAGATCTGGCCCGGGCGGGAGTGGCTCGCCGCGGTCGGGTTCCTGGTCACCCTCGCGGCGGTCATCGGTCTCACCCGGTACGCCGAGCCCCAGCACCACCACGCGGTCGCCGGGGAACGGGACCGGAGCATGGTGGGCGTCGGGGCGCCCGGTCGCCCGCTCTGAACCGGGCCCGGGGGCGACCCACCCGGGTCAGGCCGCCTCGGACCGCCGACCCCGGTCAGGCCGCCTCGACCGGCTTGCGGCGGCTCACCACCCGCTCGTAGAGGCGCTCCAGCGCGCCCGCCGTCCGCTCCCAGGTGTAGCTGCACCGCACCCGGTCGACGGCGGCGTGCCCGTACGCGAACCGCCCGGCGTTGTCGGCGAGCAGCCGGCGCAGCGTCACGCCCAGCGCGCGGACGTCGCCCGGCGGCACCAACCGGCCGGTGACCTCGTCGACCACGGCGTCGGCGATCCCGCCCATGGAGTAGCCGACCACCGGCACCCCGCAGGCCATCGCCTCCAGCGACACCCGGCCGGCGGACGAGTAGTGCGGGGTGCAGGCGACCACGTCCGCCGAGCGGTACCAGGTGGCCATCTGTTCGTGCGGCACCGCGCCCACCAGCTTCACCTGGTCGGCCACTCCGCTCCGCTCGGCCAGCTCGCGCAGCCGCCGGGCCTCGGCGTGGTTGGCGAGCTGCCCGACGGGCGGGCCGCCGGCGATCACCAGCTCGGCGTCGCCGACGAGTCGCATGGCCCGGATCAGGTCCTCCTGGCCGTGCCCGGCCGAGAGCCCGCCGACGGAGAGGATCCGGGCCCGCTGGTCGCGGGGGGCGGCCTCGCCGTCGGGGTGGAACTGCGCGGTGTCGACGCCCGCCGGCACCATCGCCACGGAGGCGCGTTGCAGCCCCATCCGGGTCAGCTCGTCGACCTCGTCGTTGCACTGGGCGACCGCGATGTCCACCGCCCGGGTCAGCGCCCGCTCCAACGGGATCCGCTCCCCCGGCCCGTCGTACTGCCGGCCGAGGTGGCGCAGCTGCTCGACGCCGAGGGAGTGGAACGTCTGCACCACCGGGACGTCCGTCTCGCGTACCGCGTGCGCGGCGGCCAGCCCGCCGACCCAGTAGTGCCCGTGCACCACCTCGGGACGCCAGTCGCCCGTCCACCTCTCGGCCAGCCAGGCGCCGAACGCGGACACGTGCGGCACCAGTTCGGCGGTGGGCAGCGGGGCGGCCGGGCCGATCGGCACCCGCTCCACCCGGTAGCCGTCGACCGTCGCCGTCTCCGGCAGGGCCGGGTCGTCGCGGCGTTCGTACACCCGGACGTCGTGGCCCCGCACGGCGAGTTCGGCGGCGACCCGGGCGATGTGCTGGTGGGTGCCGACGGTCAGGCCGTCGGTGCCCCTGGACGGGCCGGCGTGCGCGCAGACGAGGCCGACGCGCATGGGTCACCTCCATGCGATCTTCTCAAGCGGTGGTCCTCGGTCAGAGGGTCCCATTAACCGAACCCCCGGGAGCCGAAACCTGGCAGATCGGGAAGAGCCCGGCGGGTGCTTGCGCGACGGCAACTGTTGCGGGACGGGCGACACCCCGACCCGGAGCCGCGAGGATCCGACCGGCGCCGGCCGCATGACCCCTGCCGACGGGGGTACGGGCGAGGAATGCCTCTCACCCGCAGCCTCGCCGACGCCACCGTCGTGCTCACCGGCGCCTCCAGCGGCATCGGTACGGCCACCGCGTACGCCCTCGCCCGGCGCGGCGCCGCCGTGGTGCTGGCCGCCCGCAGCGAAGCGGCGCTGGAGGAGGTCGCCGTGCGGTGCCGGGAGCTGGGCGGGCGGGCGCTGGCGGTGCCGACCGACGTGACCGACCCGGCCGCCGTCGAACGGCTCGCCGCCCGCGCGGTCGCCGAGTTCGGCCGGATCGACGGCTGGATCAACAACGCCGCGGTCGGCGCGGTCGGGCTCTTCGACGAGATCCCCGTGGCGGAGTTCCGCCGGGTGCTGGAGGTCAACCTGCTGGGCGCCGCGTACGGCACCCGGGCCGCCCTGCCCCACCTGAGCGCGGCGGGTGGCGGGGTGCTGGTCAACAACGCCTCCGTGCTGGCCGAGGTGGCGATGCCCTACCAGTCGGCGTACAACGCCACGAAGCACGGCATCCGCGGGCTGGCCGACACGGTCCGCCAGGAGATGCGGGTCACCGGGCGGGGCAACATCTCCATCTGCACGGTGCTGCCGGCCACCATCGACACCCCGTTCTTCCGGCACGCCGCCAACCACAGCGGCCGGGAGCTGGTGCCGCCGCCCCCGGTCTACCCGCCCGAGGTGGTGGCCGAGACGATCGTCCGGCTGCTGCGCCGCCCGAGGCGCGAGGCGTACGCCGGCGGCGCCGCCCGGCTGATCGGCCTCCAGTGGCGGCTCGCCCCGGCGTTCGCCGAGCGGGTCCTCGGCTGGTACGCGCACCGCACCCAGTTCGGGCCCGCCCCACGGCCGGAGAGCACCGGCAACGTCTTCCACGCCGACGCGGCGGCGCGGCGCGAGGGCGGCTGGCACGGCCGGCGGCGGCACCTGGTGCGGATGACCGCCGCCTTCGGGCTGGCCGCTGCGGGGACGGCCGTCGGGACGGTGGCCGCGATGACGCGCCGCGCGGGAACGAAACGCTGATGCCGGGGGCCGAGCGGTCGGGTGCGCGGTCCGGGCGGACGGTGCACGGTGCGCTGCCCGGCCCGCAGGGCGGGACGGAGGCGATCGTGTCCACCGACGCGGGCTGCCGGGTGGAGGCGGACGAGGCGTCCGGCGTGCTCCGGCTGACCGGGACACTCGACCGGTCCGGCGTCGACGTGGTGCGCGACGGCCTGCTCGCCCAGTTCTGTTGCCGACCCGGCCCGGTCCTCGCCGACCTCACCGCCCTGCGGGTGGCCGACCCGGCCGCCCGGGACGTCTTCGCCGAGGTGTGCCGGGAGGTACGCGACTGGCCCGCCGCCGATCTGCTGCTCTGCGATCCGACCGGCGCCGTCGAGGGGGTGCCCGCCTGGCCGACCCTGGCCGGGGCGCTGGCCGGGCTGGCCGCCGCGCCGCTGGTCGCGGTGGCCGAGACCGACCTTCCCCCCGCCGTCGGGGCGGCCCGGCAGGCCCGGCAGCTCGTGACGGAGGGCTGCGGGCGCTGGGACCTGCCCGAGCTGATCGAGCCGGCCGGCATCGCGGTCACCGAGATGGTGAACAACGTGGTCGCCCACGCGCACACTCCGATGACGGTCCGCCTGGCACCCCGGGGCAGCGCGCTGCACCTGGCGGTACGCGACCACTCGCCGCGTCAGCCGGCGTTCACCGGGCAGGCGCCGCTGGACACCGCGGGCGGGCGCGGCCTGCTGCTGATCGACACCGTCACCCGCAGCTGGGGCAGCAGCCGGGTGCCGGACGGCAAGGTCGTCTGGTGCGTGCTGCACGCCGACGACGAGACCACCGCCCACCTCGGCTGACCGCCGCCCCCGATTCCTGCCCCGCCGTCCCCCGACGTGCCCCTTCCGCCCGGATGGCCACGGGCGGCACCGGTTATGCCGGGAGGGCAGTGGGTAGTGATCAGCCATGCGCGACGACGAGTACCCGACCCCCGTGTCCGACCCCGAGGCGGAGGGCCTGCCCGACACCGCCGACGACGACTCGACCGCCAACGACGACGTCCTGACCGGGCGCGAGGCGGACGGTCCGGAGCCCGCCCAGCTGCCGGGCGACCGGACGCCGGTCGCGGTGGACCGGTACGGGAACACCGCCGAGGAGCAGCTCGACGGCGAGTCGCTGGACTACAAGCTCGACCGGGAGCAGCACGAACGCCCGGCCGACGACCCGCTCGCCGGCCCCGTCGACCCGGACATCGCCGCCGAGGCCGACAGCGAGGAGGCGGCGGCGCAGGCCCAGCTCGACGCGGACGTCATCGATCCCGGCCCCACCTCCGACCCGGACTCGCCGGTGTCGCTCTACGACCACGGCAAGCTGGGCAGTGTCAGCGACGGCCAGGTCGGCCGGCTCGTCGAACCGGACGAGGGGGCGCACACCGACCAGGAGACCGACTCGGTGGCGTACGACGCCGGTTCGGCCGGCGGCGGCGCGAGCGCCGAGGAGCTGGCCATCCACGAGACGCGTCCGCCGCACTCGGTCTGAACCGGCCGGGGGCCGTCGGGGAACCCTTCGGGGGCGGTTCCCCGGCGGCCCTCAGTCGTCGAGGCCCCGTTCGATCGCGTAGCGGGTCAGCTCGACCCGGTTGTGCAGTTGGAGCTTGCCGAGCGTGTTCTGCACGTGGTTCTGCACGGTGCGGTGGGCCAGCCCGAGCCGCTCGGCGATCTGCTTGTAGGACATCCCCTTGGCGACCAGGCGCAGCACCTCGGTCTCCCGGTCGGTGAGCCGGGGCGCTGGGCCGGCGCCCCGGGCGTCGCGGCCGGCGGCCTGTCCGGCGCCGTCCGGGTCGGCCGCGAGCCGGCGGTACTCGCCGAGGACCAGCCCGGCCAGGCCGGGCGTGAAGACCGGCTCCCCCGCCGCCGTCCGGCGCACCGCCTCCAGGAACTCCGCCGGGGCGGCCGACTTGACCAGGTAGCCGGTGGCCCCCGCCTTCACCGCGTCGAGCACGCTCTGCTGCTCGCCGCTGGCCGAGAGCATCAGCACCCGCACCTCCGGCAGCACGGCGCGCAGCCCGCGAACCACCTCCACCCCCGAGACGTCCGGCAGTTGCAGGTCGAGGATCACCACGTCCGGCCGGGCGGCGGCGGCCACCCGCAGCGCCTGCCGACCCTCCCCGCTGGTGGCGACCACGACGTGGCCGGCCTCGGTGAGGTCCCGGGCCACCCCCTCCCGCCACATCGGGTGGTCGTCGACCACCATCACCCGTACGCCTGTCACGGTTGTCCCTCCCTCGGAACGGTCAGTTCCAGCTCGGTGCCGGCGCCCGGCGCGGAGGTGATCCGCACCGTGCCGCCGAGGTCGGCGAGGCGGCCCCGGATCGACCGGGCGACGCCGAGCCGGCCCTCGGCGGCGGCCTCCTCCAGCCGGCCGTCCGGAAACCCCGGCCCCTCGTCGCGGATCGACACGGTCACCGTCGCCCCCTCGTCCTCGACGAGCACCCAGGCCCGCCCGTCGGTGTGCCGGGCCACGTTGTCGAGGGCGGCGGCGGTCGCGGCGGCCAGTTCGTGGGCGGCCCGCCCGGGCAGGGGCACCGGGGTGGCCGGCGCGGACAGCGAGACGGTCGCCGAGGCGTACCGGCCGAGCAGCCCACGCAGGTCCACCGGCCCGCCGTGGGCGGTGGGCGCGACCGGCGTGGCGCCGCCGATCAGGGCGCGCAGCGCGGCCTCCTGTTCCCCGGCGAGCCGGGCCAGCTCCCCTGCCTCGCCGTCCAGGTGGGCGCCGCGCCGCTGCACCAGCGCCAGCACCTGGAGCACGCCGTCGTGGATGTCCCGGGCCAGCCGCTCCCGCTCCCGGGTGGCGGCCTCCAGCTCCACCGCCCGGTGCAGCCGCTCCTCGGCGGTCACCGCCAGCCGGGCGACGTGTCCGACCACCACGCCGGCGAGCAGCAGCAGGATCGTCCCGGTGAGCGACGACTGGCCGATCCGTTCGCGGGTGGCGAGGTCCACCGCGCCGAGCGCCAGCGCGGCGACCGTGCCCCGGCGCCGACCGCCGGAGACCGCCCAGGCCAGCACCGGTCCGGCCAGCCAGGCCACGGTGAGGCTGGGCACGCCGGCGGCGAGCGCCGTCCGCCCGATCACCCACGGGGTGGCCAGCATGATGCCGACGACGACCCCCAGGTCCGCCAGGAGCAGCGGCCAGCCTCGGCGGGCCGGGTGGGCGTAGCTGACGGCGGTCACGCCGGTCCAGGCCGCCATCAGCAGGACCAGGCCGCCGGCCGCGAACGGGTGGGCGTACCGGTCGGCGTCCCGGAGCGCCACCACGCAGACGTACGCCAGGGAGGCCACCCGGAACACGGCGATGGCCCGCCAGAGCGGGACCTCGAAACCACCGGGCGGCGTCGACACGCCCGTCACGATGCCACAGCCGTCAGGACGGTCCCGTGGGCCGTCGGGTGCGCCCGGAGCAACCCTGACGTACGGTGGAAATGCCGCGAAACATCCACGATCCGCTGTCGGGACGGGGCCATGACGAATGCGGAACCCGGAGCACAGCGTACGGTTGTGCCCATCGAACCTTCCCTTCTCATCGCCGAGGCCTTCGACCAGGCCCAGGTGACCGAGCTGCGCCACTCGGTCACCTCCTGCGCGCACGCGGCAGGGCTCGGCGGGCAGCGGCTGGACGACTTCGTGCTGGCGGTCAACGAGTTGATCACCAACGCGGTCCGGCACGGCGGCGGCCAGGGCTGGCTACGGCTGTGGCGGCAGTCGGGCCAGCTGTTCTGCGAGGTCTCCGACCACGGGCAGGGAATCAGCACGCAGCGGCTGGGCGACCGGAGCCGCCCCGCCGCCGACACCGCCGGCGGATGGGGGCTCTGGCTGGCCCGGGAACTGAGCGACAGCATGGACGTGGAGACCGGCGCGCGCGGCACGACGGTCCGCATCAGCACCGCCGTCGCGGCCCCCCAGCACACCGGCCACCACCGCCGCGACTGACCCCGGCGGGGCCTGCGTTCCGGGCGGGTCAGGCGAAGAGGGCGCTCACCGATTCGCCGTTGTGGATCCGGCGCATCGCCTCGGCCAGCGCCGGCGCCACGGACAGGATCTCCAGCTTCGGCACCCGCTTGTCGGCGGGGATCGGCACCGTGTTGGTGCAGACGATCTCCAGCACGCCCTCCTGCTCGCTCAGCCGCCGCAACGCGCCGCTGGAGAAGAGGCCGTGGGTGCAGGCCAGCCGGATCGAGCGGACCCGGAGCTCGCGCAGGTGCTCCATCAGCTCGATCACCGTGCTGCCCTTGGCGATCTCGTCGTCCAGCACGATCACGTCCCGGTCGGTCACATCGCCGATCACCGCGCTGATCTTGACCCGGTCGTCGCTGAACCGCTGCTTCGCCCCGGCGGCCACCGGGGTGCCGAGCCGCCGCGCGAACGCCGCCGCCTCCTTGGCGTTGCCGAGGTCCGGCGAGACCACCACCGTGTTGCTCAGGTCGTAGCGGGTGAAGTGCTCGGCCAGCTCGCGCAGCGCGTGCAGGTGGTCGACCGGCACGCTGAAGAAGCCGTGCACCTGGGGCGAGTGCAGGGTCATCGCCAGCACCCGGTCCGCGCCCGCCGAGGTGAGCAGGTCGGCGACGAGCCGCCCGCCGATCGAGATGCGCGGCGCGTCCTTCTTGTCGGACCGCGCGTACGCGTAGTGCGGCAGCACCACGGTGATCCGGCCGGCCGAGGCGCCCCGGGCCGCGTCGATCATGAGCAGCAGCTCGACCAGGTTCTCCTGCACGGGCGGCACCAACGGCTGGATCAGGAAGACGTCCCGCTCCCGGCAGTTGGCCTGCAACTGCACTTCCAGGCAGTCGTTGGCGAACCGGGAGACCCGCACCGGGTGCAGCGGCACGTCGAGGTGGGCGCAGATCTCGGCGGCGAGTTCGGGATGGGCGGTACCACTGAAGACGGCGATGTCACGCACGTCCGCACATCGTACGGACGTGAGCGGGACCCGTTCCCCGCCGGGGCCCGTCGCCGGCCGGCGAAGATCGGTCGGGCCGGGTACGGTGCTGCCGTGACCCCCCAGTACGTCGCCGCCATCGACCAGGGCACCACCTCCTCGCGGTGCATCGTCTTCGACCGGGCCGGGGAGATCGTCTCCGTCGCCCAGCGGGAGCACCGGCAGATCTTCCCCCGGCCGGGATGGGTGGAGCACGACGCCGAGGAGATCTGGGACAACGTCCAGCGGGTGGTCCGGGAGGCGCTGCACGCCGCCGGCACCGACGCCGCCGGGCTCGCCGCCGTGGGCATCACCAACCAGCGGGAGACCACGCTCGTCTGGGACCGGGCCACCGGGCGGCCGGTGGCCAACGCCGTCGTCTGGCAGGACACCCGCACCACGCCGCTGCTGCGTGAGCTCGACCAGGCGTACGGCGAGGAGCGGTTCCGCTCCCGCACCGGCCTGCCGCTGGCCACCTACTTCGCCGGGCCGAAGCTGCGGTGGCTGCTGGATCACGTCGACGGGCTGCGCGGGCGCGCCGAGGCCGGCGAGGTGCTCTTCGGCACGATGGACAGCTGGCTGATCTGGAAGCTGACCGGCCGGCACGTCACCGACGTGACCAACGCCAGCCGCACCCTGCTGATGGACCTGAGCACCCTCGACTGGGACCCGGAGCTGCTCGACGCGATGGGGGTGCCGGCCGCCATGCTGCCGGAGATCCGCAGCTCCGCCGAGGTCTACGGGGAGGCCACCGGCGTCCTGGCCGGGGTGCCGGTCGCCAGCGCGCTCGGCGACCAGCAGGCCGCCCTGTTCGGGCAGACCTGCTTCCAGCCGGGCGAGGCCAAGTGCACCTACGGCACCGGCAGCTTCCTGCTGCTCAACACCGGCGCCAGCCCGGTCCCCTCCACCCACGGCCTGCTCACCACGGTCGCCTACCGCATCCAGGGCCAGCCCGCCGCGTACGCGCTGGAGGGGGCGATCGCGGTCACCGGCTCGCTGGTGCAGTGGCTGCGCGACAACCTCGGACTGATCTCCACCGCGCCCGAGGTGGAGGAGCTGGCCCGCACCGTCGACGACAACGGCGGCTGCTACGTCGTACCGGCCTTCTCCGGGCTGTTCGCCCCGCACTGGCGCAGCGACGCGCGGGGGGTCATCGCCGGGCTGACCGGCTACATCACCAAGGGCCACCTGGCCCGGGCCGCGCTGGAGGCGTCCGCCTGGCAGACCCGCGAGGTGGTCGACGCGATGAACGCCGACTCCGACGTGGCGCTGCGCCGGCTCCGGGTCGACGGCGGGATGACCGCCAACGGGCTGCTGATGCAGTTCCTCGCCGACGTACTCGACGTGCCGGTGGTCCGGTCCCGGATCACCGAGACCACCTGCCTCGGCGCGGCGTACGCGGCCGGCCTGGCGGTCGGCTTCTGGCCGGACCTGGCGACGCTGCGCGGCCAGTGGCGCTCCGACGCGCAGTGGGAGTCGACGATGGAACCGGCGCACCGGGAGCGGGAGCTGCGCAACTGGCGCAAGGC
The DNA here is from genome assembly GCF_031845925.1 of Micromonospora reichwaldensis. Taxonomy (NCBI): domain Bacteria; kingdom Bacillati; phylum Actinomycetota; class Actinomycetes; order Micromonosporales; family Micromonosporaceae; genus Micromonospora; species Micromonospora reichwaldensis. Next base: position 31,303 of record NZ_JAVRFL010000022.1, on the reverse strand, counting down.
GGTGGAGCGCACCCTCGACTGGGTGGACTGACCGCCGCGCCGCGTGGAACCTCGTCGAGGCAGCCCGGTTCATCGGGCACCGGCGGCCCTCCGGCTCAGTCCCAGCGGTTGCCGGTGAGCTTCTCGTAGACGTCGACATAGCGGGCCCGGGTCGCCTCGACCACCTCGGCCGGTACCTCGGGCGCCGGGCCCTGCCTGTCCCAGCCGCTCTCCACCGCCCAGTCCCGCACGTACTGCTTGTCGTAGGAGAACTGCGCCCGGCCCGGCTGGTACGACTCCGCCGGCCAGAACCGGGACGAGTCGGAGGTGAGCAGCTCGTCGCCGACGGTCAGCGTGCCGTCCGGCGCCCAGCCCAGTTCGATCTTGGTGTCGGCGACCAGGATGCCCCGGTCGGCGGCCAGCTCGGCGCCCCGGCGGTAGACGTCGAGCGTGATCCGGCGCAGCCGCTCGGCGATCTCGGCCCCCACCTTGTCCACCACCTCGGCGAAGGTGATCGGCTCGTCGTGCTCGCCCACCGGCGCCTTGGTCGACGGGGTGAAGATCGGCTCGGGCAGGATGGACGCCTCGACCAGCCCGCGCGGCAGCTCGACGCCGGAGACCGCGCCGGTGCGCTGGTACTCCTTCAGGCCGCCGCCGGTCAGGTAGCCCCGGGCGACGCACTCCACCGCGACCATCTCCAGCCGCCGGCAGCGGATCGCCCGACCGGCGAACTCCGCCGGCACGTCGGTGGCGGAGATGACGTGGTTCGGCACCAGGTCGGCGAGCTGCTCGAACCACCACAGCGAGAGCGCGGTGAGCAGCTTGCCCTTGTCGGGGATCGGCGTCGGCAGCACCACGTCGTAGATCGAGATGCGGTCGGAGGCGACCAGGATCAGGTCCTCGCCGTCGGCGTAGACATCCCTCACCTTGCCCGAGTGCAGAAGTTCCACGCGCCCTAGTACACCATGCGGGCCGGCCACGGCCTCCGCCGGTGGCTGCGGGCATCGATGCGTACGCCTGGGATGTGGTGGTGTGGCCGGACGTACGTTGACACCCTCGCGCGCGCCTGCGTGAATGATCCGGCCGCCCGCCCCACCGGTCCGCCAGGAGTTCTTCGTGCCCGTTGCCCGATCCCCGCTGCCCCGCGCCGAAGCGGATCCGGGCCGGCGTCGGGTGCTCGCCGCGATGCTGGGTGCGCCGGTGCTCGCGACCGGCGGGCTCACCGGGTGCACCGAGGGCCAGGCGGCCCCGGTGGAGACCGGGCCGGTCGAGCTGTCGGTCTTCTGGTACGGCGGGGCGAAGCGGGCCGAACTCACCGAGCGGGTGCTGCGGCTCTACACCGACCGCAATCCCCGCGTCGGTTTCCGGATCACCTGGCAGGGCGCCGGCGGCTACTACGACCGGCTGGCCACCCAGGCCGCGGGCGGCAACGTGCCCGACCTGATCCAGCTCGACGACAGCATGCTCACCGAGTACGCCCGCCGCGAGATCGTCCTGGACCTCAGCGGGTACGTCGCCGACCACCGCCTGGACCTACGCACCCTGCCCCCGGGCCTGGTCCGGTACGGGCAGGTCGACGGCCGTACGGTCGGCGTCGCCGCGGCACAGACCGCCGCCGCCGTGGTCTACGACCGCACGCTGCTGCGCCGGCTGCGGCTGCCCGAGCCGAACACGGGCATGTCCTGGGCGGAGTACGTCGCCTGGGCCCGACGGGTCACCCGGGCGAGCGAGGGCCGGGTGGCCGGCACGATGGACCCGTCCGGCGACTACCGGGCGCTCTGGCTCTGGCTCCGCGGCCAGGGCGGCGAGTTCTACCGCGGTCGACAGCTCGGCTTCGACGCCGACGCCCTGATCGAATGGTTCGACCTGTGGCGGCGTGCCCGCTCCAGCCGGGCCACCCCGAGCGCCGCCCTCGTGGAGCAGGCCGACGGCGGCGAACCGATTCAGCAGCTCGTGGTCACCGGCGCGACGGCCGCCTCGTTCGCCTGGTCGCACCAGCTGCCGGAACTCCAGCGCCTCACCGACGCCGAGCTGGGCCTGGCCGCCATGCCGGGTCCCCCGGAGGCGCAGTGGCACCGGGCGTCGATGTACTGGACGGCCTTCCGCGGCACCCGGCACCCCGACCTGGTCGCGGACGTGATCAACTTCCTGACCGGCAACGGCGAGGCGGGGAGCGTGCTCGGTCACGAGCGCGGGCTCAGCCCCAGCCTCGCCGTACGCAGCTACGTCGAGGGCAGCATCACCGAGCCGGCGCAGCGGCGCGCGGCGGCCCTCGGCACCGCACTGGCCGCCCGGCTTGGACCGGCGCCCAGCCCACCACCGCAGGGTCACCCCCGGGTGCGGGCGCTGCTACTGGAAGCCGCCGAGAGCATCCGCGGCGGCAGGACCGGCCCCCGGGCGGCGACGGCCCGCTTCATGGCGCAGGCGGACGCGGCGCTGGCCGGATAGACCGGTCACCGGGAAGCTGCCCCAGGTGGGGATGCCGGGCCGGGTGTCCTGCCTCGACCGAGGCAGGGCAGGGCACCGGCGCCGGCGGAACACGGGCGCACCGGCGGGCCGCCTCAGCGCGGCGGGCCGCCTCGGCGGTTGCGCATCATGCGCATCAGGAGGAAGACGACGCCGGCCACCACGACCAGGCAGCAGAGCAGGCCGACGAAGCCGAAGCCACCACCGCGCCGCCGCCGCGCGGCCTCCACCACGAGCTCACCCGTGCCGGTGGACGCCCAGGCCGCGACGGGCACGAACACCGACAACACGACCACACCGAAAACGGCGGTCAACCGGCCCCACCACTTACCGAAAGAAGACATGCCCACATCTTCGCCGACAACCGCAACCTCGGCACGTCGGTCGACGAGGAACGCGCGCCACGCCCAGGCACGCCTGGCGCCGCCGTTGGTCGGCCGCGCTCAGCACCGCGAGCACCTGGAGCACGGAGGCGTGGGTATCCCGGCCTGCCGCTCGCGCCGGCCGGCCCGCGTGTCGGCGGGTGCGCTGCACGCCGGAGTGACGAAGACGGACCGTCGTCGACCGATGCGACAGGTCGACGCCGAGGCAAGATGCGGAGAAGCCCCGGAGATGAATCTCCGGGGCTTCTCCGACATGGTAGCGGGGACAGGATTTGAACCTGCGACCTCTGGGTTATGAGCCCAGCGAGCTACCGAGCTGCTCCACCCCGCGTCGGCTCGTTAACTCTAGCGCACCCGGCGCGCGATGATCAGCGGACCCCCGATCCTACGGCGGACCCCGCCCTGACCAGCGCAAACCGACGTCGCAGGTCGGCGCGAGGCGCCCGTCGCCCCTGCCCGTCTCACGCCGCGCCCGACCGCAGCGGCCGACCGCAGCGGCCGCAATGGCACATCTCGGTCCGCTTCCGAGCTCCGGCGGCCCGTCTCCGGGCTAACTCCTTTGTGCGGGCGCGCTGCCTTCTCTCGCGCGAGTGCCCGGTGATCAGGACGCCATGGACGTTAACCGGGCTTTTTGAGGTCCATGGCGTCCTGATCACGCCGCTGCACGCCCGCCGGCCGGTCGTTCGGCCGCGCGTCCGTCGGCAGTGGCGGCGTTCGCGTTCCTGTGCGACCGGTCGCGGATTTCGCCGCCGTGGTGCCGCCCCGCCCAATGCCGGCCCGACGGATCACGTGACGTCAGTCACTCCGCTCGTCACTGGCCCGTCCACGATTGCCGGTCCCGCCAACGGGCGGCGGCAGCAGGCGGCGGCAGGCGGCGGCGGCAGCGGGGGCAGACGCGCGGCGGAAAGCGGGGGGCAGGCGTTGCAGCGGCAGGCGTGCAGCAGCAAGCGGTGGCAGCGAGCGATGGCGGCGAGCGGCGAGGAACCGGAACCGGAACCCGAGCCGGAACCGGAACCGGAACCGGAACCGGGTGATCGTCGGGCGGCGGGTGGTGGCCCGGGAAATGCGGAACGGCCCCGGATTGAAGTCCGGGGCCGTTCCGATGTGGTAGCGGGGACAGGATTTGAACCTGCGACCTCTGGGTTATGAGCCCAGCGAGCTACCGAGCTGCTCCACCCCGCGTCGGTTCGTATACCGTATCCCACCGACCCCCGTCGCCGCAAAACGACCCGGGGACGGCCGCCCAGGGCCGGGGGCGTACGCCTCAGCGCAGCCAGCTCTCGATCGCGTCCACCGCCCGCCGGCTGTCGGCGTCGACCTGCGACCGCGTCGAGGAGGTGCCCTCCCAGCCCTGTTCCCAGAGCACGGTCACCACGTCGCCGACCCTGATCGCCCGGACGAGCCGGACCTCGGCGCCGCCCGTGGGGTTGCCGTCGACGTCCCGGGCCGGCGTCCGGATCTCGAACAACACGGACCCGTCGCCGAAGCCGTCGTCGGCCAGCAGCCGCAGTCGGGAGGTCGACGCGTTGCCGCCGCCCACTCCGGCTTGCGCGGGGCAGTCCCGCACCGCCGCCCGCAGTTCGCGGAGGAAGTCGTCGGCCCGACCCGGCCGGTAGAGGGTGACGGTGTGCGCGTAGCTGCCGTCCGGGACGTACCCCCGAGGGGTCGGCGGCAGCTTGTAGGCCAGGTGGCGGGTACGGCGCTGCACGATCTCGGCATCGCTGCGGTAGCGGGCGTCGCAGAGCGTCGGCAGCGCGGCGGTGTCCCGGAAGGCCGGTTCGATGCCCGTCCGGTTCGCGGCCGCCTGGACGAAGAACGCCCGGTCCGGGACGTTGCCGGGCGCCCGGGGCGGCGCGGCGTCGGTGCGTCCCGGCGTGGCCGCCGGCGTGCCCGTCGCCCTCGGCGGCGCGGTGCGCGAGGCGCTCGGCGGCGGCGTGGCGGTCGGCGGCGGCGTAGCGGCCGGCGGGGCCGGCATCGTCGGCGACGCCGGCGCGGTCGCTGGCGGTGGGACGGCGCCGGTCGGTGGCAGGTGGCCACGCTCGCCCGCGAACACCAGCGCGGCACCGGCGGCCAGCCCACCAACCAGCAGCGCCGTCCCGAGCGCGGCGCCGGTGATCCGGAGCCGGGCCCGCCGGTCGGCGCGCCTGCGCAGATTCTCGGGGACGGCCAGGGTACGCCCGTCGGCGTCCTCGGCGAGCGCACGGTAGAGGTCGGACAGCTCACGCGACATCGTTCGCCGCCAATCCCTCGGCGGGCAGGCCGGGCAGCAGCGTGGCCAGCCGCGCCCGCCCCCGCGACAACCACGACTTGACGGTGCCTGCGGGCACCTGCGTCTCCCGGGCGATGTCCTCCACCGACATGTCGAGGAGGTAGTGCAGGGCGAGCGCCTGCCGTTGGGCGTCCGGCAGCCGGCGCAGGGCGCCCGCCAGCAGCACGGCGTCCTCGTTCGGCGGCGGCGCGGGCTCGGGTGGCCCGGTGCGGCTCAGCGCCACGCGCCAATGGTGCAACCGGCGCCACCGGTCCTTGGCCAGCCGGGCGACCACCAGCCGCAGCCACGCCTCCGGCGCCGGGTGGGCGGCCAGTCCGGCCCACTGCCGCCAGGCCCGGGCGTACGCCTCCTGCACCAGGTCCTGCGCCTCGGTGTGATCACCGGCCACGGCGTAGCCGTAGCGGAGCATCCGCCGGGCGGTACTCCGGTAGAACTCGTCGAAGCTTGTCGCGTCTCTCATGTCTCCGACCCACGCTCCCCCGGTCGTTCCCGCCTCTTGCAGGAGAGACGGCGTCGGGGAACGGCGGGTTGCGCTGCCGGGCCGGTGGTCGCGAACGCGACAGCGCCCCCGGCGTCGGGACCGGATCGGTCCGTCGGCCGGGGGCGCTGTGCGGGCGGTGCGGGTCAGCCGCCCGGGGTGGGTGAGGCGCTGCCGCCCGGTGCCGGGGACGCCGGTGCGCTGGGCGTCGGGGACGCCGGAGCGCTGGCGCCGGGCGCCGGGGACGCCGGGGTGCTGGCGGTCTGCTGGGCCTGCTGGAAGGCGGTGAGCGCCTCGTCCAGCGCCTTCAACGCGCGCCCGTACCGCTCGAAGTCGCCCGAGGTCTGCGCGGCCCGGACCTCCGCGATGGCGGCCTGGACGCGGTTCGCCGCCTCAGCCAGCTCGCCGGTCAGCGGGGGTGCGGTCCCACCCGGCGGCGTGCCCCCCGCCGGGGGCGGGGTGCCGCCGGCGGGCGGCGGGGTGCCCGGGGCGGCGGCCTGCTTGCCCTGCTCGACGAGCTGCTTGATGCCGTCGGTCACGTTGTTGGCCAGCACCACGTAGGAGCCGCCGTCGCCGTAGGACATCAGCACCCGCTGCAACAGCGGCGGCGCGTTCTGCGCGGCGGTCTTCACGTAGACCGGCTCGATGTAGAGCATGCCGTCGCCGAACGGCAGGGAGAGCAGGTTGCCGTACTGCACCTGGGCCTGCTGGGACTGGAGCAGGTTGAGCTGCTGCCGGATGTTCGCGTTGTTGGTCATCGACTGGTGCACCTGCACCGGGCCGGAGACCCGGGTCTGGTCGGGCAGGTCGAGCACCTCCAGCCGCGGCTGCCCGTCCACGTACGACCCGGAGATCAGCGCGGCGAGGTTCTCCCGGCCGTTCGGGGTGACCGCCGAGGTGAGCTGGAAGCGCGCCGACTCCTGGCCGGGGAACTGCGTGTAAAGGTAGTAGGGCGGCTGCTTCTGGCCGGTGTCGGGGGCGTCCGGCACGTTCGGCACCTGCCAGAAGTCCGTCTCCGAGTAGAAGGCGCCGGGATCGGTCACGTGGAACCGGGTCAGCAGGTTGCGCTGCACCTTGAACAGGTCGGCCGGGTAGCGGAAGTGCTCGGCCAGCTCGGCCGGGATCTCCGACTTCGGCAGCACCAGGTCACCGCCGAACGCCTTGTTCCACGCCTTGAGCACCGGGTCGGTCTCGTCGAACTCGTAGAGCCGCACCGTGCCGTCGTACGCGTCGACGGTGGCCTTCACGGAGTTGCGGATGTAGTTGACGTTCTCCCGGGCGAGCTGGAAGGTGCCCCGCCCGGTCAACTCGTCGGCCGTCTGCTCCTGGAGGTTGACGCGCTCGGCGTACGGGTAGGTCGCCGCCGTGGTGTAGCCGTCGATGATCCACTGGATCCGGCCGTCCACCACCGCCGGGTACGGGTCGCCGTCGAGGGTGAGGAACGGGGCGACCTTCTCCACCCGGTCGCGGGGGTTACGCACGTAGAGCAGCTTCGAGTTGTCGTTGACCGCGTCGGAGAGCAGGAAGTTCGACTCCTGCTCCTTGATCGCGTAGAGCAGCCGCCGGGTGAACGAGCCGATCTCGACGCCGCCCTCACCGGTGTAGGTGTAGGACTCGCCGCCCTCGCCGACCGGGCGGTCGAACTCCGCCTTCCGCGCCGGGTCGCTCTGGCCGACGATCGCGTAGTCGCTGGCGTCCATCCGCTCGCCGTAGTAGACGCGGGGCTGCTTGGCCGCGATCTGCTCGGTCTGCGAGGCACACTGCTCGCCCGTCTGCTGGCCCTGCTCCTTCTGCTGCTCCTGCGGGTCGCCGAGGAAGCCGGAGACGAAGAAGGGCTGGCCGCCGCAGACCACCCGGTTGCCGGGCGCCGCCACCAGCCCGTAGCCGTGGGTGTAGACGGTGTGCCGGTTGATCCAGGTGTTCTGCTGGGGGGTCAACTGCCGGTAGTTGACCTCGCGCAGGCCCACCACGTAGTCCTGCACCTTACCGTTGACCCCGTAGCGGTCGACGTCCAGCTTCTCGCCGAAGTCGTAGAACTGCCGGACCTGCTGGCGCTGGGTGTACGTCTCCGAGACCAGTTGCGGGTCGAGCAGCCGGATGTTCGGCACCACGGAGGTGTCCGTGGCGAGGGTCGCCGGCGGCCTCAGATTGCTCGCCGCGTACGGCGTGGTGGTGGCCGCCTCCAGGCCGAACGCCGAGCGGGTGGCCTTGATGCTCCGCTCGATGTACGGCGCCTCCTTCTCCTTCGCGCTGGGCTTGACCTCGAAGGTCTGCACCGCCCAGGGGTAGACGCCGCCGATCGCGACGGCGGAGACGCCCAGCAGGGCCAGCGAGATGCCCGGCCAGACCAGGTTCCGCATCCAGGCGTTGGAGAAGACGATGATCGCGATCGCCACGACGATGGAGATGTAGGCGAGGATCTCCTTGGCGGGCAGCAGCGCGTTGACGTCGGCGTAGCCGGCGCCGTAGACGGGGCCGTTGCCGTACTCCAGCAGCATCGCGCGCCGGTCCAGCACGTACGCGAGCGCCTTGAGCAGGACGAAGACCGCGACGAGCGTGCTCAGGTGGGCCCGGGCGGCGTTGGTCATCCGGTCGCCGACGCCCTGGAGCCGGACGCCGCCGAAGACGTAGTGCACGGCGAGCGCGCCGATCACGGAGAGCACCACCGCGGTGAAGCCCACGCCGAGCAGGTAGCGCAGGAACGGCAACTGGAAGACGTAGAAGCCGATGTCGATGCCGAACTCCGGGTCCTTCACGCCGAAGTCCCCGCCGTTGCGGAAGAGCAGCCACTGGTTCCACCGGCTCTGCGCCGACAGCCCGGCGAAGAGGCCGACCACGGCGGCGACCAGCGTGATCCACAGGCCGAGCCGGGGGCTCAGCAGCATCCGGTAACGCTCCAGGGTGGCCTGCTCCGGCGAGTGCGGGCGCATCCGGGGCCGCAGCCGCTGGGCCAGCCAGAGGTTGCCGCCGACGAACAACGCCATGCCCAGGCCGACGGCGAAGAAGAGCAGCAGCCGGGTCGTCAGCACCCCCGTGAAGACCCCGGTGTAGCGGACCTCGTCGAACCACAGCCAGTCCGTCCACGCCTGGACACCCCAGCCGAGCAGGGTGAAGAGCACGAACACCCCGACCAGGACACCGATCGTGACGCGTCCGCGTCGGCTCATCCTCGGCAGGGGGCTGCTGCTCTTCATGACCACTGTTGGCTCCGCACGCTCGATGTGATCGGCTCCGACCAGGCACCCAGAGTACGGGGTGTTCCTGAACGTGTCGGTCCAAGGTCACACGGCGTCCCGCCGCGCGGCGGGAGCGTCGGTGGAGGGGCGGCCGGTGCGGGCCCGCCTCGCACGCGGTGGCCGCCCGGCGCCGTGGTCAGCAGCGGGTCGGCTGACCACCGGCGCGCAGTGCCTCCAGCGCGGTCAGTGCCTCATCCAGCGAGCCAACCTTCAGCAGGGGCAGCCCGGGCTGCGGGTTACGTACGGCCTCGGCGCAGTTCGCCGCCGGCACCAGGAACGCCACCGCGCCGGCCTCCTTAGCGCCCACCAGCTTCTGGGCGATGCCGCCGATCGGCCCGACCCGGCCGGCGTCGTCGATCGTGCCGGTGCCGGCGATGACCTTCCCGCCGGTCAGGTCCTCCGGGGTCAGCTTGTCCACGATGCCGAGGGCGAACATCAGGCCGGCGCTCGGCCCGCCGATGTCCTCCAGGTCGATGTTCAGGGTGAACGGATGCGGCTGCTGCTGCTCGATCTCCACCCCGATGCGGGGTCGCCCGTCCTGCTCCCGGCTGGTGACCGCCGCCGTCGCGGCGGCGCCGTCGCGGGTGTAGCCGATCCTCAGCGCGGACCCGGCCGGCTTCGCCCTGATGAGGTCCGTGAGGCGCGTGGCCAGCGGGACCGGCTCCCCGTCCACCGAGGTCAGCACGTCGCCGGGCTTGAGTACGCCGGCCGCCGGACCGTCGGCGGCGACGGTCTTGACCACCACCTGCACCGGGAAGCCCAGCTCCCGCAGCGCCGCGGTCTCCGCGCTGGTCTGCGAGGCCCGGAAGTCCTCCGCGTTGCGCTCCTCGACCTGCTTGCGGCTCTCCCCCGGCGGGTACACCAGCTCGCGGGGCACCACCGCCTCGTCGTCGGAGAACCAGCCCTGGATCGCCGAGCGCAGCTTGACCGAGGGCTGCACCCCGACCGTGGTCAGCCGGAGCTGGCCGGCGGAGGTGGACGTCTCCCGGCCGGTGACCTGGATGACCTCCTTGCCGTTCTCCTTGCCGAGCGTGTTGACGGTCGGTCCCGGGCCGAGCACCACGTACGGGATGGGCGCGCCGAGCACGCCGATGCTGAGCAGAGCGGTGAGCAGAGCACCGAGCAGGACGGTCACGCCGCGACGTCTCATGCGGCAGAGCGTACCGACCGGGATCGGGGCCTCCGGTGGGTGAATCGCGACTTCGCCCTCAGCGCAACGCCAGCGGCAGCTACCTGGGGCGCGGCGCGCGTACCGTAGACGTCGTGCCTGATATTCCGTTCGGTTTCGCGCTCCCGGGTGGGCAACCACCAGACCCCAACGATCCCGCGCAGATGCAGCAGTTCATGTCGCAGTTGCAGCACCTGCTCTCCGCGTCGGGCAGCGGGCCGGTCAACTGGGACCTGGCCCGGCAGGTGGCCGCCAGCCAACTCGCCGCCGCGGGCGACCCGGCGGTGTCGCCCTTCGAGCGCAACGCGGTGGAGGAGGCGTTGCGGCTCGCCGACCTGTGGCTGGAGCCGGCCTCCGCCCTACCCTCGGGCATCCAGACCTCGCTGGCCTGGAACCGCAACGAGTGGATCTACAAGACGCTCGACGTCTGGCGCAAGCTCTGCGACCCGGTCGCCAGCCGGATGGTCGGCGCGATGGGCGACCTGGTGCCGCCGGAGGCGCGCGCCCAGCTCGGCCCGATGCAGTCGATGGTCGCCACCCTCGGTGGCGCGCTCTTCGGCGGCCAGCTCGGCCAGGCGCTCGGCTCGCTCGCCGCGGAGGTGCTCTCCGCCGGCGACATCGGGCTGCCGCTCGGCCCGGCCGGCACGGCCGCGCTAATCCCGGCCAACATCCGGGCGTACGGCGAGGGCCTGGAGCTGCCCGAGGACGAGGTACGCCTCTACGTCGCCCTGCGCGAGGCCGCCCACCAGCGGCTCTTCCAGCACGTGCCGTGGCTGCGCGGGCACGTGCTCAACGCCGTCGAGATGTACGCGGCCGGCATCCGGGTCAACCGGGAGGCGATCGAGGAGGCGATGGGCCGGGTCGACCCGACCGACCCGGAGTCGATGCAGGCGATCGCGCTGGAGGGCATCTTCACGCCGGAGGACAGCCCGGCACAGAAGGCCTCCCTGGCCCGGCTCGAGACCGCCCTCGCCCTGGTCGAGGGCTGGGTGTGCCACGTGGTCGACAGCGCGGCGAGCGGCCGGCTGCCCAACGTGGTGAGCCTCGGCGAGGCGTTCCGCCGCCGCCGGGCCGCCGGTGGCCCGGCCGAGCAGACCTTCGCGGCGCTGGTCGGCCTGGAGCTGCGTCCGCGCCGGCTGCGCGAGGCGGCGGCGCTCTGGGCGGCACTGACCGAGCACCGGGGCATCGCCGGCCGGGACGCCCTGTGGGGCCACCCCGACCTGCTCCCCTCCGACGACGACTTCGCCGACCCGGTGGCCTTCGCGATGTCCGAGTGGGACCTCGGTGAGTTGGAGAGCTTCGACTTCAGCGCGCCGGGCGGCCCGGAGGAGAAGGCCCCGGGCGAGCCGGAGCAGCGGCGCCCGGACGACGACCCCGAGGGCGGCGACGCCAGCCGCCCCTGACCGCGTCGACGACGAGGGCCGCCCGACCCACCGGGGTCCGGACGGCCCTCGTCGCGCGGTCGGCCCTCGTCGCGCGGTCGGCCCTCGTCGCGCGGTCGGCCCTCGTCGCGCGGTCGGCCCTCGTCGCGCGGTCGGCCCTCGTCGCGCGGTCGGGCCACGTCGCGCAGTTGGCCGGACCGGCCGTGGTCCGGAGCGGGTCAGCGCGGGTTGCTTCCGCCCCGCGGTCGGCTCAGCGGGGCTGCGCGGTGCCCGAGAGCAGGGCACGGGTGGTCTCCCAGCCCTCCACGGCCGGGTCGAGGAACGCCAGGTCGCCCGGCCCACGCAGGCGCCGCCAGGCCGGCGTCACCGCCAGGTCGCCGGGTCGCGGCGCCGCCGCGCGCACGGCCGCGGGTCGCGCGGTGTCCAGGTCCAGCGCCGGCAGCCACGCCGGTACGGGCAGCCTGGTGGCCACGCCGAGCAGCCCGGGTCCACCGCCCTCGACCGGGGCGACCGCGACCGGCCGGGTGGTGAGTGGGCGCAGCAGCTTGCCGATGGTCAGGCCCGGCACGTCGGGCGCGTCGCCGGCGATCACGGCCACCTGGTCGTAGCCGGTGTCGGTGAGAGCGGCGAAGACGGCGTTCGGGGTCGCCTCGGGGACCTCGTACACGGCCGTGTCCGGCCAGACCACCGCGTCGGCCAGCTCCCGGTCCGCCGGGGTGACGGCAACGGCCGTCTCCACCTCGTTGAGCGTGGCGAGCAGGTCGACCACGTCCTCGGCGAGCGCGGCCCGCCAGTCCACCGGATCGGTGCCGGGCGGTGCCCAGGTCACCGGTCCGAGTAACGCCACCACCACACGTCGGGCCACCCCACGACCCTAGCCGGATGCGCCAGGAGCCACGACCGACGGGCGCGCGGAGGCGGCGTCCACCCGCTCGGCGACCTGCGACATGAGCAGCCGGCTGCCGGAGTCGCGTCGAGATCTTGGCAAGAATGTGCCCCTGGAGGGGCCGTCGCGTACCAAGATCTAGCCGGCTCCGTCCGCCCGGCAGCGCAGGCGAAGCCGGCGCAGGCAGCGCGGACGAAGCCGGCGCGGGCAGCGCGGCCGGCGCGGGCAGCGCGAGCAGCAGGCGCGCGGGGTCGGGACGGCGGTGGGTGGCGGTGGTGCCGAGGGTGGTCAGTCGGTCAGCGGGGTGCCCGAGGCCGCCGCGACGCCCTCCAGGTAGCCGCGCGCCCGCTCGGACTTCGGGTAGCGCGCGACGAGCGCCCAGAACCGCGCGTTGTGACTGGGCACGATGAGGTGCGCGAGCTCGTGCAGGAGCACGTAGTCGATCACCCAGTCGGGCAGTCCCTGGACGCGGTGCGAGATGCGGATCGTGCCGTCGTCCGGGGTGCAGGACCCCCACCGGCCGTTCTGGTTGGTGACCCAGCGGACGCTCGTCGGTACGGCCTGCGCGCCGTGTTCGGCGAGGTAGAGCTTGATCAGGCGGGTGGCCCGGGCGAGCAGCTCGGCGTCGGACCGGGCGAGGCGCCCCTCCCGGGCGGCGAGCCGGGCGAGCATCCGGTCGACCCACTCGCTCTCCTCGGCCCGGGAGAACTGGTCCGGGATGAGGACGACGACCCGTTCACCGTCGCGGTACGCGGACACCGTGCGTCGCCGACGCTGGCTGCGCCGCACTTCGACGACCGGCTTCCGCGCCCCTGCCATCAGCGGGCCGCGCAGCCTCGGATTCCTGTCACGAAGGAAAGCTAATGCGTACTGACCAGGGGTCCGCAAGGGTCAACACCCCGACACCCGCCCGGAAAATGGTGATTGGTCGGCAGGAGTCCCAAAAAATCTTTTGCCGGGCCACGACGAATCGTCGCCGTCACCCTTCGTGGCGGCCGTCCGCGGGTGCGGAGGCGTCGCGCCGCTGGCCTCCGCCGGTGCGGCGGGGCGCACCCCCCACGTTAGGTGATCTCCGTGGCGGGCGCAGCTCGGGGTGCCCGCAGGGGCATTCGGCCGGGTTCGGTCGGCGTGTCCCCGCCAAACTGACTTATCCGACGTAATTCGCCATGCACACTCTCGACGTCGACTTGCTCACAGTGACGAAGCACAGCTGACATGGAACCGCCCACACCTGGGTAGGGTCCGCGGACCAGCGGTCACGAGCGTGGCCGTGGGAGAACGACCCAGCGCCGGTGCCCGAGTGGCCCGCCGCCGGGAACCCCCGCCGGGACGGTATCGGCCGGCGGACGAGACGAGGAGGGCACCGTGGCCGACCAGGCCCAGACCTACAACGGTTACTGCGTCAAGTGCAAGGAGAAGCGGGACTTCGAGGGCCGCGTCGAGGTCTCGAAGACCGGAATGAACATGGCCAAGGGCAAGTGTCCGGTCTGCGGCACAACAGTGAACCGCATCCTGGGCAAGGCGAAGGTCTGACCCGTACGGATGCACCGGAGGGGGCGGCCGTCGGCCGCCCCCTCCGGCATGACCGCACCTCGTCCGCCGGCGCACCCGGTCGCGCACTGTCGGCTCGCCGACATGGTTACCGGCGGGTTGTGGATATCCCGGGATTTCCTGTGGACAGCCCTGGACAGGGCACCGCGCACCTGTGGACAACGATCGACGGTGAGCACGGAAACGGTCACGATCGGTGTCATGCGCCGTGCCACGCTGCCCCGTCCCGTCCTGCTGCCGGGCCTCACCAGACTCTGGCGGGACCGCCACACCCTCCAACTCGGCGTCGAGCCGGGCCGCGCCGTACTGCTGGAGATCGCCGACCCCCGGGCCGCCCGCCTGCTCGACCTGCTCGACGGCACCCGTAGCGAACGGCTGGTCCTGGCGCACGCCGTCGCCGCCGAGGTGGCCCCCGACGAGGCCCGCACCCTGCTCGACGCACTGCGGGCCGCGGGCCTGGTCGTACCCGCGCACACCCTGCTGCCGAAGGACCTCGCCGGCCCGTCCCGGGCCCGGCTCACCGCCGAGGCCGGGGCGCTCGCCCTGGCCGCCGCGCGGCTGCCCGGCACGCCCGCCCAGGTGCTGCGCCGGCGGCTGGCCGCCCGCGTGGTGGTCAGCGGCACCGGCCGCCTCGGCGCCCCCGTCGCCCTCGCGCTGGCGCAGGCAGGGGTCGGGCACGTGCACCCGGACCTCAGCGGCCCGGTGCGGCCGGCGGACCTGGTCGGCACGGGCATCCCGGCCGCCGCGCTCGGCCGTCCGCTCGCCCGGGCGGTACGCGACGCCGTCGAGCGGGCCGCCCCCGGCACGGGCACGGGCCCGCTCCGGCGGGGCCGCGTCGACCTGGTCGTCCAGCTCGGTACGGACCGACCGGCCGCCCTGCTCGCGGCCGGTCACGCCCAGCGCCGCCAGCCGCACCTGCTGCTCGGCCTCCGGGAGGGCGTGCCCGTGGTCGGCCCGCTCGTCCGCCCGCCCGCCGGTCCCTGCCTGAACTGCCTCGACCTGCACCGGGCCGACCGGGACCCGGACTGGCCGGCGCTGGCCGCCCAGCTCGCCACGGGCGCGGGCGAGCAGGCGTGTGCCACCGCGACCCTCCTGGCGGCCGGGGCGTACGCGGCGGCCGAGGCGCTGGCGCAGCTCGACGGGGGCACCCCGGAGACCCTGGGCTGCGCGGTGGAGATCACCGGGGCGGGGCGGTTCCGCCGCCGGATGTGGCCGCCGCACCCCTCCTGCGGATGTTCGCGACGGCGCCGGTGACGCCCTCGGAGGCGGGGACGGGCACCCAGCCCGGCGGCAGAGCAGCCGCGGGCCCCCGGAGTCGGTAACAATGGCCGGGTGACCGACATCCCGCGCCGGGCCGTGTCCCGGACCGCCAAGCTCGCCGCTCTGCCGCTCGGCTTCGCCGGTCGGACCGTCCTCGGCATGGGTAAGCGCGTCACGGGGCTCGCCTCCGACGTGATCTCCGCGGAGATCCAGCAGCGCACCGCCGAGCAGCTCTTCAGCGTGTTGGGGCAGCTCAAGGGCGGTGCGATGAAGTTCGGGCAGGCGCTGTCGGTCTTCGAGGCCGCCCTGCCCGAGGAGATCGCCGCCCCCTACCGGCAGGCGCTGACCAAGCTCCAGGAGGCGGCGCCGCCACTGCCGGCGGCCAGCGTGCACAAGGTGCTCGCCGAGCAGCTCGGCCCGGACTGGCGGGACCGGTTCGTGGAGTTCGACGACACCCCCGCCGCCGCGGCCAGCATCGGCCAGGTGCACCGGGCGGTGTGGCGGGAGCCGGGCTACGGGCCGTCCGGCGCGCCGCAGACCCGCGACGTGGCTGTCAAGATCCAGTATCCGGGCGCCGGCGACGCCCTGCTCGCCGACCTCAAGCAGCTCTCCCGCCTCGGTGGGATGTTCCGGGCGATCCAGCCCGGGCTGGACGTCAAGCCGCTCCTGGCGGAACTGCGGGAACGGATCACCGAGGAACTCGACTACGAGCTGGAGGCCGAGTCGCAGCGCGCCTTCGCCGCCGCGTACGCGGACGACCCGGAGATCCACATCCCGGCGGTGGTCTCGGCGTCGCCCCGGGTCCTGGTCACCGAGTGGGTCGAGGGCACCCCGCTGGCGGAGATCATCCGCGAGGGCACGGAGGAGCAGCGCGACGAGGCCGGCCGGCTGATGGCCATCCTGCACCTCTCCGCGCCGCAGCGGGCCGGGCTGTTGCACGCCGATCCGCACCCGGGCAACTTCCGGCTGCTGGCGGACGGCCGGCTCGGCGTGATCGACTTCGGCGCGGTGGCCCGGATGCCGGAGGGCACGCCCGAGCCGATCGGCCGCATCGCCGCGCTGGCGCTGCGGGGCGACGCCGACGAGGTGGTGGCGGGCCTGCGCTCGGAGGGCTTCATCGGTTCCACCGAGGAGATCGACGCCGAGGCGGTGCTCGACTTCCTCCGTCCGATGCTGGAGCCCATCGCCGCCGACGAGTTCCGGTTCACCCGGGCCTGGCTGCGCACGGAGGCGACCCGGCTGGCCAGCCCCCGCTCCCCCGCGTACCAGTTGAGCCGGCAGCTCAACCTGCCGCCGTCGTACCTGCTCATCCACCGGGTGACGCTCGGCTCGATCGGCGTGCTCTGCCAACTGGAGGCGAAGGCGCCCTACCGGGGCATCCTGGAGCGCTGGCTGCCCGGCTTCGCCCCGTCGGCCGGCCAGCCCTCGGCGGGCGGCTGAGCGACGGCCGCGCAACCGGACGCGGCGCACGGCGCAAAGCAGACGCCACGGCGCGCGGCGCGACAGAGGGCACCGGGCGCGGAACGCGTCGAGGGGCGGTGGCCGGAATCCGGCCACCGCCCCTCGACTATCGGTGGGGTACTAGAGAACGCCCAGGTCGCGCGCCGCTCGGTTGCGGCTGTTCATGGCGACGGTACGGGCGGAAAGGGTTGCCTCAGTGCTCGTGGTGGTACGACCGGCCTGAGGCCGGCGCATTCGAGCCCGGGACAACGCTTCGTGAAGTAGTTGCATCTCGGCGACTCCGTCAAGAACGTTCAGCATGGTGGTCAGCTCTCTCGTCGCCGGCGTGACACCGGCGTGGGTGGGTTGGATCGGGTGCATGTCAGGCCGCCAGCCGGACCGTGGTGCGCGACTCGGACAGCCCACTGGCCGCCAGTCGTGCCTCGGCCTCGACCCGGAGCGCCGCGTCGCGGGCGAGGTCCTCCTTGCGCGGACGGCCACGGGGCCGCTTGCGCGGGACGACCGCGCCACGCTCGAAGATCTCGCCGCCCCAGACGCCCCAGGGCTCGGCCCGCTCCACCGCCCCGGCCAGGCACTCGACGCGCAGCGGGCAGTCCCCGCAGAGCGACTTGGCCAGCTCGAGCTCGGCGGGCGAGTCGGAGAACCACAGGTCGGGGTCGAACTTCCGGCAGGGCAGGTTCGCCTCCACCTCGACGCTCACGTCGAGTGGGGCCAACGCCAGACTCATCGCCCGGTCACCTCTCTCTCACTTCGATCTCGTGGATCGCATTTCCGACGTACTTGGCGGGCAAAAAACTGAGGCCGCGGATCCCGGTAGCGGGTTCCGCGGCCTCGAGGTGAGCCGGTGTCTGAAGATCAGACCGGTCTACCTCGAGGTGGAACTCCGCGGACGTCCATGTGACGCTTGACAGCATCGACGCCCTTGCCCGTGAAGCCACTGGTCCCCTGGTTTCCGTTTGGCGCGGTGGCGAGAATCAGCTCGGCCTGAGCCTCGACACGGTGCACCTGGGAAACCGACGGTCGCGCAGCGGCGAGGGCCACCCGGACAGCCGACAGCGGAGCGACGACAGCGGGCAGCGCCGCCGGACGCTCGTTGATGTAGACGATGTCCATCGGGACCACCTCCTCTGACGTTCACTCGTGCCGATACGGTCTCTACCCCTCGTGAGCAGCCCGAATGGCGCCGCTCGCGAGGTGTGTCATGAGGCTATTCCTCGCCACGGGGCGAGGGCAAACGAATTTACGGCGAGATTTCGAAAGTTTTCTCCGGGCAGACGTCGTCGACCGCCGCGCCCGCCACCAGCGCCAGCACCGCCTCCCCGTAGAGGCCGAGTTTCCGGGGCCCGATGCCGGCGATGGCGATCAGTTCCTCCGCCCGGCCGGGGCGCCGCTCCGCGAGCGCGACCAGAGTGGCGTCGGTGAAGACCACATAGGCCGGTACCCGCTGCCCACCGGCCACCCGCTGGCGCCACTCGTGCAGCCGTTCGTGCAGCTCCTCGTCGATGTCCGAGGGGCAGGTGGGGCAGCGGCCGAGCTTGCGGTCCGGCCCCGCGAGCAGGGTGGCGCCGCAGATCCGGCAGGAGACGATCTGGGTCCGGCGGCGCTCCGGCCGGCGCGCCGCCGGTGCGGCCCCGGCCCGCTCCGCTCCGCCGGAGCGGTCGAGCTGCGGCAGGAACCGCGAGGGCCGCCGGGCCCGCCCGCCCGGAGAGCGGGCCGAGGCGTACGACAGCCAGAGCCACTCCCTCGCCCGGGTGACGCCGACGTAGAGCAGCCGGCGCTCCTCCTCGACCTGTTCGACGGTCTTGGCGTACGTGGTGGGCAGGGTGCCCTCGGAGAGGCCGACCAGGAAGACCGCGTCCCACTCCAGGCCCTTGGCGGAGTGCAGCGAGGCCAGGGTCACCCCGTCGACCGTCGGCACGTGCTGGGCGGCGGCGCGGCGGGCCAACTCGTCGTTGAAGTCGGCCAGGGTGACGGGGCGCTCGACCGAGGCGGCGGGCCCGATCGGCAGCACCTGCGGGGTGGCCGCGTACTCCTCGGCGAGTTGCACCAGCGCGGCGAGCGCTTCCCACCGCTCGCGGGCGGCGCCACCGGCCGGGGCGGCGTCGGGGGCCCAGCCGACCGCGGTGAGCGCCTCCACCACGGCGGCGGGCAGCGGGGTCTCCCCGGGGATCGACCGGGTGGCGGCCCGCAGGGCGACCATCGCCTGCCGCACCTCGGCGCGCTCGAAGAACCGCTCGGCCCCCTGCACCACGTACGGCACCTGCGCCTCGGTCAGCGCCTTCTCGTACGCCTCGGACTGCGCGTTGGTCCGGAACAGCACGGCGATCTCCTTCGCCGGGGTGCCGGCGTCGACCAGGGCGCGGCAGCGGGCGGCCACCGCGTTGGCCTCGGCCGGCTCGTCGGTGAAGATCCGCAGCTCCGGTTCGGGGCCGGGCGGGCGCTGGCCGACCAGTTCCAGGCGCAGCCGGGCCTCGGCGCCCCGCGCCTGGGAGATCACCGCGTTGGCCAGCCCGACGACCTGCGGGGTGGAGCGGTAGTCGCGGACCAGCCGGACCACCGTCGCGCCCCGGTACCGGCGCGGGAAGTCGACCAGGTAGGACGAGGTGGCACCGGTGAACGAGTAGATCGTCTGGCTGGCGTCGCCGACCACGGTCAGGTCGTCCCGCCCGCCCAGCCAGGCCTGGAGCAGCCGCTGCTGGAGGGGGTTGACGTCCTGGTACTCGTCGACGACGAAGTGCCGGTACTGGGCGCGGACCTGCTCGGCGACGTCCCGGTGCTCCTCGATGCCCCAGACCGCGGCGCGCAGCATGTCCTCGAAGTCGATCACCCCGTTGGACCGCTTGAGCCGCTCGTACGCCGCGAAGACCTCGGCGACGCGGCCCGGCTCGTGCGGGGTGTCCCGCATCGCCTTCGCCGCCGCGACGACGTACTCCCCCGGTTCCACCAGCGACGACTTCGCCCACTCGATCTCGCCGGCGAGGTCCCGGGCGGCCGCCCGGTCGGTGCGCAGGCCAGCCTTGGCCGCGGCGAGGGTGACCAGCCGGACCTTGCTGTCCAGCAGCTCGGGCATGGCCCGCCCCTGGAGCAGCCGGGGCGCGAAGTAGCGCACCTGGCGCAGCGCCGCCGCGTGGAAGGTGCGGGCCTGGACGCCACCCACCCCGAGCGCGGTGAGCCGGGCGCGCATCTCGGCGGCGGCGCGGGCCGTGAAGGTCACCGCGAGCACGTGCCGGGCGGAGATCTCCCCGGAGAGCGCCCGGTGGGCGATCCGGGAGGTGACCGCGCGGGTCTTGCCGGTGCCGGCGCCGGCCAGGATGCAGACCGGGCCGGCGGGGGCGGTCACCGCCGAGCGCTGCTCGGGGTCGAGCCCGGCGAGCACGCGTTCGGATGCTGAGTGAACCACCACAGCGAGGAATTGTCTCAGCTCCGCCCGACGTTGCAGCGGTTAGCCTGGGCTTGATCGGCAAGCCGCCACGCGGACCGTTGGAGGATCTGACCATGCTGACGATGTACTCGACCCCCTGGTGCGGCTACTGCCACCGGCTGAAGTCGCAGCTCGACCGGGAGGGCATCGGCTACGAGGTGGTCGACATCGAGCAGGACGCGAAGGCCGCGGAGTTCGTGATGAGCGTCAACGGCGGCAACCAGACCGTCCCGACGCTGCGTTTCGCCGACGGCAGCGCCCTGACCAACCCCTCGATCACCCAGGTCAAGCAGCACCTGGCCACGATCGACGCCTGACCGGACGCAGCACCACCGACGAGCGGCCGCCCACCCGGGCCGGCCGCTCGTCGCGTCCTGCCCGCCTCCCCGTTCTCCGCGCCAGGGTGAGGCGTCCGGCCCGGCGCAGCGCCTGCGCCTCCGGCGGGCCGGGCCCTCAGCGCGCCGGGCCCGGTGGGGTCGTGCCGACCACCTCCTGGCTCGCGGCGGTGGCCGGGCCGCCGGCGGTGGACCCCTCGGCGGGCCGGCGGGGGGCGGGGATCCGGACGGGTAGCGGTGGGCTGAGCGTGCGGCCGTGCCAGAGGTAGCCGCCGGCGAGCAGGGTGACCACCCCGATCAGGGCGAACAGGACGCGGTAGTCCAGCACCCCGACGAGCAGCGCCCCCGCGCCGATCGAGAGCGCCTGCGGGCCGCTGACCACGGCCTCCGAGGCCGCGGCGACCCGGCCGAGCAGCCCCTGTGGCGTACGCCGCTGGATCAGCGTGTGCAGCCCGACCATCGTCAGCGGCAGCGACACCCCGGCCAGCAGGACCGCGACGAAGCCGAGCCAGAGGTTCGGGTACACCAGCGCCAGCGAGGCCGGCCCGAAGAACGCCACCCCGGCGGCGAGCGTGCCCACCTCGCCGGCGCGGCGCACCACGGCCGGGGAGAGCAGCCCGCCGACCAGCCCGCCGATGCCCTGCACGGTGACCAGCACGCCGACGAACGCGGCGTCCCGGCGCAGCCCCTGATCGACGTACGCGAAGATCAACGACTCGCTGAAGCCCATCGCCAGCGATCCCAGCCCGTAGCCGAGCAGCGCCCGGCGCAGCGCCGGCTCCCCGGCCAGGTGTCGCAGCCCGGCGCTCACCTCGGCCGGCCAGCGCAGCCCGGGCTGGGTGGGCGGCGTCTCCGTCGTGCGGATCAGGCCCACCACGACGGCCGCCGACAGGAAACCGACCATCCCGATCACGGCCAGCATCCAGCCGCCGACGGCGGCGTAGAGCCCGGCGCCGGCCAGGGGACCGATCAGCCGCAGCCCCTGGCGCACGGTCTGGAGCACACCGTTGGCGTCGGCCAGCAGTTCCACCGGCACGAGCTGGCGGATCAGGCCGCTGAGCACCGCGCTGAGGGTGATGTACGACAGGCCGTAGAGGGCGGCCACCACGTAGATGATCCACACGTCGGTCCGGTCCCGCACCACGAGGAGCGGGGTGAGCAGCACGGCCGTCACCAGGTTCGCCGCCACGAAGAACGGGCGCCGGGGGTAGCGGTCGACGATCCACCCCACCAGCGGGGCCAGGGTCATCGGGGCGATGACCGCGAAGATGGTGGCGCCGGCCAGCCCGTCCGACCCGGTCAGGTCCTTCACCCAGATGGCGAGGGCCAGCAACAGGATCGACTCGGCGGCCATGCTGGCGAGCAGGCCGCCGAAGAGCAGGCGGAAATCCGGGCGGCGCAGGACGGTGCGCATGGGGTCCCTCCGGCGGGGGTGGTGCGCGACGTGGCGCGGTCTGGGGTGGCGCGGTCGGGCCGACGGCGTCGTACCGGACGCCGCGTCCTTCCACAGTCCTCTTTTCTGCGAGACACGCCCCCACCGGGACCTCCGGCGGGAGGCGCGCCGTCCATACTGACCGTGGGGGGCGAATTTCATACAGTTACCGTCGCGTCTGCGGCGGTCCACGGGAAAAGAGGACGTCGTGCCTCCTGCCTCACCCAGCCCGATCCTGCGCCGCCGCAGGTTGGGCACCGAGCTGCGCCGGCTGCGCGAGGCCGCGGGTCTCACGGGAGACCAGGTCATCGAGCGGATCGGCTGGGCGTCCGCGTCCAAGTTGTCCCGGCTGGAGAACGGCCGCAGCCGCCCGGACCCGGACGACGTCCGGGTACTGCTGGATCTCTACGGCGCCGACGAGGCGCTGCGCCGGGAACTCCTCGGCATCACCGAGGAGGCCGGCGACATCCGCGGCTGGCTGCGCAACTACCCGGTGATGACCCAGCAGCAGCGCAGCTTCGCCGAGCTGGAGGCGGGCTGCGCGGAGATCTCGGAATACAACCCGGTCCTGGTGCCGGGCCTGCTCCAGACGCCGGACTACGCGTCGGTGCGGATCGCCTCGGCCCGGCAGGTCGACGAGGAGGCCGGCGACCCGGAGGCCGGCGAGGACATCGACACCGAGGTGCGGGCCCGGCTGGCCCGGCAGTCGCTGCTCACCCGCGCGACCGACGCGCCCCGCTACACGGCGGTGCTGGAGGAGGCGGCGCTCGGCGGCCGGACCGGGCCGCCGGAGGTGCTGCGCGCGCAGCTGGTGCAGCTCTGCGAACTGGCGATGCTGCCGAACGTCACGCTGCACGTCCTGCCGCGCGACACCCAGATCGGCGACTGGTACCTCCCGCCGACCGCGTTCTCGGTCTACCGGTTCGCGGATCCGCTCGATCCGGAGACGCTGGCCATCGAAGGGGGGTTCACCGACGTCATGTCGACCGAGGTAAACGCCCTAAATCGCTATAAAGTGGTGTTCGAGTGGCTATGCACGGCGGCGCTCTCCGAATCGGACACCCTCTCCTGGCTGATCGAGGCGACGGGGCGGCTGCCCGGCACGGCGACCGCGTCCACGGTGGCGTACGGGCCGGCAACGGCGCCGACCCAACGCCGCCGGCATTCCGGGCGCCTGACGGATCGGTGAGCACGGGGGCCCACCGTCGGGTCGTGCGGCGCCACTCGTTCCATCGGAGCAGTTCACCTCAGGAGTGGCACGATGAACGAGATCCGCAACACGCCGTCCGTACTCGCCCAGCTCGCGGACGCCCCGTGGCGTAAGAGCACGCGCAGCCAGACCTCGAACTGCGTCGAGGTCGCACCACTGAGGACCGGACCGGTCGCGGTGGCCCTGCGGGACAGCAAGGACCAGGGCGGTCCGGTGCTGCTGTTCAACCGGGCCGGCTGGCTGGGCTTCATCGCCGGCGCGAAGAACGGACAGTTCGATCTGAACTGATCCGTCGACCGTCGCGGGGCCGCCGGCAGCGTGCCGGCGGCCCCGTCGCGTCTGCGCCGCACCACCCCGCCGACCAGGCATCCGCTGATCGGATGAGCCTCCGGACCAATCGTCGCGTTTCACTTGATGAGACGACCGCGCGGCGTAACATGACGGCAGAGTGACGTGGAACTTCCACCCGTTCCCCACCCTCGCGATTCATCCGGAGACCCGCATGCGGTTCCTGATCGTTCGCACCGACATCCGCGCCGCCGCCGACGTGGACATCGCCGCCGCCTGGGCGTGCGGTGACCGACTCCGCGACGAGACCACCACGCCCGAGCCGCGCCGCCAGATCGTGCACGCCGAGGAGCGCGACGCCGCGCTGCTGCTGGCCCGGGCCCTCGCCACGGTCGGCGCGGTCCGCTCCGGGAAGCAGCGGGTCAAGGTGCTCCCGCTCGACGAGCCGGGCCGCAGGCGGCGGGCCGCACCCGACGACCGAGGCAGCTGACCCGCACCCAGACGTCCGTCGTGGTCGGACCGGCTCCCCCGCCGCGCTCCTTTGCCCCAGCCGACCACGGCGGCCCGTGTTCCCGGTCCGTGACCGTCGCGGCAACGACGGCCACGGGCCGGGACCGCACGACCCGGCCACCGGCGCGCTCGCGCGCGGCGGAGACCGGCTCAGCAGTGCCCGTCGAGCCAGCGGTGGATCAGGAAGAGCGCGATCGACGACGGCGGCGGCAGCACCAGGCGGGCCCCGCCGACCTCCACCGGCCGTCCCGCCAGGGCCGCGCCGATCTCCCTGCGGGAGAACCACCGGGCGAACGCGATCTCCGTCGGATCCACCTGCACGGGATGATCCGGATCCGCGGTGGCGAGGAAGCCGAGCATCAGGGAGCCGGGAAACGGCCACGCCTGGCTGCCCGCGTACGCGATGTCGTCGACCGGGACGCCGACCTCCTCGCGGACCTCGCGCAGCACCGCGGCCTCGGCCGACTCCCCCGGCTCGACGTAGCCGGCGAGGCAGGAGAACCGGCGCTCGCCGGCGGTGTGCGGCCAGGTGGCGTTGTTGCCGAGCAGGCACCGCCCGTCGAGGCCCGGGACGCCGTCGTGCACCAGCACGATCATCGCGGGATCGGTACGCGGCCAGATCCGCTCCCCGGCCGGGTCGACCCGGGACCAGCCGGCCTCGTCCACCTCGGTCGGGTGCCCGGTGGCCGACGAGTAGCGGTGCCGCAGGTGCCAGTTGACCAGCGCCAGCGCGGTGGTGAACAGCCCGGCGTCGCGGTCGCCGAGCAGGTGCCCGACCTCGCGCAGGTGCGCCGCCCGGGCCCCGGACACCGTCGGTAGCGGGGCGTCCACGGCGAAGACCGGCACCCCGTCCGGCTCGACGCCGAGGAACATCGGCGACGTCGGCTCGGGCAGCCCGGCCGGGTCGACAAGCACCAGCTTCGGCGGCGACGTGTCGGTACGCACCAGCGCCCGGCCGCCGTCGGCGGAGTCGAGCACCAGCACCCGGGCCCGGCTCCACGCCTGCGCCAGCCACCCGGGGTCGGTGCGCCGGTGGGCCGCCCGGTCCAGGGTGGAACGGGCCAGCGGCGGCGCGGGCTCACCGCTCACGGTCGTGCCGGCTCGGTGGTGACCGGGGCCAGCGCCGCCACCTGCGGCCCGATCCGTTCGGCGTCGCCCAGCACCACGGTGACCGCCTGCGCCGGGGCGAGGTAGCGGGCCGCCGCCTCGGCCACGTCGGCCACGGTCGCCTTCGCCAGCCGGGCGGCGTGCTCGGCCAGGAACTCCAGGCGCAGCCCGCTGCCGGCGTACGCGCTGGTCAGCGAGGCGAGCCCGGCCTGGGTGGACATCCCGAGCTGGAGGGTGCCGAGGGCGTACTGGCGGGCCTGCTCCAGCTCGTCCTCGCGGGGCGGGAGGGAGGCCAGCCGGCCGAGTTCGTACGTCGTCTCCAGCAGCGCCGGCCCGGTGACCTCGGTGGCCACGTCGACGGCGGCGACCAGCACCGACCCGGCCACCGAGTGCTCGATGAGGGAGTGCCCCCCGTACGTGTAGCCCTTGTCCTCGCGGATGTTCTCCACCCAGCGGGAGGAGAAGTAGCCACCGAAGATCAGGTTGGCCAGTTGCAGCGCGGCGTGGTCCGGATGGGTGCGGGGCACCGCCGGCAGCGCGATCCGCAGCGAGGACTGCACCGCCCCCGGGCGGTCGACCAGCAGCAGCGGCCCGGGCTCCAGCGGCGGGGCGGGCGGCAGGTCGGCGGTGTGCCCGGCGCCGGTCCACCCGGACAGTGCCTTCTCGGCGGCGTCGAGCGCCCGGTCCGGCTGCACGTCACCGACCAGCACCAGCACGGCGTCGGCGGGGTGCACCCGCTGGGCGTGCAGGGTCCGCAGCACTCCCGGCCGGACCGCCCGGACCGCCTCCGGTTCGGGCGTCTGCACCGCGTACGGGTGGGTGCCGTAGACCCGCCGGAGCAGGGCGGTGCGGGCCAGGTGCGCCGGCTGGCTCCGCGCCACGTGGATCCGGTCCACCAGCCGGTCCCGCTCCGTGGCGACGTCGTCGTTCGGGTAGGCCGCGTCGGTCAGCACCTCGGCGAGGATCTCCAGCATCCGGTCCAGCCCGGTGACCAGCCCGGCGCCGGAGAGCATCAGCCGGTCCGGGTCGATCCCGGCGGAGAGCCCGCCGCCGACCTTCTGCAACTCGGCCGCGATCTGCACGCTGGACATCGTCCCCGTGCCGGAGAGCAGGGTCTGCGCGAGCACGGCGCCCCGGGCGAGGTGGGTGCGGCCGAACGGCATCCACAGCCGCACCTCCACCAGCGGCACCGCCGGCCGGCGTACGGCGATCACGGTCAGCCCGTTGCCCAGCGTGCGCTCGGCCTGCTTCGGCAGCTTGAGCCTGCGGTTCGGGCCGAGCGGCGGCAGCGCCCGGGGCGCGGCCGGTGCGGTTGCCGTCACCTGTTACCTCCGGGGATGACCTCGATGGACGCGCGGCGCTCGGGCCGCAGGGTGGCCGCGGCGGCGCGGACCTGCTCGTCGGTGACCTCGCCGACGAGCCGGGGCAGGTCGTTGAGCAGCCCCGGTTCGCCGCGCTGCTGCTCCAGCACGGCCATCTGCAACGCCCGGCCGAGCACCGCGTCGGTGTCGCGCAGCAGGTGGGTCGCCATCCGGGCCTGGGTGCGGGCCAGTTCCCCCTCGGCCACGCCGTCGGTGGCCAGCCGGTCCAGCTCCTCGTCGACGGTGCGCAGCACCTTGTCCACGTCCCCACCGGGCGGCAGGTGCGCCTGGAGCAGCAGCGCCGTCGGGTCCCGCACGTCGAACGGGTCGCCCATGAAGCCGACGTAGCCGCCGAGGCTGGTCACCGTCCGGTCCCGCTGGACCAGCCGCTCGACCAGCCGGGACGCGTCGCCGTCGGTGAGCACCTCGGCCAGCACGACGTAGGGCAGGTAGGCGGCGAAGTCGGTGATCGGGTCGGGCACCCGCCAGGCGCCGGCCACCGCCGGCAGCGGGGCCAACTCGTCGGTGTACGAGGTGCGCCGCTCCCCGGTCAGGTCGGGCTCGGCGAAGTCGGGCCGCTCCGGCGCGGGCCGGGCCGGCACGTCGCCGAAGTGCCGCTCGATCAGCGTGGTCGCCTCGGCGACGTCGATGTCGCCGCTGACCGCCAGCACCGCGTTGCCGCTCGCGTAGTAGCGGCGGAAGAAGTCGGCGGCGTCGGGGACGGTGGCCGACTCCAGGTCGACGAAGGAGCCGTAGCCGTCGTGGGCGTTCGGGAAGGTGTCGAACATGACCGGTGGCAGGGTCAACCAGGGGAAGCCGCCGTACGGGCGGTTGAGGACGTTGACCCGGATCTCCTCCTTGACCACGTCGACCTGGTTGCGCAGGTTCTCCTCGGTCAGCCGGGGGCCGCGCATCCGGTCGGCCTCCAGGAACAGCGCCCGCTCCAGGGCGTTGCTCGGCAGGGTCTCGAAGTAGTCGGTGTAGTCCAGGTGGGTGGAGCCGTTGAAGGTGCCGCCCGCCCCCTGCACGTGCCGGAAGTGTGCCAGCTTCTCCAGGTTCTCGGAGCCCTGGAACATGAGGTGCTCGAAGAGGTGGGCGAAGCCGGTGCGCCCCTCGGGTTCGGAGCGGATGCCGACGTCGTAGACGACCGCCACCCCGATCACCGGGGCGCTGCGGTCGGGGGTCAGGACCACCCGCAGGCCGTTGTCGAGCGTGAACCGCTCTACCGGGTACTTCGTCGCTGGAATTCTCGATCTCCGCGCCGCCACGGGATCGACCCTAGCGCGTCGGCACCCCCGCCACCGGCGACCTCTCGCCTGCCGCCCCGACCGGCGCCCGGGGCGTCGCGCGTAGCCGACCGGCCGGCCGGCGGCGGCGCCGGGAACACCGGCCGCAAAGCACACCCAACCAGTAGAGATTGCCGCTTTTTCTGGGACGTCGATCCCGGCATGTGGTTGGCCCTTGACGCCAGTTCACCGCCTGCCCCAGTCTTCCTACCAACTAAGTAGGAATACTGCGGATTGGATGGACGATGAGACGGCTCCCCATGCGTCGGTGGGTCTCCCTGGCCACCCTCGCCGTCGTCGGCGTGGCGACCCTGGGCACCGCCGCCGCCTGCGGCGACGACAGCGAGGGCGCGGGCGGCGGCTCCGGCCCGACGACGCTGCGGCTCGGCTACTTCCCCAACATCACCCACGCGCCGGCGGTGGTCGGCGTGGAGAAGGGCATCTTCGCCGAGAAGCTCGGCGGCGACGTCAAGCTGGAGACGAAGACCTTCAACGCCGGCCCCGCCGCCATCGAGGCGATCTTCTCCGGCGCGCTCGACGCCACGTACATCGGCCCGAACCCGACGGTGAACGCCTTCTCGAAGTCGAAGGGCGAGGCGGTCCGGGTCATCTCCGGCGCGGCCTCCGGCGGCGTCGCGCTCGTGGTCAAGCCCGAGATCACCTCGGTGGAGCAGCTCCGGGGCAAGAAGATCGCGACCCCGCAGCTGGGCAACACCCAGGACGTGGCCATCCGCTACTGGCTCAAGGAGAAGGGCCTCACGACGACCAAGGAGGGCGGCGGCGACGTCAAGATCATTCCGCAGGAGAACGCCCAGACGGTGGAGACGTTCAACAGCGGGGCCGTCGACGGCGCCTGGGTGCCCGAGCCGTTCGTGTCCCGGCTGGTCAACGCGGGCGGCAAGGTGCTCGTCGACGAGCGGGACCTCTGGCCGGACCGGAAGTTCGTCATCACCAACCTGATCGTCAGCACCAAGTTCCTCAAGGCCCACCCGGACGTGGTCAAGAAGCTGGTCGAGGGCCAGGTGGCGGCCAACGAGTTCGTCAACACCAAGCCCGACGAGACGCACCAGGCCATCTCCGACCACATCGGAAAGATCAGCGGCAAGCCGCTCGACCTCAAGCTGATCAAGCAGGCCTGGCCGACGCTGGAGTTCACCAACGACCCGATCGCCACGTCGCTGAAGACCGGGCTCGACCACGCCGTCGCGGTCGGCCTGACCCAGCCGGTCAGCCTCGACGGCCTCTACGACCTGACCCACCTCAACGAGGTGCTCAAGGGCCAGGGCAAGCCCGAGGTCGTCCAACCATGACGTCGACCACGACGACGCCACGCAGCGCGACCGGCTCGGTCGCGCTGCACGGCGTCACCAAGGTGTACGGGCGCGGGGCGAACGCCGTCGTAGCCCTGGACGGGGTCTCCCTCGACGTCGCGCCCGGCGAGTTCGTCTGCCTGGTCGGGGCCTCCGGCTGCGGCAAGAGCACCCTGCTCAACCTGGTCGCCGGCCTCGACCGGCCCAGCGGCGGGCGGATCACCCTCGACGAGGGCGTCGACCCGGGACTGATGTTCCAGGAGCCCGCCCTCTTCCCCTGGCTCACCGTCGAGGGCAACGTCGAGGTGCCGCTGAAACTGCGCGGGCTGCCCCGGGCGGCGCGGCGGGACCGGGTCGCCGAACTGCTCGGCACGGTCCACCTGGCCGACTTCGGCGGCAAGCGCCCGCACGAGCTGTCCGGAGGCATGCGCCAGCGGGTGGCGCTGGCCCGCACCCTCGCCCTGGACACGCCGGTGCTGCTGATGGACGAGCCGTTCGGCGCGCTGGACGCGATGACCCGGGACATCCTGCACGACGAGCTGGAACGGATCTGGACCGAGCGGCGGCTCACCGTGCTCTTCGTGACACACAACGTCCGCGAGGCGGCCCGGCTCGCCGACCGGATCATCCTGCTCTCCAGCCGGCCCGGCCGGATCATCTGTTCCACCCCGGTCGACGTGCCCCGGCCACGCCGCATCGACTCCCCCGAGGTCGCCGCGATCGCCGCCGAGGTCACCGGCCGTCTGCGTACGGAGGTGGGCCGCCATGGCCGGTGACACCCTCGCCGCCGTCCCGCGTACCGACGCGGAGATCTCCGGGCTGGACGCCCTGGAACTGGCCGGTCGGGAGAAGAGCCGCACGAGGGCCAGCCGGCTCTGGGCGGCGACCTGGCCGAAGCTGGCCGCCCTCGTGCTCGCCGTCGGCGCCTGGCAGGTCGTGGTCTGGACCGGCTGGAAGCCCGAATACTCGTTGCCCGGCCCGGTGGCCGTGGGTCAGGAGCTACTCCGGCAGGTCAGCGGCGTCCAGCTCTGGGAGGGGCTGGTCACCACCCTGCGCCGGGCGGCCCTCGGCTACGTCTTCTCGGTCGCCGTCGGCCTGCTGCTCGGCCTCGCGGTGGCCCGGTCGCGGATCCTGCGGGCCGCGATCGGCTCGATGATCACCGCGTTGCAGACGATGCCGTCGATCGCCTGGTTCCCGCTGGCGATCCTGCTGTTCGAGCTGAGCGAGAAGGCAATCTTCTTCGTGGTGGTGCTCGGCGCCGCGCCGTCCATCGCCAACGGCGTGATCGCCGGGGTGGACTACGTGCCGCCGCTGCTGCTGCGCGCCGGCCGCAACCTCGGCGCACGCGGGCTGAACCTGTACCGGTACGTCATCGCGCCCGCCGCGCTGCCGGCCATCGTGGCCGGTCTCAAGCAGGGCTGGGCGTTCTCCTGGCGCAGCCTGATGGCCGGCGAGCTGATCGTGGTCGGCATCTCGCAGACCTCCCTGGGCGCGCAGCTGACCTACTCGCGGGAACTCTCCGACTCGCCCTGGCTGATCTCCACGATGATCGTGATCCTGGTGCTGGGCCTGGCGGTGGACGCCGCGTTCGGGGCGGCGGACAAGGCGATCCGGCGTCGGTGGGGCGTGTTGGACCAGGCGGGTCAGTGACGTGTACGTCTCCGCGCGCAGTGACTACGCGCTCCGGGCCATGCTCGCCGTCGCCGCAGCGGCTCCGGTCGGCGGCGGCGAACTGGTCAAGGCGGGGACGCTGGCCGAGAGCCAGGACATCCCGCTGAGCTTTCTCCAGGGCATCCTGGTCGACCTGCGCCGGGCCGGTCTGCTGGTGAGCCACCGGGGCACCGAGGGCGGGTACGCCCTGGCCCGCCCGGCGGTGGAGATCAGCGTCGGCGACGTGCTCCGCGCGATCGGCGGGTCCCTGACGACCGTCCGCGGGCTGCCGGCCGAACGGGCCGGCTACGCGGGTGTGGCGACCGGACTGCGGGACGTCTGGCTGGCCGTGCACGGCGCGATCGCCCTGGTGGTCGACCGGACCACCCTCGCCGACCTGCTGGGTGCGGAACGCTCCGCGGCCGGCGCCGGGGAGAGCCGCACCCGCTGACCGCGCACCGGCCCCTCCGGCGACAGGCAGGCGGGTTGAGCGACGGTCAGCCGACGGTGGGCACCGGCCGCTCCGTCGGGCTGCGAAGCTCGACCGGAGCGGCCGGCGCGGCCCCGTCCGGGGTGGCGTGCCACGGCGTGAACACCGCGACCACGGCGAGCAGCAGCCCGGCCAGCGCCACCGCGAGCACCAGCAACAGTTCCCGCGCCGCGCCCGAGCCGGCGTCGCCCGCCATGGTCACCCCTCCCATGCCGGGCGGTCCCGCCCGGATCTTCCCCCGCTCTCAGCTTTCACCACCCCCGGCGGCTGGTTCCGTGACGGCTTCGGCACGGACACCTTCCGCACCGACGCCAACATGATCCTCTCGACGTACCCGAAGAAGGTGCTCCAGGAGGAGGGCTCGGTCGACGCGAACGGCAACAT